>JAQBHC010000153.1:0-3466 GCA_032128175.1 Chloroflexota bacterium | reverse complement strand
TCGCGACCGCCGGTCCGATCAACGCCAAAAAGGCGGGCAAGTTCGCCGACGGGATCATCACGGTCGGCGCCGCGGACGAGAAGATCGCGATGCTCTGGGGCAAGTATGAAGACGGTGCCCGCGAGGCCGGCAAGGACCCGTCGGGGTCACCGAAGCTCCTCCAGATTCACGTCTCCTGGGCCCGGACCGATCAGGAGGCCATCGATCAGGCCGTCCTCGAATGGCCAAACGGCGGGATGGCCTTTCCGAAGCAGGACATCAAGAATCCCGAAGATTTCGCCGCGATGGCCAAGCTCGTCGGCCCTGAGAACTTCAAGAACCGCGTCCTGATGACCTCGGATCTGGCGGCCCACGCGGCGCACATCCAGCACTACCTGGACATGGGCTTCGACGAGGTCCACCTCCACAACGTCGGTCGCAACCAGGCCGAGTTCATCGATGTCTTCGGCAAGGAAGTACTGCCGCGCCTGAAGCTGGGCTGATCGCCGACGCGAGGTCCGCGGCCGGGCTAGGAAGTGGCAGGATCGGCGCTGGCGCGCGATCCGCCGTCACGATTGGGAACGGCCGAACTCGAGGATCGGGACGGCTCGGATCCGCGCACGTCGGTCGCTCCGCGATCCGGCCCACCGACCAGGAACCAGGTCGGGAGTGAACCCTTGCCCTTGACCTCGACGAGGCCGCGCGCCTCGAGACGGTACTGGCCGCGCAGGCGCTCCTCCACCGCCCCCGAGACATGGATACGGCTCGGAATTCCGAGCGATTCCATGCGCGACGCGAGGTTCACGGTGTCCCCCCAGACGTCGTAGATGAACTTCTTCTGGCCGATCACGCCGGCAACCACCGGGCCACAATGAATGCCGATCCGGAACTGGACACCCAGCCGCGCGGCGGCCTCGATCGCTTCCATGCGCTCAGACAGGTCGAGCGCGAGGTCGGCGACCCGCTGGGTGTGATCACCGGATTGATCCAGCAGGCCACCGATGACCATGTAGGCGTCCCCGATCGTCTTCACTTTCTCCAGATCGTGCCGGTCGACGAGCTCGTCGAAGACAGTGAAGACTTCGTTGAGGACCGAGACGAGCTCCCCCGGGGACATCTCGCTCGACATCGCGGTGAACCCGACAATATCGGCGAACAGCAGGGTCACGTCGTCGAACCGGTCGGCAATGAGCTTCTCCCCGCCGCGCAGCCGATTCGCGATTGCCTCGGGAAGGATGTTCAGCAGGAGCCGCTGATTCTCGTAGTGCAGTCGGCGCATCTCGTTGTTGGCCGTGACGTAGGTCCGGTAGTCGTTGATGAACCCGAACTCGGGCACGTCAACGGGCAGCAGCTCGTAGTCACGGTCGCCGCTGGAGATCTCGGTGGATTCGCCGTTCCCTGCCCGGACGGCGGCGACGAGGGGATCGAACAATTCGGGATTGAGCGCCCGCCCCACCTGGCAGCCAAGGCCTTCGATCAGCTGTGTGCTGGCGAGGTTTGCGTAGACGAGCTTTCCATCCCAGTCGATTCGGAGCACGGGATTCGGGTTCTGGTCGGGGAACTTGACGATCAGGCGCTGGGCAGTGATGTCCGATCCGTATACGTTGAGGAAATCGAGATCCGCGATTTCGACCGGGCGGAGCGCGAACGTTCGGTGGTTGGCCGTGGCGTCCAGGTTCGTCCCGGCGGCGGCGGCGGCGCGCGCCTCGGCGAGCCATTCAGACGAGACCTGATCGCCGACGTGGACGCCCAACGCCTCCAGGACGGGGGCCGCAGCGGGGTTGGCGTATTGGACGTGACCGTCGAGGCCGATGCGCAGGACGGGGTTCGGATTCTCGTCCGGAAAGCGGTTGATCGCCTGGACCTGATCCTTCGTCAACACGCAGCGCTCACGGGTAACGGGTCTATGCGGTCTTCAAGCCCGGATCGCGATGGTCGGGCCGACGCGTTCGGCCGCGGGGGACGTCGCTCCATATCCCCATCTTAGGTGTCATGGCAACCTGGCGGGCTCCTTGCCGTCCGACGCCTCGGGGAAGCGTCAACCTCCGCTCGGCGACTTGTCGGCCCTGCTGGACCTGGCGCCGAGGATCGCCCGCACCGCGAGGAGGGCCGCCCCGAGCAGCTCGCCCGCCGCGACCATGGTCAGGATCGTGGCGAATCCGCCAGCGTCCACGAACTGGGTGTAGATGAGCAGCGCCCCATACGCCGTGACCACAACGCTGATAACGGCAAGGGACCAGCGAATGCCGGTCCCCATCCCGAGGATCACCATCCACAGGCCGAGCAGGCCAAACGGTATCCCGCCGATGGCGAGAATCAGCCGGGTGCCGGGGAGGGTGATCGCCTCGAGATACGACAGGCCGAAGAGCAGGACCGCCGTCAGAAGGCCGATTCCTGCACGCAGCGACTCGATCTCCCCGATTCGACCGAACTGCTGTGCGCCGATCCGCGTTACTGCCCAGCGGATGCCGTCGACAAGGAGAAACCCGCCGAGTACGAGACCGGCGAGCAATTCCGCCCGCCCAGGGTCCACGAGCATGAAGATGCCGACCCCCGCAAGGACGGCGGCCCCGATGATCTGCACAGGCCAGCTGGCATACCAGATGCCGGCACCCGGCACGGCACGCCTGCTCTCGCTCATCACTCTCTCCCGCATCGATCCGACGACAGCCGAAGCATCGTACGCCGCCGATTCGGTGGTGTCATTCCAGAAATCAGCGCCACCACGCTCGTTCGGTTGACACTTACTGCGACTCAGTCTCAGTATTGGGCCTCAGATGCCGCGCTCCCGCCTCCTGCTGCTCCTGCTTGCGCTGACCGCGCTCGTGGCCGCGTGCGCGGGTCAGCCTGTCGGATCGCCGCGGACAACGCCGGCATCGGGCGGCCCCATCGAGGTCGTGACGACGTCTTCCGTGTTCGCCGACCTGGCCCGGAATGTCGGCGGCGCGCGCGTGACGGTCAGCAGCCTCGTTCCGAAGGGCCTCGATGTCCATACCTATCAGGTCACTCCAGCGGACGTGCGATCGGTGGCGTCGGCGAACCTGTTCGTCATGAACGGTCTCGGCCTCGACGACTGGCTCGAGAAGACGATCAGAGCGGCCGGCGGCGCGGCTCCAATCCTGAGACTCGGGGTGGACGTGCCCGGCATCGCGCTCCTTCCCGGTGAGACGGCCGAGACTCAGAATCCACACCTGTGGATGGATGTCAGCTACGGAATCGAGTACGCGGCGCGCATCTCGGAGGCTCTGCGCGCGGCGGACCCGGCACATGCGTCCGAGATTGAGGCCACGACCGCCGCGTATCTGCAGCGCCTCACAGCGCTGGACGTCTGGGTCCGGCAGCAGATCGCTGCGATCCCGCAGGCTGACCGTCGTTTTGTACTGTTTCACGATGCAATGCCGTACTTCGCGCGCGCCTATGGCCTCACGATCGTGGGCGTAGCGGTCGAGGCTCCCGGGCAGGATCCGAGTGCCGGCGAGATGGCCGC
>JAQBHC010000152.1:0-8721 GCA_032128175.1 Chloroflexota bacterium | reverse complement strand
CAGACCTGCGTGTACACGACGACCTCGGCGCCGGTGCGGGCCTCGATCGCATCGATCTTCGCTTCAAGCGCCGCGACGGTTCCTGGCCGGAACACTCCCGCGTCGTCATAGACGGCACGGTCAATCGCAGGGGGCGGAAATGGAGGGCCGGGCGGGCCCGGATCCGCACCGATTGCGATGGCCAGGGGGAGCAGCAACGCGGCGCCTGCAGTAAGGATGGCCGCAATTCGGCGGTTCAACATGTCGACAAGGATGCGCTCAACCGAGGCCGGAGAGCGAACCGCGTCGCCGGGCCAGGACCAGGCGCCCGTCGGACTCGAGGATGACCTGGGGCGGTCGCGGGCGGCCGTTGTAGGTCATCGCCAGGGAGGCCGCGTAGGCGCCGGTATCGCAGATTGCCACCAGGTCACCGCGGCGCAGTTCCGGGAGCGCGTGGTCACCCAGATGGTCGGTCGACTCGCAGATCGGACCGTCCACCCTGGCCGGAGTGCCCACGAATCCGGGGCGGCGGGCGTCGGGATGCGGCCGTCCGAGCGACGTGAGCGCCACGATCTCGTGCCGTGCCCCGTAGAGCGCCGGCCGGATGAGCTCCGCCATACCTGTGTCCAGGACGACCTGCCTGCCGTCGCGCTCGCGGACATGCAGCACGCGAGCGACGAGGTAGCCCGCACGCGCCACGAGTGCCCGACCAGGCTCGATCCCCAGCCGGGACGGGCGCCGCTCCGCCGGCACGCCTGCCAGGAGCGCCGGGATCTCACGCGCGAAGCGGGCCGGATCCGGCGCCGGCTCATCCCGTGGGAAGGTCGGGAATCCGCCGCCCACGTCCAGCGTGTCGAACTCGGGTCGTGACCCGCGCAGCAGGGCGACGAGCGCCAAGGCTCGCCGGATGCCGTCGCGCCAGGCATCGACCGATTGGAGTTGCGATCCGACATGGAGGTGCACGCCGCGCGGATGCAACCCGCGACCCTCGGCCAGGATGGCGACGGCTGCCGACGCCTCGTCGCCGGTCATCCCGAATTTTGAGCGAGCCAGGCCGACGGCGAGACCCGCCAGGGTGTCCGGAACGACCGCCGGGTTGAGCCGCACGAGGATGTCCAGGTTTCCGTTGCCAATACCGGTGTCTGCGATTCGGACCAGCGCGCGCGCCTCGTCCACGGATTCGATCGCGACCCAGCGCGGCGGATCACCGTCCCTCGCCGCGCGAACGGCGGCCCGCAGGTCCTCGTCGGTCTTGCCCACGCCTTCGAGGGTCACGCTCGAATTGGGGATTCCCGCGCGCCGGGCCACCGCCCATTCGCCACGCGAGACGACGTTCGCCCCGAACCCCATGGTCCCGAGCCGGGCCACGATTGCGGCTACGTCGTTCGCTTTGAGTGAGAAGGCCCGTAGCCACGGATCGGGAAACGCGGCCTCGATGATGGCCCCGAGCGCGCTGAGTTCGGTCATGTCGGTAACTGCCACCGGCGTGCCGAACCGTCGCCCGGCTGCGCGCAGCGCTCCGGCGATCCCCGGGAGGCGATCAATCGGCACGTGTATGCCTTCAAGCATCAGCGCAGGCCGGATCGAGGAAGCGGCGAAGGTTGGCTAGAGCGCGATCTTCCGGCCCGCGTTGATCGAGCCCAGGATCGTCGCGACGATGCTGATGACGAGCGATCCGAGCAGCGCCCCGACGAACGAATCGGACGTGAAGTTCGGGGGGAATCCACCGATCGTGAACCCAAGGCCGAGCTGGTCCGAGACGAAGCTCACCAGCAGCAGGAGCAACGCGTTCAGCACGAACGCGAACAGCCCCAGCGTCATGAGCGTGATCGGGAAGGACAGGATCTTGAGCATCGGCTTGAGATAGCTGTTCACGATGGCCAGGATCACGGCAACTGCGATCAACTTCCACCAGTCCTCGCCGAAGGCGAAGGAGATCTGCGGGACGAGCTTGATCGCGGCATACACGCCGGCCGCATTGATGAGCACCTTGACGAGCAGATCGATCATGGCGTGCCTCCCGGGCGCGATATGCCGGTCGTCGCCGGCTCGATGCCCTCGATCATCGCAGATGCGGTCCAGCGGAGCGTCGGGGGACCAAGGCCCGGCCCAGGTGAGCGGCGTCGTCGTCAGGATCGGACGAGTGTGGCCTCCAGGCGAGCCTTGACGTCCGGCCACTCCTTGGCGATGACGCTGTAGAACGCCGAAGCGCGGAGCGGCCCGCTGGGCATGATCATGTGGTCGCGAAAGATGCCCTCGAAGGTCGCCCCGATTCCGAGTAGCGCCGCGCGGGATTTCTCGTTGCGAGCATCGGTCTTGAATTCCACCCGGTTCGCGCCGAGCACCTCGAAGGCGTGGCTGAGCTGCAGGAGCTTGGCCTCCCGATTGGCGCCCGTGCGCTGGAACGCAGTACCGACCCACGTCCAGCCGATCTCGAGGCGACGGTGGTCGGGCACGATGGACATGAACCTGGAACTCCCGATCGCGCGGCCGCTGGTCAGGTCGATCGTTGCGAACGGCATCTCCACACCGGCCGCCGCGCCGGCAAGCGCACCGTCCAGCCACGCGGCGATCCCGCCGGGATCGACGGGACGGGCGATGGTCAGCGCCCAGATCGATGGCTCGAGGCCCACCACCACGAGATCGGCGAGGTGGTCGCGCGAGAGTGGCTCGAGGCGAACGCGACGGCCCGTGAGCACGACGGGCAAGACCCAGGGAGTCTGCGCCGGTACGGTGTTCATGTCGCCGCCGGTGGGGTCATGGAATCAGGCACTTGACGCCTCGCGCTCGCTGATCACGCCGTCGATCGAGCGTCGAAGGTGCTCGATCGCCGCCGGGTCGAACTCGAAGGTCCACGGTCGGACTCGGTCGGGATGCTTCAGATCTGTGTCCAACCCGAGCGCGAGCGCCTCACGGGACATCAGGATCAGATCGGCCGTCTCCGACAGGTCCGCGAGGCCTTCCCGATCCCCAATCAGGACCGGGATGAGTTCCACACCCTTGGTGCCCGCGATGGACAGGGTTTCGGCGATGTTGGCCGCCCCTCGACCAGAGGCGCACACGAGGCCGACGCGCGCGCCGGCCTTCAAGGCGACGATCTCGAGGACCATATCGACGTATCCGGGCCCGACCAGCATCGCCAGGACCGGTGCCCGGCCACCGACGAGGGCCTGTGCCTCGTCCGCGTGAAAGGTCGTCGTGGCGATGAGGTCGTAGTGGAAGCGGTCGAGCCGGTCCGGAAGCTCGTCGATCAGCGTACCTTCGGCTTCGATCAGGCCGACGAATTCATTGTTGAGGCGCTCGGCGCCATGTCCCGCGTCGGCGGTCGTGCATTCGGCGAACAGCACGCGAACGAGCGGCCCAGGGTGGCGCCGCTCCGACGATGCCGCGAACGTCGCTGCGGCCACTTCGTCCGGCGTGAACCCGGATTGCGCCGCACGACGCAGCATTTCGGACACGATGCCGGCGAGGGCATCGGGGCGGCGCCGTTTCGGCTGGCGCTCGGCAACCACGGTTCCGGCCCCGTGGCGGCTCGTGACATAGCCGGCGGCCGCAAGGCGGCGGTACACAGCCCGGATGGTGTTCGGGTTCACGCGCAGGGCCGCGCCGAGTTCGCGGACCGGCGCAAGGCGCGCGCCAGGCACCAGACGGCCGGAATCGATCTGGTAGACGAGCTGCCAGTAGATCTGCGTCGAGATCGGAACATCGCTGTCCCGCGTGACATCGAGGTGACGCGAGCTGGGGACGGCGGGCGATGCGGGAAGTTCCGTTTCGACGTGTGCCACGGTCAGCAGGTCCAGGTAGCGGTCAGATTGGCCTAGTGCACTGTACCAAACAGGCTCAAGGGTCAAGCGGCGCGCAGCGAAACGGCGCCGGGTCTCCAGTGGGTCGTTGGCGGGTCGTTTTCAGGATCAGCGCGCGCGGCCATCCTCCGATGCGCGCCGATCCTTCGTGATCGTCACCCGATGCTCCAAGGACACCGTGCGCTCCGCACCCGCCGCGAGATCGAGTGGCCACGACAGGAGCAGGGACGACCCCTGGTAGACCCGCTCGAACCCGGCCTCCGAATTCGAGATCGTCTCGATCGGTGCCCACCAGGCATCGGCGGCCGGTGAGGCGATCGTGTACAGGGCCACATCGGCCCAGTCGTTGCCCTGGCGAACGACTTCGACGCCGCTCGCCGCACCCGCTGAATCGTGGGCCCATCGCTGGCCGCCGACCTCGTACCAGGCGGCGGGATTGCCGCCGCCGCCGAGGAGCATGAGCGCCCATTCCAGCCCCAGGCGCGCCCGAATCGGCCGGTCGCCGACGTTCCGGATCGTGACGTGGACGCGCAGCGCGGGCGACAGGCGCCCGCCTCCGAGCTCGATGGACTTGCGTACCAGGATCGGCACGCTCGCCCCGGCCACACCGACGCTGGCCGTGGCCTCCACGACGAGACGCCCGTCGGCCAGTTCCACCACCCTGTGCGGCGCTCCGAGCGCGCTGCCAAGGTCGGGCAGTTCTCCGCCGCCGAAGTCGGCCGAAGTAGCGCCGACGGGGAGGAATCGGACCAGCCCGGATCGACGTTCGTGGTCGTCGTAGCGAAGGTGGTCGGCCAGTCCCGCTTCCTTGAAGCGCGCGGTGCCGTCGATCGAATCCACCATGTGTGCCTCGCTGGGGTCGGCCTGCCCATCGCCGTCTGCCTGTTGTCGAATCGCATCGTGATAGGCCTCGGGCCGGCGGCGGAGAACCGAGGTCAGCGCGTACCGAGCGGCGCGGAGATCCCAGTCTGCGATCCCGGCGCCGTCGTCGAGATTCACGGTCACGACCTGACCGTCGTTGGACAGGAGCACCTCGTCCCGCCCATCGAGGTCCAGATCGGCCAATACCGCGCGATCCATGGAGCCCGTTGCGCCATCGACGGCGTCCTCGGCTGCGATGAGTTGACCGATTGTGGCCAGGCGGAGGTCGGCCAGGTAGATCCCTCCGAACAGGCCGTGCCAGTAGATGTCGTTCGACTGTCCGCGCAGCAAGTGATCGTGCGCCCGGTCGCGGGTCGGCCCGTCCGGCATGCCTGCGACCCGGTCCGAGAGCCGCAGCATCCGCTTGTGGATGTCGTTGATCTCGCGGTACTTGATCTGGAAGTTCCGCCATGACGCTCCGCGCATCCAGCGCGGCTCGGGTCGTCCCTCCGCCCGATCCTGCTCGAGCGCTCGAGTGAACGCGCGGCTCTCACCGGGCGGGAGCGCCCAGGCTCCCATTTCCGCGTAGCTACCGCCGGGGACGTAGATGCGCCCGAGCGGGGCGTGCGCGGCCAGCCAGTCGGACGGTGTCGTCGTGGTGAGCCAGGAGCTGTTGGACTCGAGCGCCACGAGGAACTCCTCGATCCACGCGCCCTTGCCCCAGCAATGCTCCCAGGTCGATGGCCAGCCGCCGAACTTCTCGCCGTCGTCGCCCATCGTACCGAGGCGCTCTCCGTCCTCGGTCGCGTGGTCCCGGAGATACTCGATCAACTCGGGGACCGGGCGGAACGGGATCCGATAGCGCAGGCCCTGCTCCGTCCCGAACACCGTCAGACGACTGCCCTGGTCGTCGGTTGAGAAGGGCCCCCACATGGCGTCCTCGGGCACCCCGGCGGCGCGAAGGTGGGCGTCGTCCAGGATCGTCGCGGAGTACCCCGCGGCCACAAGCGAAGTGGGCAGGTCCGGCTCCCACACCCGTTCTGCGAGCCAGGCCGTGCGCGGCCGGTGCCCAAACAGCCGCTCGACCTCGTCCGCCATGCGTCGGAGCTGGCTGATCCGATCCCGTTCCGGAATGGAGGCGAGGACAGGTTCGAAATGTCCGCCCCCGAGGATCTCGACCTGGCCCCGCTCGCGCATGGCGCGGATTCGATCCAGGAATTCCGGTTTCTCGCTGGCGAACCACTCGAGCAGCGGACCCGTGTAGTGGAGTGCCATGCGGACCGACGGGTGCCCCTCCAGCGCGTCGACCATCGGCTGGTAGGCGGTCCGGTAGGTATCTTCGATCACCCAGCCGAAATTGCCGACGGGCTGATGGTTGTGCAACGTCAACGCGAGCCCGATTCGGCCAGACAACGCACCACTCCGGGAGGAATTTCTGTTGACACTGGTAGGGGCCGCTGATACGGTCCACTAAACCGGTTTGCTAAACCGCTTTTCCGGTTCGCGCCCCGATCATACACGGCGGCTGTGGCCATGCGCCGGCTGGCCTGCGCGCGACGGATTTCGGAGGCAATTGTTGGAGCAATCGACGCGTCGAGCGACGATCGCAGACGTGGCCCGAGAGGCGGGCGTGTCCAAGGCCGCGGTGTCCTTCGCGTTCAACACACCCGAGCGGCTGAACGCCGATACCGTTCTTCGGATCCGTGGGGTCGCGTCCGACCTTGATTACCGCCCGGACCCGGTCGCCCGGATGCTCGCCCAGCGGCGGACCTGGACGATCGGGATCCTCACGCCACAGGCCCTGGACGTCATCTTCACCAACCCGTATTTCGCGGAATTCAGCGCGGGGGTTGCGACCGCCGCCGAGGAGGCCGGGATGGCCATTCAGTTCATCTCGCCGCTCCACGGTTCGCTCGTCCGCGCCGTCGATCGGGCCAGCGTGGACGGCATCATCGCGGTCGGGCTCGGGGCCGAGCATCCCGGCATCAGCCATCTGCGGCGATCCGGCCTGCCCTACGTTCTCATTGATTCGACGACCCTCCCTGACGAGCGGGCGATTCTGGTCGATGACGAAGGCGGTGCGCGGGCGGCCGCTGAGCATCTGATCCAGCTGGGACACCGGCAGTTCGTGGTTGTCGGGATCGAGCCGCCCTCCGCGGGTCACGAGGGCGATTCCGCCTGGGTGACCGCGCGGCGCCTGCGCGGCTACCGTGCCGCTACTGCGGACATCGGGGTCGCCATCGGGGACGATGTCGTGGTCCTGGGGCCGGCCAGCATGGACGGCGGCATCGCGGCGTTCCATCGCGCATGGGAGAGTGGCCTTCGTCCGACGGCGGTTCTCGCCATGAGTGACGCGATGGCCATTGGGGTGCTGCGCGCCGCGCGCGAATTGGGGCTGCGCGTTCCGACGGATCTGTCCATCATTGGATTCGATAATCTGGATATCGCCCAGTACACCGATCCGCCGCTGACCACCGTCCATCAACCAACACGCGAGAAGGGCGAGGCGGCCGTCCGGCTCATTCTCGAGGGCGGGCGGACGCGGAACTCGCCCGAGCCCGCCCAGCATCAATTCGACACGCACCTCGTCGTCCGCGGTTCCACCGCCCAGGTGCCGCATGTGCGGCAGGAGGTGGCTGACGACGGGACGTGAACAACCGATGGTTCGCCCAACGCGGACCATCACAGGCACGGGGCACCGGATGCCCGGACCCGTGGATTGTGCGCCGGAACCACCCGGCCTCATTCGAATCACTGCTGGAGGAGAGATCGAGCACATGAAGACCCACAAGCGCTTCGTCGCGCTGCTCGGTGTCGTCGCGATCGTCGCGGCGGCCTGTGGCGGCGCCGCAAGCACAGCGCCATCGAGCGCCCCAACCGATGCACCGCCGGTCACGACGACCGACGCCCCGCCACCCGGCGGCCTGACCGGCTCGCTCACCATCTGGCATGCCTATGGCTCGTCCGGCGGCGCCGCTGAGTTCAAGGCCTTCCAGCAGATCCTCGCGGACATCAAGGCCGCCAACCCGGGCCTGTTCATCTCCCCGGTCGAGGTTCCGTTCGACAACCTGTATCGCAACTTTGAAGCCGAATCTGGTGCCGGTGGCGGGCCCGACATGTTTATCGGCCCCAACGACAGCCTCGGCAACGAAGCTCGCGGCGGGTACCTCGTGGACCTGACCGGCAGGATCGACGATGTCCTCGCGGCCTCGAGCGACGTTTCTGTTGCCGGGTCCAAGGTGGATGGCAAGGTGTACATGGTCCCCGAGTCCCTCAAGGCCGTGGCCATGAACTATGACAGCGCCAAGGTCCCGAACCCCCCGACGACGACCGATGAGCTCCTCGCCTTCGCCAAGGCTGGCGGCAAGGTCGGCATGATCACGGGCGCCTACTTCGGCTGGGGCCTGTACTCCGCCTTCGGCGGCAAGGTCTTCGACGACGCCGGCAAGTGCGTGGCTGATGCCAACAGCGGCATCGCGGATGCCCTGGCCTTCTCCAAGGCGCTGAAGGACGCGGGCGGCATCGTTGACTCCGATTACGGCAAGGTCAACGACGCGTTCCTCAACGGCGACATCGACATCATGTTCAACGGCAACTGGACGCTCGGCGACTACAAGGCCGCGCGTGCGGGCCTGGCCGTTGGCCCCATGCCCGGCGGACCCGGTGGTCCGGCTCGGACGATGGCCGGTGTCGACGGCTGGTATATCAACGCGGCGTCGAAGAACATCGACCTCGCCATCGCCGTCGCCAAGGAGCTCGTCTCCGCGTCGGCACAGCGGATCTACGTGGATGTTGCCGGCCACGTGCCGGCCAACACGAGCGTCGAAGTCAGCGATCCACTCGTGAAGGGCTTCACCGACGCGATCCTGCAGGGTGACGCCCGACCCCAGATCGAACAGTTCGGAAACTACTGGGGCCCGTTCGGGGACGCCTGGTCCAAGGCGGTTCCGGATGACGGTTCGGCTGGTGGTGATACCGCGGCTCTCGTGACCGAGGCGTGCACCACACTCGGCAGGTAAGCAAACTGAATCGCTAACGCTGGCCCTCCGGGTCGGCTGGCCGGACGGGGCGCTTTCGG
>JAQBHC010000151.1:0-8832 GCA_032128175.1 Chloroflexota bacterium | reverse complement strand
GAAGGGCGGGGCCCGGCCCGGGGACGCGCTGCTGCTCACCAAGCGCCTCGGAACGGGACTGCTGGTCTCCGGCCGGCGGCAGGGCCGGACCACCGACGCACAGCTCGACGCGGCCACGACCGAGATGACGACGCTCAATCGCGCCGCGGCCGAAGCTTTCGCGGCTCACGACGTCCGGGGCGCCACCGACGTCACCGGTTTCGGTCTGCTCGGACATGGCCTCGAGATGGCCCGAGCGTCCGCGCTGCGGTTCATCTTCGAAGCGGCGTCCCTGCCGGCGCTCGACGGCGCCCTCCACCTGGCCCAAGAGGGCGTCGAGACCGGCGGTGCCGCCCACAATCGGCGCTTCGTCGCGCCCGAACTCACCGTCGCGGCCGGCGTCTCACCGGAACTCGTAACCCTCGCCCACGACCCGCAGACGTCGGGCGGGCTGCTGGCCGCGATTCCCCCGGCGGCTCTCGCGGCCGTGGTTGCGGACCTCGACGCGCGAGGCGTCCCGCATTGGCTGGTTGGCCGCGTGGAGACACCCGGTTCGAGCGGCCCGGGGGTCACGCTCGCCTGAACCCGCCAGGCTAGTGCCGTACTGGCGAAGGGACCGCCGGCAGCGTCACCGTCACGCGGGCACCCGACGGCGCCAGGTTTTCGGCAACCGCATCGCCGCCGTGGGCACGCGCGAGCGCCCGGACAATCGAGAGGCCGAGGCCGGTCCCCGAGCCGCTCCGGGCCGGATCGGCACGATAGAAGCGATCGAAGACGCGCTCCAGTGAGCCCGGCGGAAACCCTGGACCGTCGTCGCTGGTGCGGAGCGAGACGGCTCCGTCCGGCGCGGAGCGCGCCTCGACCAACACGTGGCCGCCTGGGGGCACGACCGCCAGGGCGTTATCGATGAGGTTGCCCAGGATCCGCTCGACGGCGGCCCGATCGGCTGCGAGCGACAGTCCGCCGTCGGCATCCGCCCGCACCTCTACTCCGGCACTGGCGGCCCGAGGGGCGAACCGACCAACTGCGTCGTGGACCAGCGCGGAGGGATCGATGGATTCCGGTCGCAGAGTCAGCCCGGCCGTGCCGGCCTCGTCCACCGAACGAAGGTCCTCGACGAGGCCCTCCATGCGAGCCGCCTCCTGGGAGATAGCGTCGGCGGCCCGGGTGATACCGGCGCCAGTGGCCGTACCGTCCCGCAGCGCCTCGGCGAACCCGGACACCACGGTCAGCGGGGTCTTCAGGTCGTGCCGGATATTCGCCAGCAGTTCCCGCTCTTCGCTTCGGACGCGGTCCAACTCCAGGGTCATGTCATTGAATCGTTCGGTCAACTCGCGGACCTCGCGCGGGCCTCCCGGACGGACCGGTTCTGCGGTCGCGCCGGCGACCGGCACCGCCGCCGTTGCATCGGCCAGGCGGCGCAAAGGCCGGGTGATGGACCTCGAGAGAAGCCAGGCGATCGGGGTCGAGATGATGATGATCACGATGACGACCGCCGGCAGCACGCGGAGGAGGTCTCGGACCGCGAGGGCTCCCGAACCGTCGGGCGCCGTCAGGACCAGGGCAATACGCCCGACGAGCGTCCCCTCGCGCCGAATGATCGTCGCGGAATAGAGGTACCGCGTCCCGTCGTCGGCGATCCAGCTGCCACCAGCCGACGCACCGGCCGCCAGGTCCGCGCGGAGTGGTATGGCGCGGACGGCGAGGGGCGCGGGGTTGCCCTCGGCACTGACGACCCGGTCGCCGACGATCGCGTACAGGCCAAGCTCTGGCCGCAAGTCCGCCTTGAGCGTGGTGACGGCGGTCCGGAGTTCCGATGCGCCCAGGGCGCGGATCCTCGCCGTGATCGGCTGGGCGATGTCGCCGAGGCTGCTGATCGTGGCTTCTTGATGGAGCGAGCGCAGGCTCACGAACAGGCCGGCGCCCACCGCGAGGACCGCCACCAGGCCGACCGCCACGAATGCCGCGGCAATTCGCGAGGAGACGCGATCAGGCATCGGCGACCAGCCGATATCCGACGCCACGCACCGATTCGATCGACGGGCCGTCGGGCCCCAGCTTCTTTCGGAGCTCCGAAACGTGGACGTCGACCGTCCGGGTCTCGCCCGGGAAGTCGGTCCCCCAGACATCGTCGAGGAGCATCTCGCGACTCAGCACGACGCCGGGATCACGGGCCAGCGCGGCCAGGAGGTCGAATTCCCGTCCCCGGAGTTCGACGGCCCGAGGACCAACGACGACCTCGCGGCGGCGCGGATCGATGCGCAATGTGCCGACCTCGATCGTGCGCCCCAGACGCACCGTCCCGTCTGTCCGGCGCAGGATCGCCTTGACCCGGGCCACCAGTGCCCGCGGATTGAATGGCTTCGTGACGTAGTCGTCGGCACCGAGCTCGAGGCCGACGATCGTATCGACGTCGTCGGTGCGGGCGGTGAGGATGATCACCGGCGTGTCCGCCTCGCGGCGAATGGCGCGACAGACCTCGAATCCGTCCATGCCCGGGAGCATCAGGTCGAGGATCACGAGATCCGGGCGTTGGCGACGGTGCTCCTCGACGGCCGATGGACCGTCCGTGGCGACGATCGTCGCGTAGCCCGCGCCATCGAGGTACATCCGGAGCAGCTCGACGATGTTGGGCGCGTCGTCGACCACGAGGATCGTCTTCATCGAGGGCGAGTCTACGCTGGCACGCGGCGGCCGCCGGTCCCGATCAACCCCCGTCGACCAGCACCGGCGGCCCATCCGCAGCTATCCGGCGAGCGAGGCGATAACCTCGCGGGCCTCGGCCATGGCCGTTCGCAGGTCCGTTCGTGCTCCGGCGATGGCCTCGCGGGCCGCCCGCAGGATCGGACCGGCGGTGCCGGCGTTCCAGTCGGCCGGCGTGAGCGGGAGCACCTGGTCGGCCACGCCGGCAACCCCTGCCAGCGCTGCCGCAATCGCGGCCTGCATCGCGGCGAGATGTTCGTTTGCCTCCGTGACGTCCTTGCCGTTCGCTGCGGCCTCCGCGATCAGGTTCTCCAGTCGAGTGACCGCGGCCTCGAGCTTCGCTCCGGCCTTGTCGACCATGTCGGCGCCCTGTACCAGCCACACCTGGCGGGTCACGAGGGCATAGATCCGGAACTCCGTAAAGATCTTCTGGATGTCCTCGCGCAGCTCCGCCACCGTCGTGTCGGCCGCGATCTCGAGGCGCAGGGCACGCAGCCCCGCCGCGGAGTTGTCAAGGATCACGTTGAGCGCAGCTGCGTGAGCGTCAGTGAGGGCGCGCGACTCGTCCACGGCGTTGCTAAGTCGCTCGATCGTGTCCAGCCGACGATCAATCTCGCAGAACCCGAAGACCTTGAGATTGCCGATGGACGCATCACTGGCGTCCTTGTTCACCTTGTCGCGGCAGTGGGCCCGATCCGGGCGCTCGTCGGTCTGGCTGGGCCCACTCAGGCGGTCAGCCCCGGAAGGAGCGGACGTCGCAAGGGCGGGCGTCGCGACCAGGACGGTGGCGAGGAGGATGGCGGTCACAGGACCGGCGAGGCGTGCGAGTCGGTTCTTCATTGCGGACTCCCTTCATCGTTGGTTGCGCTGGAATCGGCGCCGAGGGCGGCGTCGATGTCGTCGAGGAGTTGCTGGATGGCGGTCAGATCCGGCGCGACCAGCGGCACGACGGATGAACTCGGGCTCGGGCTCGCGCTCGGGTCCGGCGAATCGCCTGGGTCCGGCGAATCGCCCGGGTTCGGCGAATCGCCCGGGTTCGGCGACTGACTGGACGCGGGTGATGCGACCAGTGCCGGCGGGGCCGTCGACGCGACCGTCACGGCCGGCCCCTCCGACGACGCCACGTCGATGGCATCCGAATTCGACCCCTCAACCCGTCGGCCGCAGCCTCCGGTGACGAGCGCCACGATCACGATCGTCGCAACGATCGTGAAGGTCCTGCCGATCCGCTGAGAGGTCATGGGTTGGCGATCCCCGATGCATCGCGTCCAGTTCGAACGCCTGCCCCGAGAGTGGCCGACCGGCGGCGACGGAGCTACCCGGCCGGTCGCGAGTTTCGTCAGGGGCGTGTAAGGCGAGTGCACCAGACCCGAGCGGACCCGGAGCGGTCGTCAGCTCAGGCGAGGTGTGTTGACGTGCGCCGTCAGCCGATGCTACCTTCTTGCAATCGGTTGCGCACGTCGAATCGCCGATACTCGAGGCTCCTGATTCGGAGGCCTGCATGGATGTGAACTCGGATAGCCCGCTTGCACGAATGGTGCGCACGACGGCGACCGATTTCTGGAATGACTCCTGCTCCCTGGCCGACCTTGAGTACGCGATCGCCCATGGCGGGGTCGGCGCAACGTCCAATCCGACGATTGTCGCGGACGTCCTCCGCCGGGAATGGGACGTCTGGCAGCCACGGATCCTGGCACTCCAGCAGGCTGACCCAGCCGCAACCGACGTCGACGTCGCGTGGCGCCTGATCGAGGCGATGGCCGTCGGTGCAGCGGCGCTCCTGGAGCCGGTCTTTGATCGTGAGCGCGGCCTGAAGGGTCGCCTCTCGATCCAGACCAATCCGACCTTCCACGCGTCGCCTGAGCGGATGCTCGAGCAGGGCCTGCGCTTCCACGGACTGGCCCCGAACATGCAGATCAAGTTTCCGGCGACCAGCGCGGGGATCGAAGCGATCGAGGAGGCCACGGCAGCCGGGCTGTCGATCAACGCGACCGTTAGCTTCACCCTTGCCCAGGCCCTCGCCGTGGGAGAAGCCGTGGAGAAGGGGCTGGTACGCCGGGCGGCTGCCGGTCAGCCGACCGACACCATGAGCCCCGTTTGCACCCTGATGGTCGGGCGGCTCGACGACTGGATGAAGGTGGTCTGTGAGCGTGACGACATCATCGTCAACCCTGCGGCGCCCGATCAGGCGGGGATCGCCGTGTTCAAGAAAGCGGCCGCGATCTACCGTGCTCGTGGCTATCGGACTCGCCTGCTCGCTGCCGCGTATCGCCATCACCTCCACTGGTCAGACCTGATCGGGGGCGACATCATCCTGACCATGCCGGCACTCTGGCAGCGTCGCTTCAACGGATCCCGCGTCGAAGTCCGCCCGCGCTTCGACGACGCCGTCGAGCCTCGGCTCGTGGACGAGCTGCTGGACCGGATCCCCGACTTCCGACGCGCCTATGACGAGGACGGACTCACACCGCGCGAGTTCGATTCGTTTGGCGCGACCGTCCGCACTCTTCGCGGGTTCGTCGCGTCGTATTGGGATCTGGTCAAGACCATCGACGATGTGTTGCTGCCGAACCCCGACGTCCGGCGTGGAGGGAAATGATGACCACGGTTCGACTGACGACGGGCCAGGCCATCGTCCGCTTCATGGCGCACCAATACGCGGAGCGGGACGGCCACCAGCAGCGCTTCATCGCCGGGGTCTGGGGGATCTTCGGACACGGCAACGTGGCAGGGTTCGGCCAGGCGCTCGAGGAGCTCGGCGACGCCGAGCACATGCCGTACTACCGGCCCCAGAACGAGCAGGGCCAGGTTCACATTGCCGCCGCCTACGCACGGCATCGGAACCGGCTCCAGACCTTCGCCTGTACCTCGTCCATCGGCCCCGGTGCCACCAACATGATCACCGGCGCCGCCGCCGCGACCGTCAATCGGATTCCCGTGCTGCTCCTCCCGAGCGACTACTTCGCCAACCGCTCCTCGGATCCCGTGCTCCAGCAGGTCGAGCATCCGAGTGAGCACGATGTGAGCGCCAGCGACGCGTTTCGTCCGGTCTCCCGGTTCTTCGACCGGATCTCACGTCCGGATCAGTTGATCGCGAGCCTGCCCGAGGCGTTCCGTGTCCTGACCGACCCGGTCGAGACCGGCGCCGTGACGGTGTCGCTGCCCGAGGACGTCCAGAGCGAGGCGTTCGACTGGCCCGAGCGTTTCTTCGAGCGGCGCGTCTGGCGGGTGCGCCGGCCGGTACCGGAGCCGGCGGTGGTCGCCGACGTCGTTCGCCTGCTGATCGGCGCGAAGTCGCCCCTGATCATCACCGGCGGCGGGACCATCTACTCCGAAGCGACCCGTGAGCTCGATGCCTTCGCGTCCCGGTTCGGGATCCCGGTGGCCGAGACCCAGGCCGGGAAGGGTGCCCTCCCGTGGAACCATCCGATGACGGTCGGTCCGATCGGTGCGAACGGTGGCGTGGCCGCCAACCGACTGGCGCATGACGCTGACCTGATCCTGTGCATCGGCACCCGGATGGGCGACTTCGTGACCTCGTCGAGGACGACGTTCCAGAACCCCGACGCCGTGTTCGTCGGCATCAACGTCGCGCCGATGGACGCCCACAAACTGCGGGCGGTCCCCCTCGTTGCCGATGCTCGAGAGGCCGTGACTGCAGTGTCGGCAGCCCTCGAGTCCGCCGACTATCGCGGGACAGCCGAGGCCTACCGCCGGCGGATCGGCCAGCTCAAGACCGAGTGGGACGGCATCGTGACGGGCCTTCGGACTGGGGCCGGTGCAACCGGGGATCTCGGTCAGGCCGAGGTGATCGGGATCGTCAACGACGCTCTCGGCGGGATGGCCACGGTGATCTGCGCTGCCGGGAGCCTGCCCGGAGACCTGCTGAAGCTGTGGCGCGCCGAGGACCCCAAGACGTACCACGTCGAGTACGGCTATTCGTGCATGGGCTACGAGGTCGCCGCCGGGCTGGGCGTGGCACTCGCGGAGCCGGAGCGGCGCGTCGTGGTCATGGTCGGAGACGGCTCGTATCTGATGCTCAACTCGGAGATCGTCACCGCGGTCGCCGAGGGCCTGAAGTTCACGATCGTCCTGCTCGACAACCACGGCTTCGGATGCATCACGGGCCTCGCAAGATCGGTCGGCGTGCCCGATTTCGGGAACGACCTGCGCTTCCGTGACAAGGGCCGCAACCGCCTGACCGGACCATACGTGCCGGTTGATTACCGCGCCCATGCGGAGGCGATGGGGGCACTCGCGATCTTCGCCGAAACGCGAGCGGAACTGGCCTCCGCCCTCGCGGCAGCAGATCAGGCAGACCGGGTCACGGTCATCGTCGTGCCCATCGATCCCGAGCAGCGCGTCCCGGGCTTCGAGGGCTGGTGGGACGTCCCCGCCGCCGAAGTGAGCGAGCAGCCCGGGATCCGGGAAGCCCGCCGTGGATATGACCAGGGACGCGCCCGGCAGCGGATCGGGTGACGAAGGCAGGCGCCCCATCCCCGCACGCTGATCTGGAGGAGCGCGCGCGCGTCGGCCGGTGGCTCGTGATGCGCACGGTCGCGGCCAGCGGAGCCGGCCACATCGGTGGCCCGATGTCCGCCATGGATCTTCTGACCGCGCTCTACTTTGCGGTGCTGAACATCCGGCCGGACGAACCGGATTGGCCGGACCGAGACCGCTTCATCCTGTCGAAGGGCCACTCGGCAATTGGGCTCTACGCAGTCATGGCCCAGCGCGGCTACTTCCCGATCGACGAGCTGGCGACCTTCGACAAGGGCGACTCACGGCTCCAGGGC
The DNA here is from genome assembly GCA_032128175.1 of Chloroflexota bacterium. GTDB lineage: Bacteria > Chloroflexota > Limnocylindria > Limnocylindrales > CSP1-4 > UBA5189. Next base: position 1,354 of record JAQBHC010000151.1, on the reverse strand, counting down.
CACCCGGACATGACCCGTCTTCCCGGTCTGGACGCATCGACCGGATCGCTCGGACAGGGTCTTGCGGTTGGGGTCGGTATCGCGCTCGGAGCTCGGCTTCGAGGACGCGACCTGCGGACGTTCGTGATGCTCGGCGACGGCGAGTGCCAGGAGGGAATGGTCTGGGAATCCGTCGCGATCGCCGCCCGATACCGGCTCGCCAACCTGGTCGCCATCGTCGATGACAACGGCCTGCAGCAGTACGGCTGGCCGGCCGCGGACGGGCCTGGCGCGCGCGACGGCGCGCGCGACGACTCGCGCGGCGACCGCAGCGAGCCGTGGCCGAGAGGCAATCTCCGCGCCGTGTTCGAGGGGTTCGGCTGGCGAGTCCTCGAGATCGACGGGCACGACTTCGGCGCGATCCTGGGGGCGTGTGCGCACGCCCGCGAGGCGGGGGCAGGCAAGCGACCCACTGCAATCCTGGCCCACACCGTCAAGGGTCGAGGACTCTCGTTCACCGAAGGAATCCACGCGTGGCACGCTCGCATCCCAACGCCCGACGAACTCGCAGCGGCGCGTGTCGAGCTGGGCATCGATGCCTCGGGTGAGCCCCAATGAGGTCGCAGCGCGAGACCTGGGCCGACACGCTCACCGAGCTCGCTGCAACGAACGAAGAAGTCCTCGTTCTTGATGGGGACCTGGGCACTTCGACCAAGGCGGACGTCTTTGCGCGACGGCATCCGGATCGCTTCCTGCAGATGGGGATTGCCGAACAGAACATGGTCGGCGTGGCCGCCGGCCTGGCGTCCATGGGCTACGTCCCCTGGCTGTCATCGTTTGCCGTCTTCCTGACCCATCGAGCCCTCGATCAGGTCCGCCTGCTCGTCGCGCAGCCGGGCGCGAACGTCAAGATCGGCGCCGGATACGCCGGGCTGCTGACCGGCCTTACAGGCAAGACCCACCAGGACGTCCAGGACCTTGCGATCATGCGCGCGATGCCCGGGATGACGGTCCTGGCGCCCGGTGACGAGTTCGAGTGTGCCGCCATGACCCGCTGGGCCACGGATGTCGCCGGTCCGGTGTACCTGCGCCTCACGCGGGATCCGACACCGCCACTGTTCGATGACACCTACCGGTTCGAGCCCGGCCGCGTCTACCCGTTGCGCGAGGGGCGCGACGCCCTGTTGATCTCGACCGGCCCCCAGACATCGCGCTGCATCGAGGCCGCCGATCTGCTCGAGGTATCCGGCATTTCGGCCGGTGTCCTCCACGTACCGTCGATCAAGCCCGTCGATGCCTCCGCGGTCGTCGCGGCTGCGCTCGGCTCCGAACTTCTGGTCAGCGTCGAGGAGCACAGTGTTCTCGGCGGCCTCGG
>JAQBHC010000150.1:0-7969 GCA_032128175.1 Chloroflexota bacterium | reverse complement strand
GCCGACGACCACGATCTGGGCCTCCTCCGGCCTCATGTGGAGGCGTGCAGCCGCGGCCGCGGCCGCGGTGCTGACCTCCCGCATCCGGTCGCGATAGTCCCGGTAGTACTCGTCCGCCAAGCCGTAGACGACCATGTGGCTCACGCGGGACGCGATCTGGCCGACGGTCTCGAGCTGGAGGCCGAAGATGCCCGCCCCGAAGTCGCGGGCCGACGAAACTTCCTGGTCCGTCGGTCCCTCGGCGGCGATGCCCCGCAGCTCGGAGAGAATCTCTCCCACAGCCTGCGCCGTGACCTCGTTGCCGACCGACGTCGAAACCTCGAACGGGCCCGGCCTGACGCGGAAGTCGAACCGCGAACGGACACCATAGGTGAATCCGTTGCGCTCGCGCAGGTTGAGGTTGAGCCTACTCGTGAACGTGCCCCCGAGGACCATGTTGGCGACCGAAAGCGGGAAGTAGTCCGGCGTCTGTCGGTGCGCTCCGACGTGACCGACGCGGATCTCCGACTGCACCGACCCCGGCCGGTGAACCACCAATACCCGGCGCTCCTTGGCCGCGACTTCGACCTGAAAGTCAGCCACCGATGCCGGGTGCCCCGTCCACCCATCGAAGCACCGCTCCGCGAGCTCCGCGATCTCCGCCGCATCCACGTCGCCCACCACGATCAGACCGCCACCGCTCGGTCGGTAGTTCGCCTCCGCGTACTTCCGCAGCTCGTCTCGTGTGATGCCCGCGACGGATGCTTCCGTCCCGTCGGCGGTCCTGGCGTAGGGCACGCCGGCGGCGAAATAGCGCTCTAGGGCCGCGTCGCTCGCGAGGGCGCCCGGGTCCATCCTCCGCTGCCTGAGTCCCGCGAGATGCTGCTCTTTCGCCCGCTCGAACTCATCGTCCGGAAAGCTCGGCTCGATCACGGCCTCCGCCAGGAGCGGGAATGCCTCCGAGAGACGGTCTGCGAGGCAGTAGAGACTGGCGCTCGTGCCCTCCCATCCACCGCTCGCGCCGAAACGTGCTCCAATGCGCTCGAATGCCTCCGCCAACTCCGTGCCGCTCCTCCGGCGCGTACCCCCGTCCAGCGCATCGGCGGTGAGCACGGCCAGGCCGGCGCGGTCGCGTCCGAGCGCCGACTCTCCCGGGCGCATGAAGAGCCTCACGCTCACGACGGGGAGCCGGGAGATCCGGGCCACGCGGAGGTCGAGCCCGTTCGACAGAACGCGGCGCTCCACCTCGGGAAAGTCGAAATGACGAATCGGTCCGCTCCGCGGCGGGGACGTCCGGTCGAGCGTGCTCATCGGCCTTCCGCTCCGGAACCGGGCTCATAGGTCAGCACGGCCCGGTTGTCGGGGCCGAAGTGCTCCGCCGCGAAAGAGCGAATCTGCTCGACGGTCACGTCGCGCAGACGGTCGAGCATGGTATTCACGCGGTCAGGCTCACCGAAATAGAGCTCGAACATGGAGAGTTGGTCGGCGCGCGAAGCGACGTGCTCGAGCGCGTGGACGAAGTCGGTCTCCGCCAGCGCGATCGCACGGTCGACCTCTACCTGCTCGGCCCCGCGCAGCCCCTCGATCTCCTCGACCAACGCCGCCTCGAGCCCAGCGAGGTCCGTGCGGGGGTATCCCGTGGCCCATGTGAGGAGCATGGAGGACCCCGTGAGGAGAGGGTATTGATAGGAAACCACGCTCTTGGCCAAGCGCCGCTCACGAACGAGACGGCGGTGGAGGCGTGAGGCGCGGCCCATCCCCAGGAGGGCCTGGCATACCTCACTCACGGCGAAATCGTCCCCGGAGAAGGGCGGCGTACGGAACGCGACGATGACGCGCGGAAGCGGGACGTCCGCCACGACGTGATCGCGGACCGTGGCACCCAGCTTGGGCGTCAGCTCTCCCTTCCCTGGCAGAGCGGGAATAGGTGCGCCCGGAGGGATCTCACCGAAGTAGCGGGTCACGGCGTCGAGCGTACCGCCGCAATCGATGTCCCCGGCCACCGTGAGAACGGCGTTGTTGGGGACGTAATAGGTCTGAAAGAAGCGTTCGACGTCCTCGAGCGTCGCCGCCTCGATGTCGTCCATGGACCCTATCACCGTGTGGTGATACGGGTGGTCCTCGGGGAACATCAGCTTCTGCAGGCGCTCGCCCCAATCTCCGTAGGGCTGGTTGTCGTACCGCTGGCGCTTTTCGTTCTTCACGACGTCGCGCTGGTTGTCCAGGTTCTCCTGGCTGAGCGCGTCGAGGAGGGTGCCCATGCGGTCGGCCTCGAGCCAGAGCACGAGCTCGAGTTCATGGGACGGCACCGTCTCGAAGTAGTTCGTTCGATCCAGCCAGGTCGTGCCGTTCATCGTCCCGCCGGCCGCCTGGATCAGCCCGATGTGCTCGGCCTTGGCCACATTCGCCGAACCCTGGAACATGACGTGCTCGAAGAGGTGCGCGAAGCCCGTCTTGCCAGGGGCCTCGTGCTTCGACCCGACGGCGTACCAGATGTTGACGGCGACCACGGGGGCGACGTGGTCCTCGGCGATGACGAGGCGGAGGCCGTTCGCGAGACGCTCGTCGGTGAAATCGATAGTGAGTCCGGCCATGGGCTTACGAAACTCCAGGTGGTGCGGGTGGCCGGCGAAGGGTACCGCAGGAGGCCCGAGAGCCCGCGCGTCCCGGTCCGTCAGAGCGGGAGGAGAACCAGGGCGATCGCCGCGATGAGACCGTAGAACGAACCCTCCACGATCATGCGGTACGCGGTCCGGCGATCCGCCGCCCGGGCCGTCGACGCTTCCACGGACTTCGTGCCACCGAGGACCCCGAAGTTGAGGACGCCGGCGGCACCGAACGCAACGCAGAACCGGCGGACGACCTGAAGCCACGTGACCCCCGCGGCCGCCGACAGTGGAAGCACGGCGATTCGCAGGAGCGGCGGGACATCGGCGGCCAGGAGGGCACCAGCTACGATGGCGGTCAGGATCGTGAGGTTCGTCGCCGCGCGTCGGCGACGCGCAATCTCCGCCGGGCCGATGTTGCAGACACCGGGCTGGTAGGCGGCGCTGCCTGAGGAGGCGTCAGTCACCGGCTCATTGTCGCGCCTACGGCTCATTGTCGCGCCGACGGCTCATTGTCGCGCCGACCGCGGATCAGCACGGGAGCGACGCTCCCCGGCGGACTGACCGCTCGGTATCTACACTCGCGTCAATGCGAACCCTCAGGCGCGCCACGCTGTCGGCTGCCGCCCTCCTGCTTCTGTTGCCGGCGACGGCCGCGGCACACGCCGAGTTCGCTGCCAGCCTGCCCGCCGCGGATGACGTTGTAACGATGTTGCCACCAGCGATCGTGCTGACGTTCACCGACGTCCTGACGGCCGGCTCGTCCTTCGAGGTCGTCGGCGCCGACGGGGCGACCGCGGCCAGCGGAGAGCCGGACCCGGCCAACCCGATGACGATGTCGGCGCCCACGCCAGATCTCGCAGACGGGACCTATGAAGTCCGCTGGACCGCGGCGTCGGGCGACGGCCATCTCGAGCGCGGCACCTTCAAGTTCTCTGTCGCCCGGCCGACGCCGGCGCCGGCCACGGCAGGCACATCAGTCGCCCCTGTGGTGGCGACGCCGTCCCCAGACATTTCCTCGCCGTCTACGGAAGTCCCCGCGACGCCTGCCCCGACAGCCGTGCCGGGCGATGGCGCGGGATCGGCCGGTGACGTCGTCATCCCGATCGCAGTCGTGGGCCTGCTCGTCGTCGGGGGGCTCGCGTTCTTCCTGCGTCGTCGAGGATCTGCGTGAGGCGCCCCCCTGGCGCCGCCGTACGCGCTGGCGGGGCCGCTCGAATCATTGCTACCGTCGGCGTGGGGCTCGTTGCCTTCGCGGCGCCTTCCATCGCGCTGGGCCATGCGCTGGCCCGTTCCTTCGAGAGCCGCCTTCCGCTCGCGGTCTACCTCGCCGGTGCGGCCGGGGCCGTAGCGCTGTCCTTCATCTTCGTGCTCGCGCGTGACGTTCGAATCGAGCGGCCGGCGGAACCCCGGCGCGCCCAGCGGGTTCCAGGTGCGCTGCGGACCGTTCTGCGTGCCATCGGGGTGATCGGACTGCTCTGGATTCTCGTCCAGGGCGTGCTCGGAGGAGAGTCTGACGCCGAGGTCTCGCGACTCTTCGCGTGGGTCTATGGGTGGGTCGGCGTGGCCCTGATCTCCGCGTTGATCGGGCCGATCTGGGCCTGGCTCGACCCGTTTTCGACCGTTCATGAACTCGGGGCCCGGGCACTCCGACGCGCCGGCGCCGAGTCCGTCCCGGCGGTGTCATATCCGGAGCGGCTCGGTCAATGGCCCGCCGTCGCCGGATTCGCCGCCGTCGTGTGGCTCGAGTTGGTGGCGTCAGGGGCTGGCTCCCGGACGCTGGCCCTCGTGATCGGCGCCTACAGCGTCTACACCCTCGCCATGATGGCCCAATTCGGGCGGCAAGCCTGGAGCACGCATGGCGAGATCTTTGCGGTCTGGTTCCGGCTGCTCGGACGGCTCGCTCCGTATGAACTCGTCGTCGACAGCGATGGGTCGGCCACGGTCGTCCGCCGCCGAGGATTCGCGAGCGGCCTGCTGGGCGCGGACTGGAGGCTGGAAGACGTCGTGCTCGTCGGGCTCGGGACCGGCTCGATCCTGTTCGACGGCTTGTCCCAGACCCAGGTGTGGTCTGACGCCTTCGGGCTCCCGGCCGCCCTCCCGCAGACCATCCTGCTGACGGCCTTCATGGCCATCATCATCGGCGCGGCGCTGGTCGTTGCCCGCCTCGTCGGCGTCGCGGCCACTGGGGCAGGGTTGTTGCCGATCGCGGTCGGCTACCTCCTTGCCCACTACTTCACCTACCTGCTCACCGACGGCCAGCGGATCGTGATAGCGATCTCCGATCCCCTCCAGCGCGGTGCCAACCTGTTTGGGACGGCCTTCTTCGAGCCGTCGGGCTCCTGGCTGCCGCCCGCGCTCGTCTGGACCCTGCAACTGGCGAGCGTGGTGGGCGGCCACATGGTCGGGGCGTGGGCCGGCCATGTCGTGGCATCGCGTCAGGCCCGGGCGGAGGACCCATTGGGCAACGGAACTGAGGGCTCGGTTCTGAGCGTCCGGCTGCGCCAGGTGCCGCTCGCCGCGATCATGGTCGCGCTTACGACCCTGACGCTCTGGTCGCTGGGTCAGGCGCTCTTCATTCCCGAGTCCTGATCGAGCCGCCTCCCCCACCCGGCACCCAGTCGGTCAGGGCGCGGACCTCGGCGAGCTGGTCCTCGATTGCAGGGTCCAGGGCCTCGGCGGCCGCGATCGCCGTCTCCAGGGCGGTCAGGCAGAGGATGCCCTCGGCCACGGCCGCGTGACGAATGTCGGCCGCATCGCGCACCGCGCCTGATCGCGGGGTCGGCGTGTTGACGACGAGGCGGACGGAACCGCCACCGATCACCTCGAGAATGCCGGGCGGGCCATCCGCTGACAGGACGGCCCCGAGCTTGGCGACCCGCTCAGCGGCGAAGCCATGCCCCTCGAGCGCGTCGGCGGTACCCGGCGTCGCCGCCAGTCGATAGCCGGCCGTGATCAGGGCCGCCGCAAGGCGCCGCAGATCGCCCTTGTCCCGGTCGGCGATCGACAGCAAAGCGAGCGGCGCGACGGAACCCTCGCCGACGACCGCCCGCGGCGGGATCAGCGCGGCTCCGCGGAGCGCCTTGGCCAGCGCGACCCGCGGATCGCGATGCATCCCGATAACCTCGCCGGTGGACTGCATGTACGGCCCGACCGATGGGTCCACCCCGCGAAGCTTGGCCGTGGAGAAGGCGGGGGCTTTGACCGCGATAAAGGGCGGCGGATCGAGCAGGCCTCCGCGCCAGCCGAGTTCCTCGAGTGTCGCCCCCAGCCCGATCTGGACGGCCAGGCGGACCATGGGCACGCCGGTGACCTTCGACATGAACGGTACGGTCCGCGAGGCTCGCGGGTTGACCTCGATCAGGTACACCCCGTCGTCGCGGACGATGAATTGGGCATTGACCAGTCCGCGCGCCCCGAGCGCCAGGACGATCCGCTCCATGGTGGACACGATCAGGCCCTGGTCCCCGTCGCTGACCGTCTGCGGCGGAAACAGGCCGACCGAGTCGCCCGAATGGACGCCGGCGCGTTCGACGTGCTCGAGCAGGCCCGGGATCAGGACGTTCGTTCCATCGGACACAGCGTCGACGTCGACCTCGATACCCTCGAGATAGCGGTCGATCCGAACGGGTCGATCGGGGTCGACAACCGTGGCTGCGGCGAGCTGGCGCGCGAGGTCCTCGGGCGAGTAGCAGAAGTCGATCGCCAGCCCCCCGATCACGAACGAGGGACGCACAATGACCGGGTACCCGATGCGCTCGGCCAGCGTCAGCGCCTCCTCGAACGAGTGGGCCATGCCACCCTCGGGCTGCGGGATGCCCAGCCGATCGAGCAGCGCGGAGAACCGGGTGCGCTCCTCGGCCTGGTCGATCGCCTCGAGGTCCGCGCCGAGGAGTTCGACGCCTGCGGCGGCGAGCGGGGCCGCGAGATTGAGCGGCGTCTGACCGCCAAACCCGACGAGCGCGGGAAGTAGACCGTCGCCCTGTGCCGTCTCCGCGTCGATGACGCTCAGAATGCTCTCCGCGTCGAGCGGCTCGAAGTACAGCCGCGTCGAGGCGTCGAAATCCGTGGAGACCGTTTCCGGGTTCGAGTTGATCATGACGGCCGACCAACCGGCTCGGCGAAGGGTGTCGGCAGCCTGCACCGCGCAATAGTCGAATTCGATCCCCTGCCCGATCCGGACCGGACCGCTCCCGATCACGAGCGCGGCGGGTCGCGCTACCGGCGGGGCCTCGGGCGCCGAACCGGACGCGGCATAGGTCGAGTAGAAATACGGCGTCTCGGCCGCGAACTCGGCGGCGCAGGTATCCACCATCGCGTAGCCCGGAACGATCCCCAGGGCGAGGCGCGCGACGCGGATTGCCCCGCTCGGCACGCCGGCCAGTCCCTCAAGCTCGCGATCTCCGAAACCGGCGCGTTTGACTGTGGCAAGCAGCTCGGCGGCAGCCTCGTCGGCCGTGTCCAGAATCCCCTCGCCGGCGGCCCGGACGTCGGCCTCGAGATCCACGTTGCGACCCAGTTCGGCGAGAAACCAGGCGTTGATCCCGGTGACCGTGCCGATATCGACCTGGGGAACGCCCCGCCGGAGGAGGGCGAGGATCCGCCACAGCCGATCGTCGGATGGCGTAAGGAACTGGCGGAGCACGATCGGGGCCGCAGTCCGCTGCGCGTGGCGCGTGGATTCGCACGCCTGCCCCTGTTCGTCGATCCAGCGAATCGGCTCGCCATCGTTGTCGCCCGGTTCAGCGTCCGGGTCAACGCCCAGAACGGCCGCGAGGTAGCGCACCGTACCGGCCCACGCTGGGTCCTCGGCAAGCGGACCCGCACCGGCCTGCTCGAGGCCGCGCAGCGCCTTGTTCAGGGCACTGCCGAAGGTTCGGTCGATGGCCATCACCTCGCCGGTTGCCTTCATCTGGCTCCCGAGCGACCGATCTGCCGTCGGGAACTTGTCGAACGGGAAACGCGGCAATTTGACGACCACGTAGTCGAGGGCCGGCTCGAACGCCGCGACGGTCGTACCGGTCACGATGTTGGGAATTTCGGCGAGGCGCCGGCCGACGGCAATCTGCGCCGCCACGCGGGCGATCGGGTACCCGGTCGCCTTGCTCGCGAGCGCAGACGAACGCGAGACCCGTGGATTCACCTCGATGACCGCGTAGTCGGTGCTGTCCGGCGAAAGCGCGAACTGGACGTTGCACCCGCCCTCGACCCCGAGCGCCCGAATGATCGCCAGGGCAGCCGTGCGCAACCGCTGGTGGACTGGATCTGACAGGGTCTGCACGGGGGCGACCACGATGGAGTCACCGGTATGGACCCCGAGCGGATCGACGTTTTCCATGGAGCAGACGGCAATGCAGGTGTCGTCCGCGTCGCGCATGACCTCG
>JAQBHC010000149.1:0-12846 GCA_032128175.1 Chloroflexota bacterium | reverse complement strand
CGATCACCGATGACGGCCTGCTCCGCCTCGACGTCTTCGAGGTTCTCCTCAAGCTCAAGCCGAAACTCGTCGCGTTCACCCACGTTAGCAACACGCTCGGCACCATCAACCCGGTCGCCGAGATGACCCGGCTGGCGCACGAGGCCGGCGCGCTCGTATTGGTCGATGGAGCCCAGGCCGTGCCCCACGTCCCGGTTGACGTCCAGGCCATCGACGCCGATTTCTACGTTTTCTCCGGGCACAAGATGCTGGGTCCCACCGGCTCTGGCGCCCTGTGGGCGCGCCGCGAGCTCCTCGAGGCGATGCCGCCATTCCTCTCGGGTGGCGAGATGATCCGCGAGGTCCACCTCCGTCGATCTGACTGGAACGACATCCCCTGGAAGTTCGAGGCGGGCACCCCGGACATCGCGGCCGAAGTCGGCCTCGGCACGGCCGCGAACTACCTCCAGGGGCTCGGCATGGGCCGCGTCCGCGAACACGAGCGCGAGCTCCTGGAGTACGCCCTGCCGGCTCTTGCCGCCGCGCATCCAGACCTGGCGCTGTACGGTCCGATGGACCCCGGGATTCGCGGCGGTGTCATCCCGTTCAACATTCCGGACATCCATCCCCACGACGTGGCCCAGGTGCTCGACCGGTCGGGGATCGCCGTCCGCGCCGGCCACCACTGCACGATGCCGCTCCACGAGCGCCTCGACCTCGCCGCGACCGTGCGAGCCAGCTTCAACGTGTACACCACGCGCGCCGACATCGACGCACTGATCGCCGGCATCGCCGAGGTCAAGCGGGTCTTCGCGGGCTAAGCCGCCCGCGGTCGTGCCGCTGGTCCACCAATCGACCATCCGACGAAGGAACGAGCCGGAAGGGCTCGAATCGCCCCTTCCGCCGCTGTTTGGTCGATGGATGCGCCAATCGACGTCTGATGGGGGCTGAACCGGCGCCTGCTTCGTCGCTTGGTCGATCTGTCGACCAGCCACAGGGCAAGCGACCTCGGACAGGGCGGCTTCGCCTGGTCAGCCTGGCCGGCGGACACTCGAATGACCCAGACGGCCCGACCTCAGCCGTGACGTGCCCGGTCCACCCGTGCCCTTGACGGGACGGTATGCATTTCCTACCATCACGGTATGAAAACGACCGTCAGCGAGAAGGGCCAGATCACGATCCCGAAGCGGCTGCGGGATCGCCTCGGGCTGCGGCCCGGCACGATCCTTGAGTTCGAGGAGGCGAACGGCCGCCTGATAGGCCGGAAGCTCGTGCCAGCTGACAACCTCGAAGAGCTCGTCGGGATCCTGCACCTGCCGGGCGGTACGGATGCGTTCATTCGGGAGATCCGGGGGCCCGGGCCGGATGAACTCGCTGAATGATCACCGCGATCGATACGAGCGTGTTGCTCGACGTGTTCACCGACGACCCGCTGTTCTGTGACGGCTCCCTTGACGCGATCCGTCGGAGTCTTGCCGATGGTCCGCTCCTCGCCTGCGATGTGGTCTGGGCCGAGGTCATCGCCGCCTTCCCGGATCCGGCGGCAGCCGAGGCTGCCCTGTCACGTCTTCCCGTTGCCTTCTCCGGCATGAGCCAGGCGGCAGCAACGAAGGCTGGCATCGCGTGGCGTGCATACCGCCAGGCCGGCGGGCCGCGCGAGCGACTCATGACGGACTTCGTTGTCGGCGCACATGCGCTCGAGCATGCCGACCGTCTCCTGACCCGCGACCGCGGGTTCCAGCGCGCGGCGTTCGCGGGCCTGACGATCATCGATCCATCGCGCTGAGTCGACCGAACCCCGGCTACTCGGGTCGCCTGGTCCAGATATCGACCATCCGACGAAGCAGCGAGCCGGCAGCGGCTCGAATCTCCGCTTCCGCCGCTATTTGGTCGATCGATGCGCCATTCGACGAAGGACGAGGGCTGATCGAGCGTCTCGTTCGTCGCTGGGTCGCTTCATCGACCAGCCATGAGGTACGGCGGTCAGACGGAGGGTGACGGCTCCAGCTCGAGCGTGCGGGACAGGAAGGCGAGGCGATCCGAGCGGGCGTCGGGGTGCCGCATGTCGTGCTCGGCGTCGTACATCTTCAACTCCACGGCGTCCCCACCCGCGGCACGCCGCAGCCCGAATGCCGACATCGGCGCGACGTAGAAGTCCCGCTGCCCGAACTGGAGCAGGACCGGCCGGGGCGAGATCGCTGCCATCTGCTCGATGGGATCGAGCGACTGGATCGCCCGCAGGTAGTCGAGGCGATCTTCATCGATCTGCCAGAACGGCAGGAACCAGTCGCTCCAGCGCGGCGTGGCGGCAATGACGACGATGCTCCGAACGCGCGGGTCCGTGGCTGTCGCGAGGATCGCGTACATGCCACCGAAGTCGTGCCCCACCACGGCGATCCGCCCCGGATCCACTTCGGGGCGCGCTGCCAGCACGTCCAGTCCCGCGACCAGGCGCGCAACTTCCAGTTCGATTTGGGCCGTGTCCGCGGCGGCGCCACTCGGGTCGATCGTCCACGGGAACCGGCCCTGGGGCAGGAGCGAAACCACGCCCAGGTTCGCCAGCGAGGCGGCCTCGTCGCGGAATTCGGTGCGGTTGCCGTCCGGCGCTTCACCGTCCAGCCAATGCCAGAAGAGAATCGCGGCGCACGAGCGCGGTGCACGCGATCCACCGTCTGCGGGTCGCACGAGAAACGCCTCGACCTCGCCGATATCGGCCGTGTCGGCGCCGTACACGACGTCCTCGACGACCGCGCCGAGCATCCGCTCAGTTCGTAGCGTCTTCATCGCAGCTCCAACTCTGCGTCGTCGATCACACGGCTCCGACGGTACCTGGCGTGAGTCTCGCGAGCCCGCCCGTGCCCGACCATCTCGAAGCCTACCAGTCGCTGCCTCTCGACCCGAGCATCTACCGCGGCTGCATGCTGGAGCTACGACGGCAGGTGTCGGGTTCACGGGCTGCGGCTGCGCGATCGGCCAGGCCTCGGCGTCGCCGTTGACCGACGAGATCAACGGCAGGGCGGCTCTGGAGGCCACCGCCGCCCGCCCGATACCCGACCCCTATGGTCGGGATTTGGCCTTCGCGCTACACTCCGAACTTCGATGGACGATCTCTACCGCGACTACATCCTCGAGCACTACCGGCGGCCCCATAATTTCGGGGTCCTGGAGCATGCGAACGCGTCCCATGAGGGCGCCAATCCGCTGTGCGGCGATCGGATCACGCTGCAATTGCGACTGAGCGACGGCACGATTGCCGGCGTCGGGTTCACCGGACGTGGCTGTGCGATCAGCCAGGCCTCGGCCTCGCTCCTGACGGACGAAATCAAGGGCAAGGCCGTTGTGGACGCCGCGTCGATGACCTCGCAGGACGTCCTCGATCTACTCGGCATCGAGATCTCGCCGGCCCGTCTGAAGTGCGCGCTCCTCAGCCTCGAAACGCTCCAGCGCGCCATCGCGGATGCTGACTCTTCGAGTGAGCCGGGTGCCGGCCAGTCCGCTGCGGCCGCGGCACCTGCCGCCCGGAGCGATTCGGCATGATGGCCCGCCAACATCGCGGCCGGCCGGGTATGGGCCGCTGCGAGTGTCTGCCGCCGGCGGCCTGAATCGCCGGCTGACCCACGACGTCGACCCCGCGGTTCGCCCGACGCACCGCGCACTCGCCCCGCCGCCATTGAGCGACGGTCACTAGATCACTGGAGCTACTTCGTCCCATGTCGAACCCCAAGACGGTCTCAGACCTCCTGCGTGAGGCGAGAGCCGGGATCCCGGAGATCAGCCCGCTGGACGTGGACGCCCTGCGGACATCTGCCACGCCGCCCGTCATCGTCGACGTGCGCGAGCTTGACGAGTGGGACCAGGGCTACATTCCCGGCTCCCTCCATATCGCGCGCAGCTACCTGGAGCAGGCGATCGAATCGGAAGTCGCCGACCGGGACGCCCGGATCATCCTGTACTGCTCCGGCACCGTCAGGTCGTACCTGGCGGGGCGCGCTCTGCGGGACATGGGCTATTCCGGCATCCAGGTGATGGCCGGAGGCTTCCACGGCTGGAAGAGCAACGGCCTTCCCTGGGGCATGCCGGCCGCCCTTTCGAATTCCCAGAAGCTGCGCTACAGCCGCCATCTCCTGATCCCGGAGGTCGGCTCCGAGGGACAGGCCCGCCTGCTTGCCTCGAAGGTCCTGCTCATCGGAGCTGGTGGACTCGGCAGCCCGTCGGCGCTCTACCTGGCGGCTGCCGGGGTTGGGACGATCGGGATCGTCGACTTCGATGTCGTCGACTTGAGCAACCTGCAGCGCCAGATCCTGCACACCACCGACCGAATTGGCGACAAGAAGGTCGAGTCGGCCCGCCGGGCGATCTCGGCGCTGAACCCGGATGTGACCGTTGTCCCGCTCGAGGAGATGCTCGTCGGTTCAAACGTGGAGCGGATCATCGCCGGCTATGACGTGATCCTGGACGGCACGGACACGTTTGAGACTCGGTACCTCCTCAACGATGCAGCGGTCGCCGCCGGGATCCCGGTCGTGCACGCCTCGGTCTTCCGGTTCGAGGGCCAGCTCACGACCTTCGTCCCGTACGCGGGGCCGTGCTATCGCTGCCTGTACCCGACCCCGCCGCCCCCGGAACTCGCGCCCGGTTGCTCGGTGGCCGGGGTTCTCGGCGTGGTGCCCGGAATCCTGGGCCTGCTCCAGGCCAACGAGGCCATCAAGGTCCTCCTCGGGATCGGCACAACGCTCAGCGGTCGGCTCCTCCTGTTCGACGCCCTCGAGGCAGAGTTCACGGAACTGACACTGCGTCGGGATCCGAGCTGCCCGGTCTGCTCGGACGAAGCCCGCGCTGCCCGCGAGCGCGGCGAGGCACCCATCCTGTCGGCATTCCCCACCGACGCGCCGTTCGTCCTGGGCGGCGCCGGCATTGGTGGGTCATTCGGTATCACCCCAGAGGGACGTGCATGAGTACCGTCTTCATCCCCGCGGTGCTGCGACCCTCCGTCGCCGGCGCCAAGTCGCTCGAGCTGGACGGATCGACGGTCGGCGAGCTGGTCCACGCCCTGCTCGAACGGCACCCGGGGCTCGGCGGCCAGCTGCTGACGCCCGAGGGTGACCTGAACCGGTTCGTCAACGTCTACGTCAACGGACAGGACGTCCGGTATCTGGGCGGACTCGCCACGCCGGTTGCGGACCGGGATGAAGTGCGGCTCCTTCCGGCGATGGCGGGCGGCTGACGTGGGCGCGCTTCGGACCCCCGGCGGGTCCGAGGTTCATGACGACGGTCGCGCACAGACCAGCCCCCACGCCCACGAGCATGAGCGCGCCCATGCCCAGGCGCATGCGCAGGCCCACGCGGATCTCGCGCCACACGGGGGCCGCTACGAGAGCATCCTCGATGCGATCGGGCACACTCCACTGGTCGCTATCCCGACGATCTCGCCGAACCCGGCGGTCCGCATCTACGCCAAGCTCGAGTTCCTGAACCCGAGCGGCTCGGTCAAGGATCGGCCGGCGCGCGCACTGATCGAGGACCTCGAGGAGCGAGGCGTTCTCGGTCCCGACTCGATCATCCTCGAGCCCACCTCAGGCAACACGGGGATCGCCCTGGCCATGATTGCCCGGCGCAAGGGCTATCGCGTCGCCCTGGTCATGCCCGACAACGTCACCGCTGAGCGACGCCAGATGGCGGCGCTGTTCGGGGCCGAGGTCATCGATTCCCCTGGGCGACTCGGATCCAATGGCGCCATCGCGCTGGCCAAGGACCTCGTGGCCCGCGATGCGCGATTCGTGATGCCGTACCAATACGGCAACCCCGCCAATCCGCGCGCCCACGAAGAAGGCACTGGCCCGGAGATCCTGGCGGATTGCCCGGAAGTTGATGCCGTCGTTGCGGGCCTTGGTACCGGCGGGACGCTGATGGGCGTCGCACGCTTCTTCGGCCGCGCCAAGCCCGGGGTCAGAATCATCGCCGCTGAACCGCTCCCCGGGGAAGACGTCCAGGGCCTTCGATCCCTCGACGAGGGGTTCGTGCCGGAGATCCTCGATGCGACGCTCCTCCACGCCAAGTACCTGGTGTCCAATCGAGACGCAATCGCCGCCGTCCGGAACCTGATCGCGCTCGAGGGGATCTTCGCGGGGCCATCCTCTGGCGCCGTGTTGGTCGCCGCGACTCGCGTGGCGGACGAGATGGAGGCCGGGACGATCGTCGCGATCCTTCCCGACGGCGGCTGGAAGTATCTGTCCGTCGGCACCTACGCCCGTGATCTCGATGAGATGGAATCGGACCTTGAAGGTGGCGTCAACTGGTGGTAGAGAGCGTCGGTTCCGCTGGCGAGTTGGTGACCGATCATCCGGGTCCGATGTCGGTCGTCCTTCCGGGCGCCATACGGGACGCGATCGTCGAGCACTCGCGGTCTGCGCTCCCCAACGAGGCGTGCGGGCTGATCGTCGGGGACCAGCCGGCCGCCGCCGGCGGCCGGGCCCTCCGCTGGCTGCCGACGCGGAATCGTGCCGCGTCCCCGTACCGCTACGAGATCGATTCGGACGATCTTCTCCGCGCCACGATCGAGACCGACGATGCCGACGAGGTCTTCTGGGCGATCGTCCACTCGCACGTGGGGTCGCCCGCGCGACCGTCACCGACCGACATCGGACTCGCGTTCTATCCAGACGCCCTGTATGTGCTGGTCTCGCTCCATCCGGACGAGGCGGATCCATCGACGGGCATGGCCGGGATCCGCGCCTGGCGCATCGTCGACGGGCGGGTCTACGAGGTCGGGATCACCGCCCACTGAGCTGCGGGGCGCGGCCGCGCGTCAGCCGAGCCTGGCTGCCAGACCGCCGATTCGGTCGATGAGGCGGTCGAGGAAGGCGTCCGGGTCACCCGCCGTCGCCACGGCCACGTTCGGGGGCTTTCCACTGATCCCTCGCCAGTCGGCGATCGTCATTCCGTGGGCAAGCCCGGCCCCCGTCTCCACATCCACGAACGTCGGTTTGGTGACGACTAGGCCAGGATCGAGCATCGCAGCGAGCACGAACGGATCGTGGACGAAGGCACCGTAGAAGCCGTCGTTTGCGGCGTGGAACTCGAAATAGAAGCGCAGCGCATCCACGACGAAGCGAAGGACAGGATTTGCCGCGACCGAGCCGGTCGCGAGCATTGGTGCCGACAAGGCCGCCCGCGCGATGACGTCGGCGTCTGCCGCCGCCGCGCCTGCCCGCCGGGCCAGCCGGGCCACGGCCTCGGGCAGCATGCGCGCGCGCTCCGTCACGTCGAGGCCCATGCCGATCGGGAGAGGAATGCCCGGATCCGCCACGACCGCCGCGCCCCACGCACTGAGGCAGGCTCGGGCGGCATCCGGGTCCACGTAGACGTTCCATTCCGAGGTCGGTGTGGTGTTGCCGGGCACGCTGAACGCCCCGCCCATGAACGTCCAGCCAGCCAGCAGTGCCGGCAGACGAGCCTCGCGTTCCAGGGCCAGCGCGAGGTTGGTCATCGGCCCGAGGGTCACCAGGCGCACCCTGCCGGGATAGAGGCGCGCCAGATCGACGATGCGATCGGCCGCATGGCCCGGCCAAAGGTCGCGGATCGGCGCCGGGAGCTCGGCGTACCCAATGCCGTGTGGCCCGTGGGTTTCCTCGGTCGTCTGAAGGGGCTTGACCAGTGGGTCGGTCGCCCCGAGCACCACGGGAACGTCAGGGCGTCCACCGAGCTCCGTCACCGCGAGGGTGTTGCGGGCGACCTGCTCGCCGGACACATTCCCCGCGGCGCAGGTCACGGCAAGGACTTCGATCTCGGGTGAGGCACAGGCGTAGAGCAGCGCCAGACTGTCGTCGATCCCGGTATCCACGTCCAGGATCAGAGGCAGTCGCTCGCGGTCGCGGATTCCCGGATCGCCTGCCATGCGCCACAGCCTACACTTCCATCCCGTGACCTCATCCGATCGCCGAGCGCACCCCTCGATCCTTGCCTACGAGCGCCGCGTGGCGCACGTTTCGGCATGGGATCCGCGGACGCTGGATGTAGCGGCCGCGATCGGCGCGATGGTTCAGGAGCAGCGCCCCGACCTCGCGGTCGAGCACATCGGGAGCACCGCGGTCCCGGGTCTGCCCGGCAAGGGGATCGTGGACCTCTCGGTCGAGGCGCAGCCCGCCGACCTACCGCGAATCGTCGAGGTCCTGCTCGGCCTTGGATTCCAGCCACAGCCGGGGCCCGACCCGTGGCCGCCGACCCGTCCCATGCTGGTTGGTGCCGTGCTCGTGGATGGGGACGAATTCCGGATCCACTTCCACGTCCAGCCGATCGGCGGCGACATGCGCCGGGACCTGGCATTCCGCGACGCCCTGCGCAATGAGCCGGACCTGATGCGCAAGTACGCGGACCTCAAGTCGGACATCACCGGCGGAAGCGTCGTCGATGGCCTTCGCTACACGCACTCCAAGACCACCTGGATCCTCGGGGTCTACAAGGCGCTTGGGTTCCGAGCCCCAGTGATCGTGCCGCCGGCGATGATCGGGATCCTCGGAGGCGGGCAGCTCGGTCGCATGCTCGCGCTCGCGGCGCGCGCACTCGGGTACCGCGTGGCGATCCTCGATCCGGACCCTGACTGCCCCGCTGCAGCCGTCGCGGATCGGCTCGAGGTCGGGCGCTACGACGACATCGATGCCGCCCGGCGCCTGGCAGCCGGCTGCGCACTTGTCACCTTCGAACTCGAACACGTTTCGCTCGACCTGGTACGGGCCCTCGAGGACGGCGGCGTGACGATCCGTCCTGGTCCCTACCCGCTCAAGCTGACCCAGAACCGGATATCGGAGCGCCGCTTCCTCGAGGCGAATGGCGCGTCGACTGCTCCCTGGCGCGAGGTCCGGACCGTGGCCGACCTGCACACGGCCGCTGCCGAGCTGGGGATGCCGCTGCGCCTCAAGACGTCGATCGGCGGCTATGACGGGCGCGACCAGGTACGAATCGCCAGGCCCCAGGACATGGCCGCGGCCGAGGCCCTCGTGAGCGCGGAATCTGCGGCAGACCGCGCATCGCTTCTCGAGCGCGAGCTCGCCTTCGAAGCGGAACTGTCGGTCATCGTGGCCCGCGGCCCGGACGGGGTATCGCACGGGTTCCCCGTGGGCCGGAACGTGCATGACCTGGGGATCTTCGTCGAGTCGTCGGTGCCGGCCGGAATTCCGGATGCGGCTGCCGCGCGCGCCCTCGGCCTGGCCACCGATCTCGCCACGGGGATGGGCATGGTCGGGCTGCTGACCGTAGAACTCTTCCTCATGCCCGACGGCGCGCTGATCGTGAACGAACTCGCCCCGCGGGTCCACAACAGCGGCCACTGGACGATCGAAGGAGCCGCAACGAGCCAGTTCGAGCAACAGGTTCGGGCGATCTGCGGCCTGCCCCTGGGATCCACAGCGCTGCGTGTCGGGGGCGCCGCCACGGTCAATGTGCTGGGGACCGGGTCGGATCGGCCATCGCGGACGGCGGGTCTGGAGCACGCGCTGGAGGTGCCCGACTCGCATGTGCACCTGTACGACAAGCGGCGCGTCTTCAACCGACGGAAGATGGGGCACGTGACAGCGCTGGCCGGTGATCCAATCGCGGCCCTGGCGGCGGCCCGCGAGGCGGCCGGCAGAATCAGCTGGGTCGACGATTCAGGGGAGGCGAGTGATGGGTGATCGAGGACCCGTGGTCGGGGTCGTAGGCGGGAGCCGCTCAGACTTCCCGATCCTCGAGCGGGCGACCGCACTCCTCGAGATGCTCGATGTGCCCTGCGAGCTGCGGGTCGTGTCGGCCCATCGCAGCCCGGACCATCTTTACGCGTACGCGGAATCCGCCGCGGGGCGCGGGATTCGCGTGCTCATCGCCGGCGCGGGCGGCGCGGCACACCTCCCGGGCATGCTGGCCGCAAAGACGATCCTGCCGGTCATCGGCGTGCCGATGCCAACGGAGCATCTCGGCGGTCTCGACTCGCTGCTGTCCATCGTCCAGATGCCGCGAGGAATCCCGGTCGCGACGGTCGCGATCGGCAATGCCGAGAACGCCGCGATTCTGGCGATCGAGATCCTGGCCCTGTCCGACCCCGCCCTGGCCGGTCGTCTCGTGGCCTACCGTGCCGACCAGACGCGGATGGTCATGGATGATCCGTCCAACACGAACCCGGCTCGCTGATCGGACCTCCCGGCTAGTTCGCCCGAGTGGCGGTCCCGAGGTTGGCGTTCAGGGTCATCTCTTCGACCCCACGGACGACCTTGACCTCGACGATGCCGGTCGCACCGGCCATTGCATCGAGGAGGCCATCGGCGTTGACGACCTCGGTACCGGCCACCCCGACGATGAGGTCACCCTCGCGGATCCCGGCGCCCGCCGCCGGCGATTCGTCATCGACGCCGCGAACGAGGAGCCCATCTCGCTCAGGCAATCCCACGGAGCGACGGAGATGCCGAGCGACACGCGATGGGGCCACGGTGACGCCGAGGCGCGGTCGCTCCACGGATCGGCCATGGGCCAGGGCTTCAACCCGCTCGTGGAGGTTCGCATCCGCCTGACGGGCGAGGTAGAACCCCTCGCCGATTCGGTGCGTATTGAGGCCGACGAGACGCCCCGACGAATCCACGATCGGGCCGCCGGACGAACCAGGAGCCATTGGTGCGGTGTGTTCCACGCTTCCGAAGATCCGCTGCCCACGTGGACCTCGGAACGCCCGATTGACGGCCGAGACTGTTCCGACCGTGACGCGAGCCGGGCCGCCCTGCGTGGCGGAGAGCCCGAAGACCACGCTCCCCACGACGGAGGCATCGGACGCCCATGGGATCGCCGGGGCGCCACCCGTCTCGACCTCGATGACCGCGAGATCGCCATCAACATCGGTTCCGGACACGCTCCCGCGGACGGAGCGACCATCGGAGAACGTCACTGTTACTTCCTCACCTCGGAGGTTGTGAGCGTTTGTGAGGACGCGATCCGTGCCGATAACGACACCGGAGCCTCGCAAACGGGCCCCAATCCCAACGATGCTCGGGGACGCGGCCTGTGCTGCTGCCGAAATGGCGTCGGATAGATCGGTGAGAAGTGACATGAGGCGATCTCCTGATTTGCGTGACGGGTGGCTGAGTTTGCGTGGCGGATGGTTGAGCTTGATACTTGTGAAATGCAAGTGACAATCTACACGACGGGCGACCCGCCGGCAACCACGCTGTGATCGGTCGCCTACCATGACCGTCATGGCTCGCCCGGAACCCGCCAAAGGGCCCGCAACTCGAGCAGCCGATGCGACTCCGCTGATGGCCGCCCTGGATCGAATCGGCGATCGCTGGAGCCCACGAATCGTCGAGGCTCTGCTGCTGACCGGACCGCTCCGCTACGGCGAACTTCAGAGCGCGGTGCACGGTATCGCGCCGAACATCCTGGCTGATCGCCTGCGTCGTCTCGAAGCAGACGGCCTCCTTGCGGCGACGGCGTACGTCGAGCGGCCGCCCCGATTCGAATACCGCCTGACGACCGAGGGTCGAGGTCTGGCGGGAGCTCTTCGGCTCCTCGCCGACTGGGGCGCCTCTCACGGAGGAAACGCTCCAAGCGACCACGACTCTCTGCGCCACGAGACCTGCGGCACGGGACTCGAGGCGCGCTGGTTCTGCCCCACGTGCAGCGAGGTTGTCGAATCAGGGGTGGACACGGAGTCGCGCCGGCTCTGACGCGCTGGAGGCCGGTACACTCGGTGGCATGGACGATCCACGCTGGGAGCCGGGCATGCCGGTCCTTGAACGGCAGGCCAGCACTATTCCTTCACCGCGCTCGATCCCCGAGACGGCCCCGACGCCGCTCCAGGCTCAGTACATCAACCTCTCGGCCGTGGCGCTCGTCGCCGGCGCCGTGGCGATCACAGCGCTCGAAACTGGATCCACGCTTGGCAGCCCGCTGGTCAAGATCTGCATCCTCGTAGGCGCGCCGATCCTGATTCTCACCACGGCTGATGCATCGCTGCGGATCTGGCGATCGGCCTGGGCGTGGATGCCAATCAACCGGAATCGGGGAATGTTCCGGCTCGCGTGGCTCGCGGCGTCGGGGCTCGGGATCCTCGTCTTCGCCGCCGCGGCGGTCCTGGCCTTGCTGGCATGAGGGTCGACGATGCGGGTGCAGGCGCTGACCGCGGCGCGGACGCTCGATCGACGGACATCGATTCAGGCCGTGGCGTGCCCGGCTGGCTCGCGGCATCGCTTCGCTACTGCGCGCGTTGCGGAACGGAATTGCGCTTCGGTGCGATTGCCGGTGAGGATCGGGAGCGCAGCAGCTGCCCAGGTTGCGGGCACATCGCCTACGTCAACCCGCGACTCGTCGTTACGGCGTTGCCGATTCACGACGATGGCTCCGTGATCCTGATCAGACGCGGCATCGAACCCGGGCTTGGGCTGTGGGCCCAACCGGGCGGATTCCTCGAGGTAGACGAGACGGTTCACGAGGCGGCGGTCCGCGAAACGCGCGAGGAGACTGGCCTGGAGATTCGACCGGGCGAGATCGTCGGGTTTTACACGCGACTGGAGGCTGCCGTCGTCGTTCTCGTACTCGAGGCGAGCGTCGTCGGCGGCGCGCCGACAACGACCGTCGAGGCCCTTGAGATTCGGACGTTCGCGCCCGACGACATCCCTTGGGCTGAGCTCGCGTTCAAGACGACCCACTGGGCACTCGTGGACTGGTTGGCCCGCCGCCGTCCGGATCCCGGGCACCCGCGTTCGCCGGAGGTCGCTGATCGGTCTGTCGTGGGCGCTGGCTCGTCACGGGCTGGCGGGCAGACCCGCCCAGTACGGCCGACGCGTTTCACCGAGCGGCATACCGCCGTCGTCGTAGGCCGTTACCGCGATCCAGAGGGTCTCGCCGACATCC
>JAQBHC010000148.1:0-3443 GCA_032128175.1 Chloroflexota bacterium | reverse complement strand
AGGACCGTCACCTGCTCCTCCGAGGACCGGATCACTTCTGTCACCCCGAAGAAGCTTCGATCGCGAAGCAGCGCCGGAGCGGGGATCACCAGGGTAGCGATCGCGAGGGCGAGCGCCGTTGCGACGGCCAGAAACCGCGGTTGCGCGCCGACCAGCAGAATCAGACCTCCGAAGAGAATCCACCGAACAGCGACCTCGAGCGCCACCGATTGCTCGGCTGCCATGATCGCGACGACGACAGCCGCGACCGCAACATAGGGTCCGACCCGCATGCGGGCCCCGACGAAGAACGGGCTGAAGTTGAGGCGCCGCCTGGCGCTCCTTGAGATCGGCGCCGACGGCGAGCCAGGGATCGGCCGCGACGCGGTGAGCGCCAGCGCTGCAAGCGCTCCGGCCAGCAGGATCGGGTACTCCCAGATGCCCGGGAAGAGCGAGGGCGCCAGGACGCCGACGAATGCCCCGCCGCTCACGCCGCCGACGGATTGCACGAGATAGAACTCGGTCAGGCGTTGCGGTCGCGGACGATCCTGGGCAAGCCGCCCATGGAGCGCGGTGGCGATGATCGCGAACGCACCCCACTCAATCGCGATCAGCGGGATCAGCGGCCACCCGCCGGCGGATCCGATCGGCACCCAGAGGAGCGTTACAACCGCCGGCGCAAGCAGGACGGCCCCTGGCACCCAGCGCCGGCCGCGTTCCGAAAAGGCCACGATGAAGGAGGCCAGATACAGCACCAGTGGCCCGATCCAGAGCAGCGGCGCAGCGATGAGATCGACGGCGATGAAGTTCGTGACGGCCGCGAGCAGCCCAGCGGGAATCGAGGCGAGCAGCAGCCACCGCCCTCGACGCTTCCATCCGATGTCGCGATGATCGGTATCCTCCGGCGTCTCGGTGGCGCTCCCGATCAAAGGTGCAATGGCCTCCTGTCGGCCCGGTCTCGGGCGCGCGTGGCTCGCCCGAGATGCACGCCAGACGACCATGGCGGCGACCGCGAAGATCCCGCTGAGCACCGCGAACCCGGCGGTCCACAGGGACAGTTGACTGGACAGGCCGACTGTCGGTCCAATGAGGAACGGGTAGGCCAGGAGCGCCCCCAGTGAGGCGGCGTTGCTGAGTGCGTACAGCCCGTATGGGTCGCGACCCGTGGTGCCCCGGCGACGCGCCACGTACCACGCCGACATCATCGGCGTCGTCGCCGTGAGTACGAAGACAGGCGGCCCGACCCTCAGCGCGAGGACCCGAAGCACGTCGAGGGTCGCGGGCAGGGCGCCCGCCTCGATGGGTTCCGAGTTGCCCGGCTGGAGCACGAGCCATGCGAGTGCCGCAACGGCGAGTGCGACATGGAGGGCCGCTCCCTGCCTCGGCCCGAGGCGCGTAACAGACGCGTGGCCGTACAGGTAGCCGAGCAGGAGGGTGCCCTGGAAGAAGACCAGAACCGTCGCCCAGACGGCCGGTGTGCCGCCGAAGAGTGGCAGGACGATCTGGCCGATGAGGGGCTCAAGCCAGAACAGGAGGAAGGCTGAGACCCCGATCCCGAGTGCAAAGATCGCCATCGGCGGATCGTCGCACAGTCGACGCCGCGCTAGGCTGTGCCTCGGAGCGTCTCGACGACCCATGCCGCGAGCACGCGGGCGCAGGCCACGACGTCATCGATCGGAACCCATTCGTCCACGCTGTGCGCCTGCGCGATGTGTCCTGGACCGAAGATGATGGTCGGAGTCCGGCCCTCGTTGACGAGCAGCCGCATGTCGGCCCCGTACGGCTCGCCCACGAAGGCGGGCGTCCGGCCGAGCGTGGCCTCGACGGCGACCCCAAGCGAAACTGGAAGCGGATGATCCGCGGGAACGCGGGCGGAGGAAAATTTGCCGCCGACCAGCTCCACGGTCGGTGGGTGGTCGCGGAGGAACGGATCCGCGTCGGCTGCGGCAGCGATGCAGGCGCGCAGGCGGACCTCAGCGTCGCGCCACGTCTCGCCCAGGGCGACACCGTAGCGCCCGTCCGCCACGACCCGATCCATCACCGTCGAGGCCCACTCGCCACCACGGACGATCCCGATGATCGTCGGGTACGGGAGACCCAGCGCCGTCATGAGCGGATCCGTCTCGGCGGCATTGCGAGCCCTCTCATCTGCCTCTAGGGCACGCACGAGGACAGCGAGGTTGTCGAGCGCGGATACGCCCTCGCGGCGCATCGACGCGTGCGCCGCGCGGCCCGGCACGGTCAGCCGGAAGACGATGGCGCCGGCGTGGGCGATGACCACGTCCATGTCGGTCGGCTCGGTGATCACGGCCATGTCACCGGTGGCACCGGCGCGAATGGCCGACAGCATGCCCTGGCCCCCATCCTCCTCGGACGGAACGAAGACCGCGAGGACCTCGCCGTCAAGCTCGGCGTCCGCGCCCGACGTCACGAGTGCGCGCAGGGCGGCAAGGATCGACGCACAGCCACCCTTCATGTCGACGGCCCCGCGGCCGAACAGGCGGCCGTCCCGCATCTCCGCGCCCCACGGATCCACGCTCCAAGACGCCGGGTCGCCCACGGGCACGACATCGGTGTGTCCGACGAGGAGGACTCGCCGCCCGCCCGGGCGCCCGAGCCTCGCGAAGACGACCGGTAGCTCCGTCCGGGCCATCTCCTCGCCCGGCCAGTCCGGGTCGCTGCGCGCGAATTCGGCCGGGTCGGTCTCGATGCGCTCGACGCGACAGCCGATCTCGATGAGAATCTCGGCCACAAGGTCCTGGACCGCCCGTTCGTCGCCCGTGACGCTCGGTGTCCGGACCAGGCGCGTCAGATCGGCAATCGCCCGAGGGCCGTCCGCCGCATCGGCGGCGCGCTGCGCGGAAGCGCTGAGCGGCTCAGCCACGGAGAATCGGCCTCGTCATGCACGTCGGCCCGCCCGACCCGTTGATCCCGATCTCCGTCGCCGGGTAGGTGTGGACTTCGCAGCCGGCCGCCGCGAGAGACGCGGCAGTGACCGGATTGCCCTCGGCCAGGATCACCACGCCCGGTCGTACGGCGAGCACGTTGCAGCCGAGCGTCCCGAACTCCTCGTCGGGCACCTCGATCATCCGGATTCCGAGATCGCGGAGAAGCTCCCACAACCCGACCGGCAGGAGTGGCGGAAAGACCACGGCGAGATCGTCGGCGACCGGCGAGATCACCGACAGAAGGTGGATCAGCTCGGCTGGTCCACGCCAAAACGGGACGTCGAAGACCCGGACGTCACCGCCAATGATCGAGGCCAGCTGGCGAACGCCATCGCTGTTCGTGCGGAGGGTGCGCCCGATGCACAACAGGTCCGGGCGCAGCCAGAACGTGTCGCCGCCCTCGATCGTGCCGGGTGCCTCGATCCGTCCGACGGTCGGGATCCCCGCGGCCGTCGTCCAGGCCTCGATGATGGCCGGCTCCTCGAGCCGGTTCGGCTTGCCCGGTCGCAACGGGAT
>JAQBHC010000147.1:0-7283 GCA_032128175.1 Chloroflexota bacterium | reverse complement strand
CGCTGCGCGTCACCGTCTGACGGTGTACGACGCGCTGTACCTGGATCTCGCGGTGGACGTGGATGCGGAGCTCGCGACGCTCGATCGAGATCTCGCCGCGGCTGCCGCCTCCGAGGGCTTGACCGTCATCGGCTGACTTGCGTCCGACGGACGCCGAGTGCGTGGGCGAGGTGCGGCGATGATCCGCGGCCGACTTCGGCCTTGCTCCAGTCGAGGTGGCTCGTGTCCGGTCGTTCATCATCGGCGGCTTGGCCAGGTTGACACGCGCCTTCTCCCGATCCCATGTGTACCTCGACATCGAGGGACTGTAGCCACGGGCCCTTGGGCGGGGCTCATCTCGTCAGGACCTGGCGCCCGGCGCCTGGCGCACCGTGGGTTGACGTGCAGATATCAGCACGAGTGCCGGCTCTGGTATCAGTGACGCGCCAGTGAACGGTCCCTACGGGTTCTTGAAGATCCCGTGGTCCCCGATCCGACGCCAGCGCACCGCCAGCTGGCCATCTACCTGAACCCAGTCAAACGTGGCGCGGCCGTCCGGTCCGCTGAAACTCCAGGTCATCTCCCAGATGCCCGGTGCACGCTCGACGTCTTTGACCCGGAGCGAGGCCGGCCATACCAGGGAGGGCTCAAGGGCGTACCGATCGCAGGCTGCGATGAAGTCGGGCAGCGCTCTCTTGAACAGAGCCTGATCGCTTTGGGAGAGGCGTTTGTAGTCGGCCTTGAACGAGTCGAGGACGACGTACTTCAACCTACGAGTCGAGGTGCGAGATCAGCTCGTTCACACCATCGACGACCGTGACCCGGCCGGCAGCGATGTCTGCGTCGGCTTCACGTTCCATCGCCTGCCAGCGCTCGGTCCAGAACCACGCCTGGTCGGCCGGCACGGCCACGACGGGCACGAGCTCGAGGCGCCCATCCTCGTGCTCGATCAGCTTGACCTGCGAGTCTGCCCGATCGAGGTGGAGGCGACGACGGAGATCGGCCGGCAGCGCCACGGTTCCCCGAGACTGGATGCTCAGGATGTGCATCTTCATGCTTTGCAGCATAGCGGTATTGCCGTGCTCGTCAACTGCTCCAGTTCGATCCAGGCGGTTCGCGCCGCCTACCGAACTCGCGTCGGATGCGTGTCCATTCGGACGACATTGACGTGCAAGTCGCACTAGCGCATTCTTGTCACACCTCCATCAGGTGATCCGAATGACGCACACGACGCTCGCTCGATCGGTCGAAGCCGAGGCCCGTCTTCGGGCGAAGAACCAACTGACGCTTCCCGAGGCCATCGTCGACGCCCTTGATGCTCGGCTGGACGATGTTCTCGTGTTCGAGGCGGATCCACGCGAACCCGGTACTGCGCGGGTGCACCTGGTGCGTGCCGAGTTCGCCGGGAGCATGACGGGGACATATGGCACCACGGACGAAGTGATCGCGTTCCTCCGTGAGGAGCATGCGGCGTGGGGCGAGTAGCGGCAGCCCCGGAGCCAGCTTTGTGAGCCTCGAAAGCCTCGTCCGTGCCATCCCAGCAGGGGATCGGATCCTCCTGGATACGACTGCGCTGGCGGCCTATCTGGATGAATCGGAAGCCACCCATTCGGTCACCCGCCATCTCCTGGCTGAGTTCGTGGGTTCGGGTCGAAACCCGGCCGTGATCTCGATGATCACCGTGATGGAGCTGCTCGTCAGACCGTTGCGAGCAAGTCCGGCGGGCCATTACACGCTCCTCGCATTCCTGCGAAATCACCCCAACCTTATGGCCGTCCCGGTGGACCTCCAGGTAGCCCAGGACGCCGCGTTCCTTCGAGCCGCCCAGCGGTTATCGCCGCCGGATGCACTCGTCGTCGGGACGGGCCTCGCGACCCAGGTCGGCCATCTCGTGACGAACGATCGGAAGTGGGCCACCAAGTTGTCGTCCATGCCGGACCGAATCCGGGTCGTGACGCTCTCGGATCACCTGCCGTTTCCGTGAGCCACAGGCCGGCGCACATCACGCCCGAGGGCGATGCCAAGAGCGTCAGCTGACGGGCGCCTCGCGGAGCGACCGCAGGTAAGCGCCCTCCGCGGTCCCGAGGACCTCCTAGTACCCCCACGTGCTCGCCGAGTGAAATCGGCCTCAGCCAGAACTTGGCCGGCCCCAACGGGTCGGTTCGTCGAGGTGAGTCGTAGGTAAGCGTCACTTCGTAGCCTGCGGCGATGCCTAAGGCGACGAGGCGCCCAACGTCAGTGTTCTGTGGCCATTCTCTGAACGGGTCTCGGCTGCTTAGTACCTTGACGTTCTAGAACGTGGGAGTAATACTTGGCCGGCTGGGTGATCCTTCAAAGCCCAGAGTTCAAAGACTGGTACCGGACGAGTCTGAGGGACGACGAGCGGGACGCCATCATCGCCACTGCCCTGCGTCTCCAAATGGACGGACCCGCGCTGCGCCGGCCGCTCTCCGGGATCATCAAGGGGTCCAGGTTCCCGAACATGAAGGAGCTGATCCCTCCCGCGGGGAACATCAGGATCCTCTACATCTTCGATCCGAGGAGACGGGCGATCCTCCTCCTCGGGGGCGACAAGACCGACAGCTGGGGCAACTGGTACAAGAGGAACATCCCGATCGTCGACTCGATATACGAACGACACCTGGCAGGGCTGGCCGCTGAGACGCCCAGCCATCGGCCTGAGCGACAGACACGAGGGCGCAACCGATGACCGAACAACTCGATGACTTCCAGGGCGAGATCGACGCTGCCCTGGCCGACCCGGTTCGGCGTGCTCGCATCGAGGAATACGGCCGCCAGATCGACCTCATCCTTACGCTTTCGGCCATTCGCAAAGCGGCCGGGATGACCCAGGAGGGTTTCGCCGCAGCGGCGATGATGAGTCAGGAGAACGTGTCCCGGATCGAGCGGGCCACCGATGTCAAGCTCTCCACCATCCAGCGACTCGCGAAGACGGCTGGAGCGCAGCTCGAACTGAACGCCGTCATGCCTGGCGGCAAGCGCGTGCCTTTGCTCAGGCCCGCCAAGGACGCCGCCAGGACCTGACGGCGAGCCTCGTCCTCGGAGCCCGCGCCCCCTACCGGTTCGCGCGTAGCCAGGCCACCAGCTCGGCCATCGCCCGGCAGTCCACCTCGTTGTAGTGGCCGATGTCGATCATCAGCGGCAGCTCGGGCATCGCGACGCCGGTCCGGGCGGCCTCCGCGTCACACCACCAGGCGCCGACCATGGCGCCCATCCCGTCCGCCGGGCCATCGCTCCAGGTGGTCTCGATGAGGCCCAGCTCGTGCATCGCCTTGGCCAGCGGCTTGAGCCCGAAGCCGAACGCCCCGCGGACGGTGACCGGCACCGCGCGCATGACCTCGGTCAGGAAGTCGAAGAACGGCAGGGCTGGCCAGTCAGGGTCGCCGTGCCGCTTCCGGGCCGAGTTGTAGGCGGTCAAGAGGGACGAGGTCTCGGCCTTCCACCAGTGGACGAGCCGGACGTCCTTCCAGGGGACTCGCCGCGCCTGTCGGATGGCGTCCATCCCGGCGATCCAACGGCCGATCATCGCGCCCTCGTCCGCCTCGGTGAGCCGGTCCACCGTCCATTGCTGGAAGCGCCACGTGCCCTTCTCCCAGTAGCCGCAGCCGATCTGGAAGATCAGTGTCTGGCCGCCGGCGGCCGGCAGGCGCGAGAAGTCGTCGCCGAGGTCGGACACCGTCTCGAAGTCCACGTAGAACTCGAGCCGCGCGGCCGTCCGCCAGGCGGGATCGATACCTTCGATGCGCTCCGGCAGGACCGAGGGACCGCCATCCCGGTTGACGGCGAGCACGGCGTCACACTGCGCCGCCTGCTTCTCGGGCACGTCGAGCGTCGCGGCGCTCACGGCAGGCTGGTCCCAGCGTCGCAGGCCCTTGTCATGGGCGGCCCGCCGTCGAGGCGGGGTCATGCCGGGCAGCATCGTGAGCTCGGCGAGCTCGGCCGCGATCCGCGCCGTCGCCCCGTGCCATGGCGCGTCGCCCGAGGATCGGGCATTTGGGTAGAGCTCCGGGACGGACGGTTCGGGCAGGACGTGCCAGGCGGCCCCGTCGGCCCGGAGCCGGCGGATCCAGTCGATTGCCTCGGTGGTCAGGGTGGCGAGGGTGGCGCCGGTCCGCGCGTCGCCGGTCGCGTCGTGGTCCACGCGGGCCAGCCGCTCGAAGCAGCCCTCGCCCCGGGTCCAGCCCGTCTTCCAGCGACGGCCGAGCAGGTAGGCCGATGGGGGCCGGTAGCCCTGGATCCGTCCCAGCGCCTCGTTGTAGACCCAGACCTGGGCCATCGCGGGGGTGGCGCGGTACTCCTTGATCCCGCGGTCGGCGTCGAGGTCGAGCGTCGTGAACTTGACGTCGATCACCCGGTAGTGGAAGGCAGCGTCGGCGCCGAGGTTTGGCGCGCCAAGGTGGGCGGCTGCCTCATCGATCGTCCCGGGCACGAGCTCGTTGAGGATGTCCGAGCGGACGAGCAGATCGGCCATCCCGTAGGTCCGGTTCTCCGGGTTGCGGAGGACCGCCTGGGCGATGATCGGCGCCCCCGCGGCCATCGCCTCGATCGTCTCGATGGCACGCTCGAGGCTGCGGGCATCTTCGTGCCCGTTTGCGATCCGGATGATCGGAAAGCGCTCCCCGATGAGCGCCAGGACACCGTCCTCGAAGCGCTGACCCTGCCCGAAGATGAAGGTCAGGAAGTCGGTCCGTGGGTCATTACCTTCGACCTCGTCGTCGCGCTGGAAGCCGTTGGCCGCGCCGTACCGGTGCAGCCAGTCGAGGAGCGGGTTCCCGTTCAGGTGATTCCGGGTCGTGCTCGCCGAGACCCAGGCGTTCCATTCCTCGGCCGTCTGCGGATCGTCGGTCGTGCCGTCGGTCCGGGTCGTGAGGGCGGCGATCGCAGCGGACATGTCTGGCAGCGTACTCGTGCGGCTCATGCGACCAAACTACGGCAGCCGCGTGTCAGCTCTGGTGGCACGAGCGGCGGGCTCAGGCACTCCAGCGGACGATGAACTCAGCGGGCGAGATGATGTCGATCTCGCCCCACGCCCCAAGGTCCAGGAGGTGCCGATCACCGCTCACGATCACGTCCGCTTCGAACGCACGGGCCGCCTCGAGCACGCGATCGTCGGCGGGATCTGCCTTGACGACCTGAACCAACTCACTCGGCTCGACCACGGTGGCGATCCGAGTCATCTGGGCGACAGCCGCTTCAACTTGATCGGGGATCCAGCCGAACTTCTGGCCGAGGACGCGGCCAAATTCGGTGAGCAGCGCCAGCGACGTCCCAATGTCGAGGTGTCCCTCGAGCGCCAGGCGATAGACCGCTTCCGGTTTGCCACCCGGAAAGACGTAGGCGGAGATCAGGACATTGGGCCTGCGGTGGCGTCGATATCGGCGGACGAGCGTGGCGATCGCAGTTCACCGGCCATGAGGATGCCGCCCTTCAAGGCGACCTCGTGGATGAAGGCATGCGGATCAGCCGACAGGCGCTGGAGGACGGTCAACAGGACGAGGCAGGCCTCTTCGTTCTGGAGCCGGCGCATCACGGTCACGTCGTTGGTCAGCCTCGCTGCCTGATAGTCATCGGCGATGGCCCGCCGCGTGCGCTCCTCAGCCATAGACCCGCCAGCGAGATGAGTACGGCCCGCTCCCTGCTCTTCCGGGCCGAAGTCGAACCGACCGTACCGGCCGCAAGGACTCCAGCTCCGCGGGGATCGCCCGCCCGGCCTCCTCCACCAGGTAGCCGAGCCGCTGAGCCGCCGCGGTCGTACGGCTGATCGCCCGCCTCGCCGTCCGCACGAGTTCATCTTCGGCGAGCCTGGCCACCACCTCACCCAGCAGTGAACCGTAAGACAACCAGGAGGGTTCGACGAGGGCATCGGTCACGGCCTGTTCGCGACTGGCCAGATGGATCGGGAACCCGTCGATCGTCGTCGGGAAGGCGTCCGCTTGATCCAGCCAACGCTCGGCCTGGACGACCGGTCGCACCACGACGCCCCCGATATCGACGGGGCGCGCGCGCCGTGCGAGAACGATCCTGATGGTCGTGATGGGCTGGTCGATCAGGCCGTGGAAGGCAAGCGCGGCGTCGGTTGTCACATAGTGGCGGTCCTCCGCGTACAGCCCGCTCGCGATTGCGATTGGCGGCGTCTCGCGGACACGATCGACGACGACAAAGGCGCCTCGACGGACGCGACGGAGCCGACCGGCCGCTACCAAGCGGCGCATGCAAACCTCCGGCTCGTAGCCGGGTGCCAGCACGTCCGGTCGCAGGCGGCGCCACGAGTCAGATCGCAGATCGAGAACGGCGATCCGGCGACGCAGGTACCAGTCGGGGATGTCGCTGCAGCTCAAGGTGTCATCCGTGTACTGGTACCGTACACATCAGTACGGTTACCGTCAATGGATGACACCTTGCCCGCGCTCCATGTCGTCGGCCGACGGCGCCTACGCGCCAACACAAGACGAGGGGACTGTCGGCAGAAGGTGGAGCGGGAGAAGGGTCTCGAACCCTCGACCTTCTGCTTGGGAACTTGGCTCCGTGTGCGGCGACCTCTACGCAAAGCGAACTGGCGTTCGAAGGAACAACCTGACGTTACCTCCTAAGTGCTCGCACGGCAAGGACTGCGAACGTCTCTGCTCGTCCTGCCCCGATCTACCTCGATCACGGGCACAACCCTTGATTGGTGAACCTCGACGGATCTAGCGGTGGCGTTTGACCCAGGCGCGGAGCCGATCCTTGACCGCGGTCGGCGACGGCAGGAGCTCGATCCGCTCGACGAGGACGTCGGGGTCCACGAGTTTCTCGCGAAGCAGCGCCGTCGCGAAGTCCAAGTCCTTCGGGCGGTACGCAACGAGCTTGGAGACGACACAGTCGTGCGGTTCCAGGCAGAGGCCTCGAGCCGGTGCGGTGTTCGGCGTGGCCAGTGCCACGAGCCGGTCACGCCAGCCCGCCGGTAGGGTGGCGGTCGAGACGCTGACGCCCTGGGCGTAGTAGCCGTACGTCGCATGGAACGTCGATAGCTCCCCGATTGCTCCGTCGACCCGGTCGGCCTTCTGGTCGTCGGGATCGTCGAAGAATGCGAGGTCCGCTTCGATGGACGTCGTGGCCTCGGGCGGCAACTGCTCATCGGGGATCGATCCGAGCACGGCCTGGCTGCCGATGACCAGGACATCGGTTTCGTCCACGATCGTCGACGCGGTCCGGAGCACGTGTTCGAGCTGATCGCGGTTCACCGGCGATCCGGCCGCTCGCTGTTGCGAAACGCAGCGAGAACGCTCTGTCGCTCAGCGTCGGCG
>JAQBHC010000146.1:0-5720 GCA_032128175.1 Chloroflexota bacterium | reverse complement strand
CGTCCGTGGACCCTGCGACGGCGAGACGTTCGGGTTGTGCGCCAGGCGACACAGCCGGCCGGTGGTCCGCCAGCGGCCGGCGACACAGCCGGCCGGTGGTCCGCCAGCGCCAGGCGACACAGCCGGCCGGTGGCCCGCCAGCGGCCGGCGATCCGCCAGCGGCCGGTGGTCCGCCAGCGGCCGGCGATCCGCAAGTGGTCGGCGGTGAAACCGCGGATGCCGACCCGGAGCGCCTGGGCTGCTGATGGTGTCACGGACGTATCTGGACGAGATCAGACGCGGGTCGCGGGGCGTGGGGCGAGGCGGCACCGGCCGCTTGGCGCGTGGCGTGGCGGCGCTCGGCGCGGCAGGCGCCGCGAGGCTTCTGACCAGCTCGTCCAACCCGTGAGAGCCACTGGTGGTCCGCAGGTAAGCCGCGGGCAAGCCCGGACCTCGACACTGCCGTCATCCGCCCCCTCCCGCCACCCGTCGGAGGAGGTATCGCGCATGTCGAGGTCACGCTGGGTTGCACTGCTCGGGCCGCCGCTCTTCATCGTCCTGGCCACAGGCACCGCTACGCTCGTCGTGGACCCGGTCTCCCGCGCCGACGCCCAAGCCCTGCCGGTTCCAGGAGCCGTCGTCGCCTGTGGGCCGGCCGGATCGGCGAATACGTCGGAAGCCGCCGTCCCACCGGGCGCCTGGTGGCGCTCGATCCCGGATCTCGACGAAATGGGATCACTGCTCGGTTGGACCCTGACGATGGGCTCCCCGGATGGGGATGTTCTGGAGATCGCCTTGCCGCCGGCGAGCATCGTCAGCGGGCCGGCTCGGGGCCGCGTGATCGTGAGCGCGGATGACGAAGGTCGGTCGGCAATCCTCATGGTTGACGTTGCGGGTGCGTGCACCCGGACCTTCGACCTCGGATCAGCCATCGCGCGCCACGCGATCGCGGACCCCGAAGGGGACGGGGCGCTGGTTCACCTGCTTGCCCGCGATTCGCGAGCCGACCTCGGCGTCTGGCGCGTGGCGGCGGACGGGTCCGCGCCCCAACTGGTGCTTGCGCCCATTGCTGCCGAGATTCTTCGTACGGCGGGCATCGAACGCGTCTGGGCCACGACCCTTCGAGCGTCACTCGACGGTCGCCGGCTCGGCGTCCAGTCCTGTGATCCCGAAGCCTGCGCGACCCGGATCGTGAATCTTGAAAGCGGGGCGATCACGACGTTGGACGGCGAGCACGGATCACTGGTCGGCATCGCCGGGTCCCGGGTGGTGACGATGGCAGCGTGCCACGGGCTGCCCTGCCCGGTTCTCGTCTGGAACGCACAGGGCCGCGGGCACTCGAACGTCGAACCGGCGGCCACCGGCGCCGCCATGTCACCGGACGGCCGGCTGGTCGTCGCGATCCGCGACGCGGATGGCGGCTCAACGGCGTACACGATCGACCTCCAGAACGGTCGCCGCAGCCCGGCCGGCGCGCTGGGCGCCGGGGCGCTCCTGCGCGGGGGCGTCGCAGCTACGTCGGGGCTCGAGACCGCGCCGAATGCGGTGGAGATCAGCCAGGCCGGCGAACAACCCGCCGCGTTGTCCCTGCATCCCTTGTCCGGACCCTCCGCCTTTCAACTCCAGGAGGCCCAACCGTGACCAGCTCGCTCACCGCCCGCGTGCGGAATTCAATCGCCGTCGGTCTGGCCGCCCTCGCTATCTCGGCCGGCTCAGTGTCGGCCCATGGCCCGGACCCGCTGCTCGGTGGCGCGAAGTGGGCCCAGGATCAGGCGCTCCTGTATCAGTGGCGAGCCGGGCAGGTTCCGCCCACCTGGATGGCCGCCGCCATCGACCGGGCGGCGGCGGACGCCAGCGCAACGCGCGCCTCCCGGGCGGCCACGTTCTCCCGCGTGGCCGCGACGTCGGTTGGCCTGATCGCCTATGGCCAGCCGACCGGCTGCTCCTCGGCCGGGATCGCCTGCTTCGATCGTTCAGGTGCGCCGAAGAGCTTCAAGATGTGGTTTCGGGCCCACGGCTACGTCTTCGATTGGGGGACGCTCCGCTGGTGCGAGGGGCTGACGGTCATCGCGAACGGATGCTTCGACGCCGAGACCGTCGCCCTCGACGAGTTCGGCCACGTGGAGATTCTCGGCCATCACGCGAACTTCTCGAACAACAGTGACTACCTGGACGCGGTCGTCCAGACGGTGAGCCGATCACGTCCGAGCACGGGCTGGCAGGTCCATGCCTTCGGGCCATGCGACACGGCGAGGCTGCAACTGGAATACGACCGCAGGACCTTCTCGGACCTCTTCTCGAGGTGCCTCGCCATCCCGACCACACTGACCGTCTCGGCTTCATCAACGTACCTGTCGGTCGGGAGCAGCACGACCTTTACGGCGTCGCTCCGGACGACCTCGTCGTCGGCCAATCGCGCGCTGGCGAACGATCCGATCAGCGGGCGAGTGATCACGCTCCAGCGAAGAACGTCGAGCATGCAGGCCTGGTCGTCGGCCGGGACGATGGCGGCAAACAGTAGTGTTGCCGGCACCTACACGATGACCGTCGCGCCATCCGCGACCTACGAATGGCGTGCCATCTTCACGCCGTCTACCAGCGACGGGGTCCTTGCTGCGACGTCGGCAATCGTCAAGGTCACCGTCAGTTCGTGCCCTGGCTTCTGCCCGACCGCCGCCCTCCCGATCGGTTCGGCTCCGTGACGGGGCGGGCAGCGGCCAGTGCCATCGTCAGGAGGATTGCCGCACTGGCGATCCTCGCCGGCCTGGTCGCAGCCTGCGGCACGACGCCGGGCGTCGAGCCGGCGCAGGCCAGCCGAACCCCGGAACAGATCGTGACAGCGGAGATTGAAGGCGACGGCGGTGGCGTTGCCGGCACCCTGGGCAGCTACACCTTCGATGGACGAGGGAGCGACTCGCCATGGCCCGCGTTTGGGTCCCTGCCCGGGCTGACGGTCCCGCCGAGCCAGCCGCTGATCATTCGATTTGGAGACGGTGCTGCCATCGGCGGGTGGTCGGCCGGAATTGCCGCGTGGGACGACGCAACGGGCGCCGCCGTCAGCGACGCGGGGTACCGGGACGACGGTCCGGCCACTGCGCAGATCGAGATTGAACCGCTGCCGACGGGGCGCTGGGTCCTCATCGCCCGGCTGTTCCGGGCGGATGGGCGTGGCGACGGAGTGACCTATTGGGCCATCACCGTTCGGTAGGCGATGGCCATCTCGAGGATGTGAAATCGAACGACCCGCCCGAATCGAACGACCCGCCCGAATGCTCGGGCGGGTCGTTTTCTGTGTACGAGGTCGCGACGGGAGGTCGCGCTCCGGGTCAGGCGCTCGGCACCGCGGCGGTCTGTCCGAAGA
Organism: Chloroflexota bacterium; assembly: GCA_032128175.1. Classification (GTDB taxonomy): domain Bacteria; phylum Chloroflexota; class Limnocylindria; order Limnocylindrales; family CSP1-4; genus UBA5189. The sequence goes on along the minus strand of JAQBHC010000146.1, from coordinate 2,380 downwards.
TCGAGACCTGAGCCTCCTCAGGGAGCATCACGCCGAGGACCTTCTGCAGGGTCAGCAGATGGACGCAAGCGCCCCAACTTTGAAAATAGTGGCAAGTGCAGTGCCACTGACCGGTGTCGAGACTGACTTCGTGGGTGTCATTGTCGCCGCGGAACGTGAGCGAAAGCCGTTCGATGGAGATCCGATCGAGCTCTCGCGCGTAGCGGTTAGCCTTCTCGACCTTGCCGATCAGGGAGCTGTGCATCAGGCCAGACCCTCCGGCCCCCGTAGGGGCAGCTGGCGTTCCGCCGTCCGGTCATTGCACCATCGACCAGGCGAGGCGGTCGCCCTGAAAGCCTACACCCGCGGCGCATCAATGGCACCGGGAAAATGGTCAGGGGGTCGTTGTTCCCTCGCGACCAAAGTCGTCGGAGAGGCGGATGACGTCGTCGAGTTCCGGGGTGGACACCTCGATCAGCCGACATCGCTCGAGCGCAGCGAACCGATGGCGACGGCCCGTGCGGATGTGCGCACTGTCGCCCGGTCCGAGCTCCTGCTCGAGGTCCTGCCCGGCGTCATCCTCGAGGGTCAGAAGCAACCGACCGGCGAGGACATGGATCCACTCGTCCTTCACGGCGTGGAGCTGATACGACAGGCGCCGCCCGGCATCGATCACCAGGATCTTGCCGACGTAGCGGTCCGTCTGGGCCCAGATCAGCTCGTGCCCCCAGGGCTTGTCGACCCGGTGCGAGGCGGCGTCCTGTGGAGCCCTCGGCTCGTCCATGTCAGCCGACGCGAACGAGTTGGCCGCCGGAGGCCAGCATCGCCTCGCGGAGATCGGCGCTCGTCGATTCCGTGTAGATCCGCAGCAGCGGCTCGGTGCCCGACGCCCGGATGAGCAGCCAGCTGCCATCCGCGACGAAGAACTTCACCCCATCGTTGGTGCTCAGGACCTGCGTGCTCGTCACCGGCTGGCCGGCCAGTTCGGCCGGCGGTTCGTCTCGTAGCCCAACCAGCACGTGATGCTTGACCGCGTCGTACTCGGCCCGCTCGAAGTGCACGTCGATGCGCCGGTAGAAGGACGGTCCGGCGAGCTCGTGGAACTGCTCGAGGATGCGCGAGACCGGCCAGTTTCCCCGGGCCCGCTCCCGCAGGAAGAGGTCGAGCAGCAGCAGATCGGCATAGATTCCGTCGCGTTCCGGCAGGTGCATCCCGAAGCCAAAGCCGCCGCTCTCCTCGGCGCCCATCATCGCGCCGGTTTCGATCATCTTCGGGCCGATGTACTTGAACCCGACTGGCGTCTCGTGGACTTCGATCCCGAAGTGCGCCCCAAGCCGCGCGGCCATCGAGGTGTTGTTGACCGAGATGGCGACCGGCTCGCGCAGCCCGCGATGCTCGGCCAGGTAGTACATGAGCAGCCCGGTCACCTCGAGCTGATGGATGAAGGTGCCGCGCTCATCGGCCGCGCCGGCGCGATCAGCGTCGCCGTCCAGCAGCAGGCCCATGTCATAGCCACCGGCGGCGAGCATGGCCAGCGATTCGTCCACGTTCGGTCGGATCGGCTCCGGGTTCACGCCGCCGAAATAGGGATTGCGCTCCTGGTGGATCTCGGTGACGCGGATCTTGCCGCCGCCGAGGAGTCGGCTGATCCAACCCGCGCCTGCGCCCCACATCGGCTCGACCAGGACATTCGCGTCGGCGGCCTTCAGCGCGTCCACGTCGAGGGTCCGCCGCACGTATCGCTCGTAGCCGTCGAATGGGTCGAAGCGCTCGAACAGGCCGGCCGCCTCAGCGTCGGCGACGGGCCGGCGGGGCAGCGTGATGGCGCCGTTCGCGGCGATGCCCGCCTCGATCACCTTGAGCATCTCGGGTCCTGCTGCGGACCCGGTCGGTGATTTGACCTTGAACCCATTATCTGTCCACGGATTGTGGCTCGCCGTGATCACGATCCCTGCGGCGGCGCCGCGCTCGACGACCTCGTAGGAGCTCATCTGCGTTGGGACGGCCGTCGCGGAAAAGGCCACCGGGATGTCGTTGGCGAGGAGGACCTCGGCCGCCGCGATGGCAAAGTGCTCGGACGCGAACCGTCGGTCGTAGGCGATGACGACGCCCTTCGCCTGCTCCCCCCGCTCGACGACGTAGCGCGCCACGCCGTCGGCGCAGCGGCGCACGGCGTCGAAGGTGAATTCGTCGGCGATCCGAGCCCGCCAGCCATCCGTCCCAAAGACGATCCGGTTCGGGGCCGGGGCTGGGCCGTCGGTCACAGTTGGTCCTCCCAGCGGGTCACGCGATCCACGAGCGCCTCCACCACCTCGCGCTCCCGGGCGGCCCCGAGGAGCAGCGCGACGGGGGTCGGCGCGAGGATACCCCGCGGGCCCCCGTCGAGAGCCAGGCGACCATC
>JAQBHC010000145.1:0-7257 GCA_032128175.1 Chloroflexota bacterium | reverse complement strand
GTGGTGCTCTCGCCCGGCTCCTGACCGCGGTCGAGAATCGAACGCCGATGGCCGAAGCGGCGCTTCGGCTGCTCTATCCGAAGGCCGGCAGCGCGCATATCGTCGGCATCACGGGTGCCCCGGGATCCGGCAAATCCACGCTCGTCGCGGCCCTCATCTCCGAGGTCAGGGCCGCCGGCCGGACGGTCGGCGTGGTCGCCGTGGACCCGTCAAGTCCGATCACCGGCGGTGCCCTGCTCGGAGATCGCGTTCGTATGCAGGCGTATGCATCCGATGGCGACGTATTCATCCGCTCGATGGCCTCGCGCGGGCACGCCGGTGGGCTGGCGTCGACATCGGCGGCTGCCGCGGCGGTAATGGATGCCTGCGGTTTTGATCTCGTCCTGCTCGAAACGGTCGGAACCGGCCAGAGCGAGGTCGAGGTCGCCGCCGCAGCCGATACGACGGTCGTGCTCGAGGCGCCCGAGATGGGCGACGAGGTCCAGGCCATCAAGGCGGGACTGCTCGAGGTCGCCGACATCGTGGTGGTCAACAAGGGCGATCGTCCGGGCGCCCAGCGGACCGCGTCCCAGTTGCGGGCCATGCTCGTCGCCGTGGCGCGGGTGGGGACCGCCGACCGCGATCATCACGGAGCCAAGAACGTCGGACCCTCCGAAGCGGCCGCCTCCGGGGAAGAGGCCCGCGTCAAGTCGTCGCCCGCGCCCGCGTCGGTCCCATCGCCAGCCGCCCCGCCGCCCCGCCCGCGCCCGAAGCAGCCCGAGGTCCTGATCACGACGGCCACCACCGGCGCCGGCATTCCTGAGCTCCTCGCCGCCCTGAACCGGCATCGGACGCTGGCCCGCGATGGATCCGGCGCGCCGGCGCGGCTGGCCCGAGCTGAGGTGCAGGTCTGGTCGATCCTCGCTGATCGAACGCGTGCAGCGCTGGCGGAGCCGGATCGGCGGGATGGGACGGCTGCGGTTCTGCAGGCCGTAGCAGACCACGAGCTCGACCCGTTTGCCGCCGTGGATCGCCTGCTCGCGATGCTCCGCGAATGATCGGCGGCCCGGCGCGCTAGGCTAGGAGCATCGCATGTCCATTCAACGTATCTTCATCGCCGGTGCCGGCCTCATGGGCCACGGGATCGGTCAGGTCCACGCGGCGATCGGCCGCCAGGTGACGCTGTATGAACCGGACCTCGCTCGAGCCGAGGCGGGCCGAGATCGGATCGCCGGCAACCTCGATCGCGCCGTCGCCAAGGGCAAACTGGACACAGCGGCCCGTGACCAGACTCTGGACCGCGTGGGCGCGACCTCGGATATGGGCGCCGCGCGCGATGCCGACCTCGTCGTCGAGGCAGTGTTCGAGGACGTCGACGTCAAGCAGGCGCTCTGGCGCGAACTCGACGGGATTGCCCCGGCTGCGGCCATCTTTGCTTCCAATACCAGCTCGATCTCGATCGACCGGCTGGCCTCCGCGGTCTCTCCAGATCGTCGCGAGCGATTCGTCGGCATGCACTTCTTCAGCCCCGTCCCGGTCATGCCGCTGGTGGAGTTGATCCGGGGTGCGACCACCACCGACGCAACCGAAGCGGCCATCCGCGAGTTGACCGACGCGCTCGGCAAGAAGCTCATCGTCTCGGCCGATCGGCCCGGGTTCATCGTGAATCGAATCCTGATGCCGCTCCTGGCAGAGGCGATGCATACCTACGCTGAGGGAACCGGGACAGCCGAGGACATCGACCTCGGCGCCAAAGTCGGCCTGAACCACCCGATGGGCCCGCTGGAGCTGGCCGACTTCATCGGCCTGGACATCTGCCTGAACGTCATGAACGTGCTCTACGAGGGCTTTGGCCAGGAGCATTTCAAGCCACCGCAGGTCCTGATCGATCTCGTTGCTGAGGGAAACCTCGGCCAGAAGACCGGTCGCGGGTTTCACACCTACCCGAGGGCGTGAGGCATGGCCCCCAAGGTTGAGCCTGCCGGTGCCGGTGGCCTGACCCCCGAGGAGCGCTTGCTCCGCGACACTGCGCGCGAATTCGCGCAACGCGAGGTGGCGCCTGGTGCCGTCGAGCGCGATGAGGACGAGCGGTTCGACCGATCATTGTTCGAGCAGATGGGGAGCCTCGGGCTGACCGCCGCGCCCCTCCCCGAGTCTGCCGGTGGAGCTGGATTCAGCTATCTCGGCTGGACGCTCGTGATGGAGGAACTTGGCGCGGCCGAACTTGCGTCGGCGGTGACGCTGTCCGTGCACATCCTCAGCCAATATCCGGTTGTGACCTTCGGGACCGCCGAGCAGCGAGCGGATTGGCTGATGCCGATGCTCACTGGCGAGGCGCTCGGGGCGTTCTGCCTGACCGAGCCGCACGCCGGATCCGATGCCGCCGCGCTTCGAACCCGGGCGGTCCGGCTGGACGCGTCCGGGGCGGAGTTGCCACCCGAGGCCCCCGCGTCCGATGTCGCCGCGTATCGGCTCCACGGCACCAAGATCTGGATCACGAATGCGCCAGAGGCCGATCGCTACCTCGTCTTCGCGACCATCGATCCCGCTCTCGGGCCCAAGGGAATCACCGCGTTCCTCGTCGAGAAGGGCATCCCCGGCTTCCGGTTCGGAGCGCATGAGAAGAAGATGGGAATCCGAGCCTGCCCGGCGGGAGAACTCATCTTCGACGGGGCGGTGGTACCGGTGGCGCGACGGCTGGGCGACGAGGGGCAGGGCTATCGGATCGCACTGTCGGCACTTTCCGAGGGCCGGATTTCGATCGCGGCCGCCTGTGTCGGCCTAGCCCGATCCGCAACCGAGCAGGCTGCGGCATATCTGCACCAGCGGACAGCGTTCGGCGCGCCACTGGCCGAGCTCCAGGGGCTCCGGTTCAGAGTGGCCGAGATGGCCCGCGAGGTGGCTGCAGCGCGCGCCCTCACCCACGAGGCGGCACGGACCAAGGACCGTGGTGAGCCAATCGGGGAGCTGTCGTCCCTGGCCAAATGGACCGCCTCGGATGCGGCCATGCGGGTGGCGACGGATGCGGTCCAGCTCTTCGGTGCCAGCGGGTATTCCCGCGAAACGGGCATCGAGCGCCTGATGCGCGACGCGAAGGGTGCCCAGATCTACGAGGGCACCAACGAGGTGCATCGGGTGATCGTGTCCGACGCCGTCCTGGAGCGCGCCCGAGGCTGACCCCGCGACTGCGGGGCTCGCGACCACGCCTCGGTGTAGCATCGCGATCATGACTCAGGCAGCAAAGAACGGCCCGAACGGGCACGTCTACATCGTCAGCGCGGCACGGACGCCGATCGGCCGATTCAATGGCGTCTTCTCGACCACCCCGGCGGTCCAGCTGGGGGGCGTGGCGATCCGCGCGGCCGTCGCACGGGCCTATCTCCCCGAGGGAACCCCGATCGACGAGGTGCTGATGGGCCAGGTGCTCCAAGCCGGGGCAGGGCAGGCACCCGCCCGTCAGGCAGCGCTTCTCGCCGGGCTTCCCGATACGACGTCGGCGACCACGATCAACCGCGTCTGCGGGTCGGGTCTCAAGGCGATCATGCTTGCGGCCGCCGAGATCCGGGCCGGCGATGCCGAGGTCGCGGTCGCTGGTGGCATGGAAAGCATGAACATGGCGCCCTACCTCGTGCCGGGCGCCCGGTTCGGCCTCCGGCTCGGCGACGCAACGATGATCGACGCCACCGTCCATGACGGGCTGTGGTGTGGGATCGAGAACTGTCACATGGGCACGCACGCAGAGCGCGTCGCGATCAAGGATCAGGTCAGTCGCGAGGACCAGGACGCGTTTGCCCTCGAGAGTCATCGGCGGGCGATCGCGGCCATCGACGAAGGGCGCTTCCTCGACGAACTTGCGCCGGTCACGGTTCGCGATTCCAAGGGACGCGAGACGATCGTCGATACCGATGAGGGTCCCCGGCGGGACACATCGATTGAGGCGTTGGCCCGGCTCAAGCCGGTCTTCGCGCTCCCGATGGGGGAGGATCGTGGGGATGCCTCGGTCGGCACCGTAACCGCCGGAAACGCCCCAGGAATCAACGACGCCGCGGCCGCAACCGTGGTCGCCAGTGAGCGTGCTGTCGAGAAACTCGGGCTCAAGCCGCTCGCCCGGATCGTCGGCTACGCCCAGGCGGAAGTGGCTCCGAAATGGCTCTTCCTGGCTCCGATCGCCGGCGTCCGGAAGCTCCTGGACAAGACCGGTATGACGATCGGCGACTTCGATCTCATCGAGATCAACGAGGCCTTCGCCGCCCAGACGCTGGCCGATGGTCGCGAACTGGGCTTCGACTGGTCGAAGGTGAACGTCAACGGCGGCGCGATCGCCCTCGGGCACCCGATCGGAGCCTCGGGCGCACGAATCGTCGCGACGCTCCTCCACGAGCTTCGCCGGCGCGAGGGGCGTTACGGTCTCGCAACGCTCTGTCTTGGCGGCGGCGGCTCCGTAGCGATGGCGCTCGAGCGGGTCTGACCGGCCGAGCATACGCGCGTGTAGTACGGAATCAGCCCCGGGCGGGCGTCCGATGACGCCGCATCCCGGGGCTCGCGCGAGCGTTAATCGCGCCCGATGGCGCGGTTGCTATAGGTCAGTGCCCGCCCCCGCCGACCTGGCCGCGGATCTCGCCGCCGGGGTAGGCGGCCGTGTGGACATTGGCGTAAACGACGCCGGCGCGAATCGCTCGAAGGACCTCAGCCCAGTCCGCGGGCCCAGCGATGCCCTGGGCCTGCGCGGCGGTCGTGACGACGATGTTGCCAGCTACGACCGTTCCGGTGACCGGCGACACGCACGCGCCGGGGCACAAATTGACGATGACGGCGCCGGCTACGCCCGCCTGGCCGAGGTGCAGGTGAGCGCCGGTCGCGGCGCCCGAGAGGCCCGAAAACGTCAATTCATAGGTGATCGTTGTGTTGGTCTTGTCGATGCTCAGCCGGAGCTTGCCCGTTCCGGTCGTCGAGATCGCGGGGACTTCCGCGAATCCGCTGAGCTTTGCCTTGGCATCCTTGCGGTCTGAATGGTCGTCGTTCGCCGACACGGTGCCAATCGCCCCGAGCGTGAGCACGGCGACTGTGGCGAGGATCAGGAGTCGCTTCATCGAGTACCTCCGGACTTGGTCCATGTGGGGCTGGTGGCGAGGACGCTCCAGTAATCCCCTTCTTGTACTAGAGCCCAACCGGCGCTGGAAAGTTTCAAGCCGGCTCGCCCGGCTAGGATAGTGTCGCGCTTGCCGACTTCCACATGGTTCTCAAATTTCCGGTGCATTGACGCACCACCCGCCGCAACCCAGGACCCAGTCGCAAGCCAACGATCGCCGAACGAGTTTCACCCCCAGGAGCAACACGATGATCGACGCGGTGCCAACGTCTGAGACCTTCCGCCTGTTCATCGCCGGGGAGTGGGTCGATGGCGCATCTGGCGAAACCTTCGAGAGCCTCAACCCGGCTGATCGGCGTGATGTGGTCGGACGCTTCCAGGCGGGCACGCCGGCCGACACTGCGATGGCCATCAAGGCCGCCGAAATGGCGTTTCCAGCCTGGCGTGCCATGCCCGCCCCAAAGCGCGGCGAGATCATGTACCACTTCGCCGAACTCATGGGCCAGCACAAGGAGCGTCTCGCCCGGGCGATGACACGCGAGATGGGCAAGGTAATCGCCGAGGCGCGCGGCGACGTCCAGGAAGGGATCGACATCGCCTATCTGATGGCGGGCGAGGGTCGCCGGATGTTCGGTGACACCGTGCCGTCCGAGCTCCCGGACAAGTGGGCGATGAGCATCCGCCAGCCGATCGGCGTGGCCGGAATCATCACTCCCTGGAATTTCCCGATCGCGATCCCGTGCTGGAAGATGATGCCGGCGCTGGTGACCGGGAACACGGTGGTGTTCAAGCCGTCGAGCGACACGCCCCACTGCGCGACGATCCTCGTCGAGCTCATGGAAGAAGCTGGGTTCCCGCCCGGCACCGTCAACCTGGTGACGGGCTCAGGCGAGGCCGTTGGGGACACGATCGTCGAGTCGCCGGACGTTCCGGTGATCTCATTTACCGGGAGCTCCACAACCGGCAAGCAGATCGCGGAGCGCGCCAGGCGGCGGCTCAAGCGATTGTCACTCGAGCTGGGCGGAAAGAACGGCGTGGTGGTCCTTCGGGACGCGGATCTGGATCTGGCGGCCGAAGGTATCGTGTGGTCGGCGTTCGGGACCACCGGCCAGCGCTGCACCGCCTGCTCGCGCGTGATCGTGGAGCGCTCGGTTGCGGACGATTTGCTGCAGCGCCTCGAGGCACGTGCGAAGACCCTCAAGCTCGGCTACGGCCTCGATGCCGGCGTCGATGTGGGGCCGCTCATCAATCCCGGCGCCATCGAGAAGGTCGGCCGGTATGTGGGCATCGGTCGATCCGAAGGCGAGCTCGTGCTTGGTGGCGCCAGCGCTACGGACGGTGACCTCGCGCACGGCAACTTCTTCGCACCGACGATCTTCAGCGGCGTCAAGCCGATGGACCGGATCGGGCAGGAGGAAATCTTCGGACCTGTGCTCGCGGTCATCCCGGTAGATGACTTCGATGCGGCCGTCACGGCCTTGAACCAGACCCGCTACGGCCTGTCGGCATCGATCTTCACCCGGGACGTGAACAGCGCCTTCCGGGCGATGCGCGACTTCGAGGCCGGCATCGTCTACATCAACGCGGGTACCACGGGCGCCGAGACGCATCTCCCGTTTGGCGGCTGGAAGGAAACCGGCAACGGTCACCGCGAGGCCGGTCACGCGGCGATCGAGACCTACACCGAGTGGAAGTCGATCTACGTGGACTTCTCGGGTCACCTCCAGCGCGCCCAGATCGACAACCAGCCCAACTGATCGGCACGACGTATCGGCGAACGGCCGCGCCGGGCGGGCGCGCCGTGGCACGAACGGCGGTCCCTGGGGTATCCTCCGCCACCTCGGGCCCGTAGCTCAATGGCAGAGCAAGTGACTCTTAAGTAGCCGACGGTATGCGCCATGCGCGGAGCGTGGTCACTGAGGCGAAATGTGTCCAGTTATCTGCTCTACGGCTTTCCGAACACGTCAGCGTCAGTTCAGCGGCGTCGTCCGGGCGATACGGTGACGGTCACGATGGCCGGGGCGGCTCGCGCAGAGCGCAGCGCCGTCTTTGTTCTCCGTCCCGCACGCGACCGAGCTTCCCCGCAGGCTGACGGCCGCGGCCGCCTCCGGGTCCGCCTCGTCGTCCGACGACGAAACTGGGAAGCCCAGTCGGTCCAACTGCCGGGTGGCGATGGCGTGGATCATGAC
>JAQBHC010000144.1:0-9204 GCA_032128175.1 Chloroflexota bacterium | reverse complement strand
TCAGCCCGTCGAAGGCATGGGCACCGGGCCCGAGTGCCTCCACCGGCCGACGTTCCCAGTAGGCCCGGTTGTGCCGGCTCTCATGGCCCGGGCGCGCCCAATTGCTGATCTCGTACCCGTGATATCCGGCGGCGCCGAGCCGATCGACAGCGTGCTCGTACATCGCCGCGGCCCGCTCATCGTCCTGCCGCGCGTGGGCGTCGACCCGCCAGCGTCGTGCGCCCTTGGTCACGGGCAGGTGATCGCCGGACGGCCCAGTGATCCCTTCCGCATCCGGATCGTCCAGGGTCAGTGCGTACAGGGAGAGATGGTCCGGGGCGAGCGATAGAGCTGCCCCAAGGTCGCGCTCCCACTGCTCGAGCGTCGCGTCCGGTGCGTCGTACAGGAGATCGAGGCTCACCGACGCGATGCCAGCCGCCCGCGCCGCCGCCACGGCCTCGTGCACATCTGCCGCGCAGTGACGTCGTCCGAGCCGGCGCAGCGCACCATCGTCGAGCGCCTGTGCGCCAAGAGAGAGGCGGGTCACGCCCGCCGCCGCGAGCGCTACCGGATCGCCGCGTTCGTCTGGGCCGGGGTTCGCCTCGACCGTAACCTCGGCGTCGAGCGCCAGGCCGAATCGCTCACGAACTCGCTGGATGAAACTGGCGATCTCGTCGGCCGCTAGCAGTGACGGCGTTCCGCCGCCGAAATACAGCGAGGCCAGGGGCGGGCGCGATGTGCTGCCGTCGCGGGATGTGCTGCCGGGGGCGCCCCAGCGGAGGTCGGCAGCGTCGGCGCGGAGCTCAAGCTCCTGATGCAGCGCCGCCAGAAAGCTTCCGATCCGGTTTCGCGGACCTCTCGCCGCGGCGCCGGCGACGACGACAAAGTCGCAGTACGGGCAGAGCGAGATGCAGAACGGAATGTGAAGGTAGAGGCCGTCGGGCGGGCCCTCTGTTGGCAGCGCCAACCCCGCACCTGGCGGGCCCTCTCTTGGCAGGCTAGCGGTCCCTGGTCGCGTCACGACCGGCGACCACACGCCAGCCATCCGGGGTCCGGCGCCGGCGCTCGACCTCCTCGACCTCGGTGCCCTTTGGAGCCGGCTGGCCCGGGTGGCCGGTCGTCAGGAAGACCGCCACACGGGTTACCCCGTGGCCGAGGATCGACGCTGCAATGCCGCCCGTGAGCAGCGTCGCCCACCCGGCCACCAGGCCGATGAGCAGGGACAGGAGGAACATGGACCGGTCGCGGCCGGGAGCGCCAAGGCGCGTCGCGAGCGTGTAGGTGGCCGCCTGGGCAAGGAGCGCGAGGGTCGGATCGACGCCGCCGATGATCAGGAACCCGAGGAGCGCGCCGCGGAACACGGCCTCGTCCATGACCGCCGTGGCGACCTCGTTGACCAGGGCGCCCGGATACTGGGACAGGTTCGGCAGGCGGACGTGGCGGTAGCGCCTCCAGGCGATGGCGACCGCAATCCCGGCACCGGCCGCGGCCAGTACCAACCCGAGCGCGACGCCGCCGCCACCACCACCAGTCAGGTAGAGATCGCGTGCCGGCGCTGGGTGGACGAACAAGATCGCGATCACGCCGCCGACACCCACGCCATACCAGGTCAGCCGCCTGATGAGCGATGGAGTGCGACCGACGCTGGGCTCGTCGTACTCGGCGGCCCCGAACCGCTCCGCCTCGAGGCGGAGCATGACGAGCAGGAGTGTCAGGGCGAAGGCGACGAGCGCACGGAGAGTCTCCTCCACGACTACGCCTCGTCGGTCCGGAGCATGGCCAGAAACGCTTCCTGCGGGATCTCGACCGATCCGACGCGCTTCATCCGGCGTTTGCCCTCTTTCTGCTTCTCGAGCAGCTTGCGCTTGCGGCTGATGTCCCCACCGTAGCACTTGGCGAGGACGTTCTTGCGCATGGCCCGGACCGATTCGCGGGCGATGACGTTGGACCCGACCGCGGCCTGAATTGGTACCTCGAACATCTGGCGCGGGATGAGTTTCTTGAGCCGCTCAGCGAGCGTCCGGCCGATCGAGACGACCTTGTCACGATGGACGATCATCGATAGCGCGTCGACGGGTTCGCCGGCGACGAGGACATCGAGCTTCACGAGCTGCGCCGCCCGGTAGCCGATCTCCTCGTAGTCCATCGATGCGTACCCGGCCGTCCGGGTCTTGAGCTGGTCGAAGTAATCCACGATGAGCTCGGCGAGTGGCAGCTCGAAGCGCATCAGGACACGAACCGGGTCGATGTACTCGAGGCCGATGAAGCTGCCGCGTCGATTGGTCGACAGTTCCATCAGGGGGCCGATATAGCTCGAGGGCGTGACCACCGACAGCTGGACCCATGGCTCCAGGATTTCCTCGATCTCTGAGATCGCCGGAAGGTGAGCCGGGTTATCGATCTCGATGGTGCCGCGGCCATGGGTCATCACGACCTGATATTCGACGGACGGTGCCGACGCGATCAGTTCGAGGTTGAACTCGCGCTCGAGCCGCTCCTGGACGATTTCCATGTGCAGGAGTCCAAGGAAGCCGCAGCGGAACCCGAACCCGAGCGCAACGGAGCTCTCGGGCTCGTAGGTGAAGGACGCGTCGTTGAGATGGAGCTTCTCGATGGCGTCGCGGAGGAGCGGGTAGTCCTCCCCCGTGATCGGGTAGATCCCCGCAAAGACCAGGCTCTTGGCCTCCTGGTAACCGGGCAACGGCTCGGCGGCCGGGGCGCCGGCGAGCGTGATCGTGTCACCGACCTGCGCCTCGCGGACATTCTTCAGGCCCGTGGCCAGGTATCCGACGTCACCGGCATGGATCACTGGCACGGGCACCAGCGCCGGACGGAAGAAGCCCAGCTCCAGGAGGTCGGCCTCAGCGCCCGACTGCATCAGCCGGACGCGATCGTGACCGCGGAGCGTGCCCTGCGCCAGCCGCACGTACACGATTACGCCCTTGTACTGGTCATAGTGCGAGTCGAAGACCAGGGCCTGCAGGGGGAGTTTCGGGTCGCCCTTTGGCGCCGGGACACGGGCGACGATGGCCTCGAGGATCTCGGTGATCCCGATCCCCTCCTTGGCCGACGCGAGGATCACCTCCTCGCGGGGGATCGCCAGGATGTTCTCGAGTTCCTCCATCACGACGTCCGGCTGCGCCGACGGGAGATCGATCTTGTTGAGGACCGGGATGATCGTCAGGCCTTCTTTCAGGGCGAGGTGCACATTTGCGAGGGTCTGGGCTTCGATCCCCTGGGCCGCATCGACCACCAGGATCGCGCCCTCGCACGCCTGGAGGCTGCGGCTGACCTCGTAGCTGAAGTCGACGTGACCGGGCGTGTCGATGAGATTGAGGCCGTAGATCAGGCCGTCCGCCGCCGTGTACTCGAGGCGCACGGCGCGGGCCTTGATCGTGATCCCCTTCTCGCGCTCAAGGTCCATCGAGTCGAGGACCTGGCTTGTCATCTGCCGCGGGTCGATCGCGTGCGTCGCCTCAAGCAACCGATCGGCGAGCGTGGACTTGCCGTGATCGATGTGGGCGATGATCGAGAAGTTGCGCAGGCGCGTCTGGGGAATGGTCACGGTGCCGGAGTGTAGCGGGCCGGGGCTCGTTAGATCCCTTGACCTAACGCCGTCCACCTGGCTCAGGCGGGGCAGTGGGCCTCGAGCTCGTCCAGCGCTTCTTCGAACGTCCGGACTGCCTGGCCCGGAGCCGCGGGTGAGAATGCATACCCGGCCCCACCCCAGTCCCTCCAGGCCAGGAACTTCTTCCTGATGGCGTCGTAGAGGTCCATACCCTCGATGAACAGCGCCGCGGCGGCCACCGTGCAACTGCTCGGCGTATACGCTTGGACGCCCGCCTTCTGCCCGTTGATCCAGACGCCCAGGGGCACGAATAGCTCCGCCTGCTTGGACGCGTCCGAGTCATTCAGCAGGAGGAGCTGCGGAATTGCCTCATCCGCGCCCTCCTTGATCAACTTCGCGACCTCCTCGTCACCGGCGGTGTAGACAGTGTTTGGCGTTGGCGTGGTGGCCGGAGAAGCGGTCGGCAGCGCGGTCGCCGCGCTATCCGTCGGCGTGGCGGGTGCGGCGGTGGCGGCAGGCACAGCGGGAGAAGACGTCGCCGTCGAACCCCCGGTGCAGCCCGCCAACAGGAGCACAGCCAGCGCAGCCGCTCTCATCGCTCGATCTCTCCTCCCTCGATCCGTACCGGATTCGTCCGTCGGGCGTGCAAGACCCGCACACTACCATCGAGGCCCTCGGCGTCAACGTCGGAGCGTGATCCCTTACGGGAGCTCCTGGCGGATCCCTCGTGCGTCGTCGGCTCCGTACCCGATGCAACCATGTGAACCCGTATTGACAGGCCACGCCATCCCACGTATATATCGCGAACCGATATAGCGTGACGGAGGCGGCGATGCGAACGGGACTCCCGGGCTGGCGCGACATCAGCCGATCCTTGCTGTTCGCCACCACGGGCGTTGCGCTATTCGCGTACTGGTCGATCGCCCGACCCACGTTCGAGATCACCGCGTCGATGAAGGAGTGGCCCACGGTGCTGTGGTTCAGTGCCACGCTGCTCTCGCTCGCGGTCACGCTTCCGGTGTTCGGCCGGATGGTGGGCGGGCCGCAGGTGGTGCGCTGGGCGACGATCGCGGGCGCCGGCGTGGGCCTTTCCAGCGTCGCCAACGTGATCGAGGACGGGTTCCGGATCGAGGGGGCCTTCTTCCTCTTCATCATGGGCACGTGGACCCTGAATATCGCCCTGATCGCTCTGACGATCGTGCTCGCGCGCACGTTCGGTGGTCGTGACAGACTCCTCGCGTTCATCCCGGCTGGGACGGTCGCCGGGATCCTCCTTTTCGTGGTGGCCGGCGGTCCGATCATGCTGATCACCTGGCTCGGAGCGGCCGCCGCGGCCTTGATGATGCCCTCGCGCCAGACGCCGGTCCCCGCCGAAATCACAACACCGACGGCCTGATCTCACCCACGAGCCTCGGGCGGCGGCGCGCGTCGGGCGGCGTCGCGCGCCGGGCGGCGTCAGGCGCGGACGATGGCGAGCGCGGTGACGCCGATCGCGATGACCGTGACGCCGGCCACCTGAATGCGCCCCAGCCGCTCGCCGAACAGGATGAATGCGGAGATCGCGGCGATGGCCGCGAACTGCGACCCGAGAACCGCTGCCGTGGCGGCACTGATCTGAGCGCCGGTCACGTACAGGGCGCTCCCGACCGCCTCCAGAATCCCGGAGACCAAGACCAGCGGCAGTGCGGCACGCGACAGCCGGAGCCGTCCCCGAGCTGCAAGCGGCACGGCGATGAGCAGGACGCCGGCGGCACGGGAAACCAGCAGGATCCAGCTGATCGGCACGTCCAGACCAAGGCGCGCGCTGGTGATCAGCCCGATCGAAAACGCGACGGACGCGCCGATCGCCAGCAGCACGCTTCGTCGCGTGGCGGCCCGGTCCTCGAGGCGGTAGCGCGGTGGCCCCAACTCGAGAGCCGCAGCCGCCTCGTCCCCGCGGCGGTCAACCGAGGAGAGCACGACCCCGATCGCGATCGCGCCCAGGATCAGCGCGGTCGGAAGGCCGAGTGCCTCCCCGAGGATCACGGATCCGATCGCCGCGAGGGCGCCCTCGGTCGACATGATCGGCGTCACGATGGACACGCGGCCGATCACCAGGGCCTGATAGGCGAGCAGCAGACCCGCGGTATACGACAATCCGTTGACCACGAGACCCGCGATCTGCGGCGTCGAGAACGAAGCCACGGCCGGCAGATCCGCCATCGCCGACGGAAGGCTGGCAACGAAGCCGACGATCATCACCCAGGCCAGGACGGAGCTGGCGCCGATCATCCGGCTCGAGCGAGACGAGCACAGCGTGGCCACGGCCCAGGACGCGGCAGCGCCGAGGCCACCAAGGATTGCGATCATCGGAGCGCAGTGTGACAGCGATGCGCGGGATCGCGCCGACCCTCGTCCGCGCGGCGCGAGCGCGGGCGGATGTCGCCCCAGTCGGACCGCCGGTGGTCGATACTGCGAGGCTCTGGTACCATCCCCGTTCGCGCCCGGTGTACCGCGCCCGCGCATGTCGTACAGATCCGTATCGAGAGGTTCCGCACCTTGGCCAAGACGCCCCGGACATGGACAGGCGCACGCACGCCATCGGGCCTGAAGCGCGTCCGATCCGCTGAGCGCCGCCACGCGATCCTCGGACCTCGCCGCACCGTCGCGAAGACGCTCGTCAAGAACGCGCTGGCCGCGGCCACCTCGCCGACCGAGGGTGTGGACACCCAGGCAGCGCTCGTCGAGGCAATCAGCGCGCTTGATCGCGCGGCCAAGGTTGGCGCCATTCACCCGAACGCCGCCGCGCGCCGCAAGTCACGCCTCGTTCGCAAGGTGAACGCCGCTGTCGGCGGGACGGTCACCGCGTCGTCGCACGTCGCCAAGACCGTCGGCAAGGCCGCAGCCGTGAAGGCAGCCAAGGCCAGGATCGCGGCCGGCAAGGCCGGCAAGGCAAAGGGTGCCCAGACTGCCGCGGGCAAGACTCGTGCCGCGCTCAGCAAGTCGAGCCGAGCCGAGGCTGCTGCCGCGGCTGCGGCCAGCGCCGCCAAGGCAGCGGCAAGAGTTCCGGTCGCCAAGCCGAAGGTCGCGCCGAAGGCGAAGGCCAAGGCTGCGAAGTCCACAGCAGCCAAGTCAACGGAGGCCAAGGCCGCCGCGGACAAGCCAGTTGCCACAAAGGCAGCCGCCAAGAAGGCTCCCGTGAAGAAGGCTCCGGCGAAGAAGGCCACGAAGGCCTGAACCGCGGCACAAACCGCAGCGCAGATCGACGCCCCGGCAACAACCGGGGCGTTTCGATTCCCCGGGGTCAGACGGGTCGGATCGAGTGAGTCCCGGGTCAGGCGGGTTTGGGTCGAGTGATCCCGTAGATTGCGCCACCGACGAGCGAGAACCCGGTCGACAGGGACACGAGCAACGCCGCTGCCGACCACTGCTGCGCCCAGTAGAACGTCGAGAAGCTGGCGGCGTCGTTGACGCCCGCATTGACCAGCGTGTCCGGCTGATCCTCGAGGTAGCGCTGGTAGACGCAGTCGCTGCCGGCCTGGCACGAGACCCGACCACCGAGTCCTGGGTCACGGTAGCCGTCGTCCGCGGCGAAGAACAGGGCCTTGACCCCGAGAAGGAGGGCGGCGAGGGTGAGGCCCGTGACCAGGCCCGCGAACACCGCGTTGGCGAGGATGCGTCGCCATGCGCCACGTGCCGTGCCGGACCGCGCGTCGGCGTAGAACCCGATGAGCAGACCGACGGGCACGGACAGCGCCCAGTAGACGGGCTCGATGGGGATGACCAGCAGGAAACTCAGCCCCACCGTGAGGGCCATCCCGATCCCGACGTAGGCAGCGGTGATGGCTCCTCGATCGATGACGCGACTCACCCGGGCGTCGTCCCGCCGGCAAGCGCGGACCGCCCAAGGAACAGCGCACCCTCGCCGAGCTCCTCTTCGATCCGCAGCAACCGGTTGTACTTGGCGACCCGTTCGGACCGCGATGGGGCGCCGGTCTTGATTTGACCGGTGCCCATGGCGACCACGAGATCGGCGATCGTGGTGTCCTCGGTTTCGCCCGACCGGTGCGAGACGACCGCCGCCCAGCCAGCCCGCCTCGCCGTTTCGATCGCCTGGACGGTCTCCGTGAGCGTGCCGATCTGGTTCAGCTTGATCAGGACCGCGTTGGCGGCGCGTTCGCTGATGCCCCGCTCGATCCGCTCAGGGTTGGTCACGAGCAGATCGTCGCCGACCAGCTGGATGCGGGCTCCCAGCCGTTCCGTGAGAGCAATCCAGCCGTCCCAGTCGTCCTCGGCCAGCCCATCCTCGATCGACGCAATCGGATAGCGGGCTGCCCAGTCTGCCCACAGGTCGATGAGTTCGCCCGAGTCGAGGGTGCGCCCTTCCCTGGCCAGCACGTAGCGCGTCGGCGCTCCGTTGAGCCCGCTGCCTGGCTCAACGAGTTCGGTCGTCGCGGGGTCCAGGGCGATCGCGACGTCCTCGCCGGGGCGGTAGCCGGCCGCCTCGATGGCCCGAACCACGATCTCGAGGGCGGCCTCATTTGACGCGAGGGAGGGTGCAAACCCGCCCTCATCTCCCTGGCCGGTGGCGTGCCCGCCGTCGTGCAGGAGGGCGCGCAGGGCCGCGAAGATCTCGGCGCCCGCGCGGAGCGCCTCCCGATACGTCGGCGAGCCGACCGGCATCACCATGAATTCCTGAAAGTCGGTTGAATTCTGGGCATGCCGGCCGCCGTTGAGGATGTTGAACATGGGCACCGGCAGCATCCGCGCGCCCACGCCGCCGAGATACCGGTAGAGGGGCAGATCCAGTGCCGCGGCGCTGGCGTGGGCGCAGGCGAGAGACACGCCGAGGATCGCGTTCGCCCCCAACCGACCCTTGTTGGGCGTGCCGTCGAGTTCGATGAGCGTGGCATCGACGCCGCCTTGATCAGCGGCGTCCATCCCGATCACCGCGGGTGCGATGTCCTCGACCACGTGTCGAACCGCGGTCAGGACACCCTTGCCGCCGTAGCGACGCTTGTCTCCGTCGCGGAGCTCGACTGCCTCATGCGCTCCAGTTGAGGCGCCCGATGGGACGGCGGCCCGGCCGATGGAGCCGTCCTCGAGGACGACGTCGACCTCGATGGTGGGGTTGCCCCGCGAATCGAGGATCTCGCGCGCTGCAACGAGCGCGATGGACGTATCGACGCTCACGCAGGCGCTCGATCGGGGAGGATGGCCACGCCGGGGAGCTCCCGGCCCTCGAGGAATTCGAGGCTCGCCCCGCCGCCGGTGGAAATGTGCGTGAAGCGCGAGGCGAGCCCTTGCTGCTGGATCGCCGCCACCGAGTCGCCGCCTCCGACCACGACCGTGGCGCCATCGTCGCAACGTTCAGCCAGGAAGCGGGCGATCGCCTTGGTGCCATGGGCAAACGACGGGATTTCGAAGACCCCGAGCGGGCCGTTCCAGAAGACGGTCTTCGCGTCGCGCAACGCGTCCTCCATCAACTCGAGCGTGGCCGGGCCGACGTCCACGATGTGCCAGGAGGCCGGGATCTTGTCCGCCTGCAGGGTCTTGTATTCCGTGCCGCGCGTGACCTCCTTGGCGACGATGACGTCGACGGGCAGGATCACCCGAACGCCGTGCGCCTCGGCAGAGGCGAGAACGCGAGCCGCTTCGTCCACCAGGTCGTGCTCGGC
>JAQBHC010000143.1:0-3161 GCA_032128175.1 Chloroflexota bacterium | reverse complement strand
CCAGGCCGAACAGGCGCTTGGGCAGCCCGAAGAGTGAACAATCTCGACGTGGTTCGGCAGGCCGCGGGCGAACACGGCGCGGCCGAGGTGGTTCGGTCAGTATCCAGTCTCCGGCGACCACCGGGGTAGGCTGCGAGGCGTGTCATGCGTGTGCTTGTCGTCGAGGATGAACGCCGGGTGGCGATGTCGATTGCCACGGCGCTCTCCGAGGAGGGCTTTGCCGCCGACCTGGCCCACGACGGCGAGCAGGCCCTTGTCCTCGTCGAGGAGCATTCCTACGACGTCGTCGTCCTCGACTTGATGCTGCCGAAGGTGGACGGCCTCTCCGTCTGCCGGCAGATGCGGCGGGCGGGTCACCGGACCCCGATCCTGATTCTGTCGGCGCGCGACCTGGTGGACGATCGGGTGCGGGGCCTCGACGCCGGCGCCGACGACTACCTGGTCAAGCCGTTCTCCATGGAGGAGCTGCTGGCAAGGGTGCGGGCGCTCCTGCGGCGGCAGCCGAGCGTCAACGGGCCGGTGCTGTCGGTGGGCGATCTGCAGCTCGATCCGTCAACGCGGGTCGTGACGCACGCGTCGCGGCAGGTGTCGTTGACGATGCGGGAATACGCCTTGCTCGAGTACCTCATGCGCCATCCCGGCGTCGTGCACACTCGCACGATGATTGCCGAGCACGTCTGGGATTTCCCGTTCGATCGCGCCAGCAACGTCGTCGACGTGTACATCAAGCACCTCCGGGACAAGATCGATCCGAAGGGGCACCCCAGTTTCATCGCGGCGGTGCGGGGCGTGGGTTATGTTCTCAGCGATCCGAACGCGGCTGACGCTTCATAGCATCAGCGCGCGGCTGACCTTCTGGTACCTGCTGACACTCGGCGTGTCGCTGGCGGGCTTTGCGGCGGCCTTCTGGCTCGTGCGGGCGCGCACGCTCTATGGCGAGTTCGACGCGGCGCTCGAGATCCGCGGCCACGAAGTCGTCGCCGACCTCCGCCCGGCGCTCCTCGAGATCGACCCGATCGCGAGTCTGGAGGGGCATCCGATCGCGAACCGCCTGCCGCTCCTCGTCCGCACGGCACGGGGGACCGTGCTGTACCGGTCGCCGGCGTTTCCGCTCATCGGCTGGGCCGCCGAGCGCGACCTGACCGCCGCCGGACGAGTCGCGCGGCCGCCGGTCGTCACCGTGCGCGAGCGGTCGCTCGACCGGGTGCGTGTCGCGTCGATCCGCGTGAACCGCCAGGGCACCGATTTCCTGACGGTGCAGCTGGCGTCCTCGGCCGTGTCCGTGCAGCAGGCGTTGCGCGAGCTTGGCGGCGCCATGGTCCTCGCCAGCGCGCTCGTGCTCGTCATCGCCGGGTACGGCAGCCGGCGGACTGCGCGCCACGCGCTGGCTCCGGTCGACGCGATCGTGGCCCGCGTGCGGGACATCCAGAGTTCGGGCCTCGGCGAGCGGCTCGACGTGCGCGGCGGCAGCGCCGAGCTCGATCGACTCGTCTCGACGCTGAACGAGATGCTCGATCGGATTGAGGTGTCGATGCGAAGCGCGAGGCGGTTTGCCGCCGACGCCTCGCACGAGCTGCAGACGCCGCTGGCCGTGATGCGGGGGCTCGTCGAGGCCGGAGGCGGCCGCCCGGGTGGCGCCGGCCGGGAAGAGGCAGACCGGGATCTGCTCGCCGAGATCGAGCGCAGTTCCACCCTCATTCGGGACCTCCGGTTGTTCGCCCTGGCCGAGGCTGGACAGGTCGTGGCGGGCCGCGAGCCGGTCGATCTGGCGGCGCTCGCCGAGGAATGCGCCGAAATCGTCCGGGCCCTTGCCGAACCCCGGGAGGTGCTGGTCGAGCTGGCGGTCGACCAGCGCCCGCAGGTGTCAGGAGCTGCGCGGCATCTGCGTCGCGCGTTGCTCAACATTGCCGCCAACGCGGCCACCTACTCGCCGTCCGGAGCGACGGTCCGGATCGCTGTGGCGCGCGATCGCCATGATGCGCTGGTCACGGTCCGCGACGAGGGGTGCGGGATTGGACCGGACGACCTCCCGCACATCTTCGAGCCCTTCTACCGGGCCGACCCGGCTCGCGCCCGCGAGACCGGCGGGACGGGCCTCGGCCTCGCCATCGCCGACCAGATCGTCCGGGCCCATGGCGGGCAGATTCGCGTGTCGAGCGAGCCGGGTCGAGGGTCGGTCTTCACGATCGTGCTGCCAACGCACGATCAGGGTTGATGAACGTCCGTTAACCGGACTTTCATCGGATCTTCATTCCGCGCCGTCAGTGTGTAGCCCATGAGGTGGCTGGCCACCGTGGCCGGGGTCGTCGTGAGTGTGGTGGTCCTCCGGGCGCTGGTGCAGCCACCGGGTCCCCAGATCATTCGGTCCGAGCCGTCGCAGGCGGCCGAGGACACGGCGGCCGCGCGCGGCCAGCTCGTCTACGAGCGGTACGGCTGCGCGATGTGCCACGGGGCGGACGGCACCGGCGGCCGGGAGAACCTCAACTCCGAGACCGACGGAAAGATCCCCGGCGTCGTGAAGGTCGCCGAGGGATACACCCGGTCCGAACTGGCGCGCCTCGTGCGCAACGGTACCCCGCGCATAGGCAAGGCCGACCAGGCCGGTCCGGTACCGCCGTACCGCATGCCGGGCTGGGGCCATCGGCTCAGTGATGCCGAGGTCGACGATCTGGTCGGGTATCTCATCAGCCTGGCGCCGGAGTCCACGAGTTGGCGGTGAGCCCGGGCTCACCGATGGGAGCGAACCAATGACGATTCGCAGAGTCTTCGGTTCCGTGAAGCACGTCGGGGTGGTGGTGGCGCTGGTCTGGACGCTGACCGCGCTGGCCGTCGCGACGGCGGCGCAGCCTGATCAGGCCGCGCCCCCTGTCCAGGCCGCGCCCGGGACGCCGCTGCCCCAGAGCCAGTGGGGCGCGTATGTCGGCGTGGCAAAGTGCACGAGCTGCCACGCACCGCAGGGCGAAGGGTACCTCCACGGCCCGCACGCCACGGCCTGGGATCCGCGGACGCCGGCGGCGGCCGAGGGCTGCGAGACCTGTCACGGTGCCGGGGAGTCGCACGTCGCGGACGTTGGCGCCAAGGGCCGGCAGCGCAACTTCCTGACGATGAGCCCGCGTGACGTCAACGAGTTCTGCCTCACGTGCCACAACCGCGAGGAGCAC
>JAQBHC010000142.1:0-20930 GCA_032128175.1 Chloroflexota bacterium | reverse complement strand
CGATGACGCCGGTTCGACCTCGCCCGCAGCCCGGGTCCCTCGATCGCTCCGTTGAGTACCATTGCGTCCGATGTCGACCGCCTCGCTGCCCGCCGATCCACGGATCATTGCCCTCCCGGCCGCCGAGATCCGCCGGCGCTTCGTCGAGTTCTTCGCGGGGCGCGGCCACACGGTCGTGCCCAGCGCGAGTCTCGTCCCGGCGGGTGATCAGACGCTGCTCTTCACGAACAGCGGGATGGTCCAGTTCAAGGACGCCCTGACCGGCGCCGAGAAGCGGAGCTATACGCGCGCCGTTGACTACCAGCGCTGCCTGCGTGTCGCCGGGAAGCACAACGACTTCGAGGAGGTCGGTCGGACGCCGCGCCACCACACGCTCTTCGAGATGCTCGGGAACTGGAGTTTCGGGGACTACTTCAAGAGCGAAGCGATTCACTGGGCGTGGGACTTCCTGACCCGTGACCTGGGCATTCCCGCCGACCGCCTGGCCGCCACTGTCTACACCACGGACGACGTGGCCTACGACGTCTGGCGAACCGAGATCGGCCTGCCGCCAGAGCGTCTCGCACGCTGGGGCAACTGGGAAACGGGCGACGAGAAGAACTTCTGGCGGATGGCCGACACCGGCCCCGCCGGGCCATGCTCGGAGATCCACTTTGATCGCGGCGTGGAGTTCAGCGAGGGCGATTTCTGCACCCCCGATCACTCCGAGCATTGCCCCCGCTGGCTCGAGATCTGGAACCTCGTGTTCATGGAGTTCGAGCTCGCCCTGGATCGCTCGCTCACGCCGTTGGCCGCACCCGGCGTCGACACCGGGCTCGGCCTCGAGCGGCTGGCAAGTGTGCTCCAACAGGTTCCCACCAACTACGACACAGACCTCTTCGCGCCCATCCACGCCCGCATGCGCGATCTGCTCGGCCACGATCCGGGGGAGTTCGAGGCAGAGCGCTTCAGCTACCAGGTCATCGCCGACCATGCCCGGGCGGTCACGTTCCTCATCGGCGACGGCGTCCTGCCGTCGAACGAGGGCCGTGGCTATGTCCTGCGCCGCATCCTCCGGCGCGCCGTGCGGCACGGGCGACTGCTCGGCCGGAATGAGCCGTTCATGGTGGAGATCGCGAAGGTCGTCATCGAAACGATGGCCGACGCCTACCCGCATCTTCTGGAGCGGGAAGCGGAGATCCTGGGTGCGATCGCGCGTGAGGAGGCCCAGTTCAGTCGGACCTTGCGGGCCGGCATGGACATCCTCGAGGACGCTCTCATCGCGCTGACGTCCAACGATCGATCGATCGGCCAGCGGCCCGAGGATCTGCCCGACGACGCCCCCATGGTCCCCGGAGCGGTCGCGTTCAAGCTCCACGATACCTTCGGCTTCCCGATCGACCTCACCGTCGAGCTGGCCGCCGAATACGGCGTGGGGGCGGATCGTGGAGGCTTCGACGCCGCGTTGGCGGAGCAGCGCGACCGATCTCGCTCCGGCAAGAAGGCCGAGCTCGCGCGCCACGCCGAACTGACTGCGCTGTACGCTGCCATCCAGGCCCGGAGCGGCGATACGGCGTTCGAGGGCTACGAGGCGACGCGCCTCGACGGCGTCCGGATTGTCGCGATCCTGCGCGATGGGCTGGAATATGAGCGGCTCAAGGCGAAAGGGGACGAGGAACTGCGGACGGAGCCTGGAGCGACTGCCGAGGTCGTGCTCGACAGGTCGCCGTTCTACGCCGAGGGTGGCGGTCAGATCGGTGATCGTGGCGTCATTCTGGATGCGGACGGCACCGTCGTCTTTGAGGTCGAGGACACGCAGAAGCCTGTCGGCGGCTCGTTCGTCCACCGCGGCATCCTGCGCGGCCAGCTCTCGGTAGGTCAGGTGGTCGCCGCGCAGGTCGACGCCGAGCGGCGCGCCGACACGATGCGCAACCATACGGGAACACATCTGCTCCACCGTGCGCTCCGTAACGTCGTCGGGGATCGCGCCCGCCAGGCCGGCTCGCTGGTCACGCCCGAGTACCTGCGCTTCGACTATCCGGCCGACCGCGCCCTCAACGACGACGAGCGCCTCCGGATCGAGGACGAGGTCCGCCGAATCATCCGCGAGGACCGACCCGTCTCGATTGCGTTCATGGACATGCAATCAGCCATCGACGCCGGCGCAGACGCCTTCTTCGATGAGAAGTACGGCGAGACGGTCAGGACGATCCGGGTCGAGGACTTCAGCTTCGAGCTGTGCGGCGGCACTCACTGCCGTGCCTCGGGCCAGGTCGGGAGCTTCGTGATTACCTCGGAGCGGAGTATCGGCTCGGGGATGCGCCGGATCGAGGCGCTGACCGGCACCGGCGCCGATGCGTACCTTCGTGCCCGCGATCAGGCGCTCGATGGCGCCATGGTCGCCCTTGGCGCCCAGTCCGCCGACGCGATCCCTGCCCGCATTGGGGCGTTACAGGAGGAGCTGCGAGAGGCCAGGCGACTTCGAAAGTCGGGTGGCGCCGCATCCGGGATCCCGAAGCCGGCCGACGCTGCCGCGGCTTCAGTCGAGCCGGCGCCGGGCACGCGGCTGGTAGCGCTCAGCGGCTCCTTCGAGAGCATGGATGCGCTCAAGAGCTTCGCCAAGGACGTCAGCGCCGTCCTTGGCAGCGGCGTCGTCGCCATCGGGCTGGATGCCGACGAACCCCAACTGTTCGTCACCGTGTCGGCTGACCTCGTTGCCCGCGGCGTATCGGCCGGAGACCTGGCACGGGCAGCCATGCCCTCGATCTCGGGCAAGGGTGGCGGGCGGCCCGAGATGGCCCAGGGTCGGGGGACCAATCGTGACGGGCTGAGCGCGGCGCTGGCCGCACTGTCGGACGCCCTGAAGGGGACGGCCGGGTAACCGGCGCCATGACCTTCCTGCGACGTCTGTGGCACCGCGAGGGCGGAGAAGAATCCCTCACGGCCTGTACGGCGCTGGACATCGGCACGGAATTCGCAAAGGCCCTCGTCTTTGACATCCGCGACGACGGTCGGGGCGTGGTGCGCGGCGTCGGCCGGAAGCGCCAGGGCCTGTCGCACATGCAGTCCGGCACGGTCGCGGACATCGCAGCAGTCGTGGACAACTGTTCGGTGGCGCTGCAGGAAGCCGAAGAGATGGCCGGTTTTCGGCCGACCCAGGTCGTCATCGGGATCGCCGGTGAGCTGGTCAAGGGGTTCACGACCGCCCACACGCAGGAGCGGGCGCGCACCGAGGTGCCGATCACCGAGTCCGAGCTGCAGAAGCTGCTCGAAGGCGTCCAGCACGAGGCGCTGCGCGAGGCCGAGCGCTCGGTGACCTGGGAAACGGGTCTCACGAACGTGGACGTGCGGCTCGTCCACGCGGCCGTCGTCGGAGCGTGGATCGACGGCTATGCCGTGACAAATCCCGTCGGCTTCAAGGGTCGCCACGTCAAGATCTCGGTGTTCAATGCCTTCGCCCCGCTCGTCCACCTCGGTGCCCTCCAGAGCGTCGCCCAGCAGCTCGAGCTGGACCTCATCGGGGTCGTCGCAGAGCCCTACGCCGTTGCCCGGGCCCTCAACACCGAGCAGGTCCGCCAGGCGGGCGCGTTGTTCGTGGATGTCGGCGGCGGAACGACCGACGTGGCCCTGGTGCGGCAGGGTGGGATCGAAGGAACGCGGATGTTCGCGCTGGGCGGACGCGCCTTTACCAAGTCCATCGCCGACCGCCTGGAATTGCCCTTTCCGCGGGCCGAGGCGCTCAAGGTGGACTACGCCCGTGGCATCGCCGGGGACTCCTCCGAGGACGTACGGGCCATCGTCGCGGATGACGTGGCGGTGTGGGCCGCAGGCGTCGAACTGGTCATGGAGGAACTGGCGGCGGGCGACCTCCTGCCCGGACGGATCTATCTGTGTGGCGGCGGCTCGAGGCTGCCGGAGATCCGATCGGCGCTGTCGAGCGAGGCATTCTCCCGCGGGCTGCCCTTCTCCCGGCCGCCTGAGGTCTCGATCATGTCTCCGGATCAGTTGGACACGATCGTGGACGAGACCGAACTCCTGGTGGACCAGCAGGACGTGACCCCGATGGGCCTGGCCTACCAGGCAATCGAGCTGGGCCAGAGCGCGGGCACGCTGGACGGAGCGCTCCGTCGGGTCGTTCGGCAGCTCCGGATCTGACGATGGTGGCCATCATCTACCTCGATATCGACGACGAGATCACGTCGGCTGCGGCGCGCCTAAGAACGGTTGAGGCGTCGAGGATTGCGCTCGTGCTGCCGATTGGGTCGCGCCTCGCCACGTCCCGGATCAACTTCCGGCTACTGGCCCGCGAGGCCGCCGGCCGCAAGAAGGCGCTGGAAATCGTCAGCGGAGACGCGTCAGCCCGGGCGCTGGCCGCATCGGCCGGGCTGCCCACGCACGTGTCCGTCGCGGCATTCGAGGGCGGAGCCGCCACGGCGCCGGGTTCCAGCACCTCGCTGGCGAACGCAGGAGGCGACGGCCGCGGAGGAGGCCTCAGGGGTTCCACGTTCCCACGAGTCGTCGGGGACGACAGTCCAACCGTCGCACTGCCCACGGTCAGCGCTCCCCGGACGGCCGAGCCGACACCGAAAGTGGGCCGAAGACCCGCGTCGCGGACAGCCGGTCGCCGCCTCGCGTTCGCGCTGGGGCTCGTGGTGATCGTCGCCGGCGCGGGAGCGGCCGGGTTCCAACTCCTGCCCAGTGCCGCCATCGTCCTGACACCGACCGTGTCGGCCCTCGGCCCCCTCGCCCTCAACGTCACGGCGCAACCGGGGATCACCCAGCCGGATCCGGTTGGCCTGTTCGTGCCGGCCACGACCTTCACATTCGAGGTCGAGGTCAGCAGCACGTTCCTGGCCACGGGGGTCATGGTCGTCGATACCGCGGCGACGGGAGAGGTGACGTTCTCGAGCCTCAACACCGGTGCCCCGAACACCATTCCCAGCGGCTCCATCGTCAGGACTGAATCCGGGATCGAATTCCGGACGACTGGCGCGGTGACGCTGCCAGCGGCCCAGATCGGGATCGTGAACGCCGCCTTCGTGGTCATTCCATCGACCCGAAACATCGGGATTGAGGCGGTCGTCAGTGGAGAATCCGGCAACGTGCCTGCCGGGTCCATCGTCGGAGTGCCGCAGGGCGAGAACCCACAGCGAACGATCGTGAAGAACAACGCACCCACGGCCGGTGGCAGCCACACAGAGTCCCCGCAGATCCAGCAGGCTGACGTGGATGCGGCGCTTCGAGCGCTGGACGATGCCCTGGCTACACGATTCGCCGAACAGGTAGCCAGCCCGGTCGGCGTGCCCGCCGGAACGACCCTGTTCCCGGAGACCCGGATGCTCGGCCCCGCCATCCAGCGCGTTGATCCGACCACCCTGCCCGGTCTGGAAGTGGCACAGTTCGAACTCGGCCTCGCCGCGCAGGGATCCGTGCTCGGCGTCGACCCGGGTCCCGTGTCGACCTTGGCGGATGCCCACATCCGGTCTGCCGTCCATCGTGGCTTCCGACTCAACGAGGACTCCGTGTCGATCGACATCGGGACCCCAATCGTGGCCGGGACGACGATCACCTTCCCAGTCACGGTCCGAGCCATCGAGACTCGCGAACTCGACGGCGCCGCGCTGCTCGCCCAGGTCCGTGGCCTCGGCCTGCCGCAGGCCCGCACGATTCTGAATCAATACGGCGCTGTCACGATCAGCGTCTGGCCCGACTGGGTGACGACGATCCCCACGATCACCGGGCGGGCAAGCCTGACCATCGAGCCAGCAACCGACGAGACAGGGCCCGCCGGCACCCCAGGTCCCGCGGAGTCGGGTTGAGCGCGCGATGAGCCGACTGCTCGGCATTGACCTTGGCGAGCGCCGGATCGGGCTGGCGGTGGCCGAGCGCGAGCGCGAGCCGGCCCGCGCACTGACCACTGTGCCTCGCTCCGCCGATCTGGCCGGGGATGTGGATCGGCTGCGCAGGATCATCGCCGAGCACGGGATCATCGAGATCGTGGTCGGGCTGCCCCTGAATGCCGGTGGGGACGAGGGTCCAATGGCCCGGGGTGCCAGGGCCTGGGCGGCTGCGATCGGCGAGGCCCTCGGACTCCCGGTCCGGATGCGCGACGAGCACTTGAGCAGCCACCGCGCCGAGACCAGGCTCGGACCGATGCCTCGTGGACGATCAGGCGGGCCACCGTCCCCGACGCAGCGGGACCGGTATCGTGCGCGCGTGGATCGCGAGGCCGCCGCCATCATCCTGCAGGACGAGCTGGACGCTGCCAATATCGCGTCCGCTGGGCCGGGCGCATGAGCATTCGGAGCGGGCGCGGGTCGCGCGATCAGGCGAAGCCCATGGAGCCAGGTGCCTACGATGGCGCCGACATGCCTACGTGGCGTGCGTCGGACGGTCGCGGCGGTCCGCCCCCCGGACGACGCCCGGATGGGCGCCGGAGCGGATCAACGGGATTGCCCGGCATCATCCGCTTCCTGCTCTTCACGGGGCTTCTCGCCGTGGTCGTCATCGTCGCCGGGCTGACGGCCCTTCGGCCGC
The DNA here is from genome assembly GCA_032128175.1 of Chloroflexota bacterium. Taxonomy (GTDB): domain Bacteria; phylum Chloroflexota; class Limnocylindria; order Limnocylindrales; family CSP1-4; genus UBA5189. The sequence continues at coordinate 14,414 of JAQBHC010000142.1, read as the reverse complement.
TGGTGCGAGCGGCCGTGGTGGGCTGGGCATGGGACAACCCGGGGTCGCTCCGGGTCCCGTTCGTGGCCGACTTCGTGCGCGAGGACCTCGGGCTCGTCCTGACGGCACCGGCGACGGGACCGCATGACGAGGTCGTCTTCGAGGTCCAGCGGGGAGAGACCGTCGCCGCACTCGGGACGCGGCTGCTGGTAGAAGGCTTCGTGCTGTCAGAACGCGCCTTCCTGTTCACAGCGACCGAAGCCAGTCTCGCGACGGACCTGCAGGCCGGCCTGTTTCTCATGCGCAGGGACATGACGCCGGCGGAGTTGGTTGCCGCCCTCGTCGAGAACCGGGTGGTGGTGACCACCATCGAGGTCACGTTCCGAGAGGGTCTGCGCCTGGAGCAGATGGTCGCCAAGCTGCAGACCGTCTCCTCGGGCGTCGACCCGCTGGACTTCCTTGAGATCGTAACCAAGCCGAGCGTCGCGCTGCTGGCCGACACGCCCTGGTTGGACCTCCCGGACGGGGCGAGCCTCGAGGGCTTCCTCTATCCGGCCACGTACTCCCTCACCACGGCGGCGAACGGCGGGCCGTTCCAGGTGACGACTGCCGACGACCTCGTCCGGATGATGCTGGCCAAGTTCTACGATGCGGTCGGTGATGTCAGGCTCGAGGTGGCCGAGAGCCGCGGATTGACCTTCTTCGAGATTCTCAGTCTCGCCTCGATCGTGGAGCGCGAGGCTGTGGTGGACGAGGAGCGCCCGCTCATCGCGGGCGTGTACCAGAACCGGCTCGATGGCAAGGGCGGCTCGAAGACGATCCTCAACGCGGACCCGACTGTGTTGTATGCCGCGGACACGATCGCGCTCCGGAAACTACCGGTCGAGGACTGGCTGACCTACTTCTTCTGGAGCATCCCCGAAGGCGGCGTCGGCACCCTTGCCGTCCCGGACGACCTTCGCGGGTACCAGACCTACCAGAACCGTGGCCTCATCCCTGGCCCGATCTGCAGTCCATCGGTCGTGTCGATCGATGCCGCGCTCGAACCGAACACGGAGGACAGCTACCTCTACTTCCTGGCGATTCCGGACGGTTCGGGCCAGCACGTTTTCGCCAAGACGCTTGCCGAGCACAACGCGAATCGCCAGAAATACGGCTACCAGTGATCGAGATCCTCCGCCCGAGTAGTTGGCCGCATCCGGCCGACTTCACGCCGCCACCGACACGCGAAGACCGCGCGCGCTGGGACGACGCGGACCGAGCCGCCCGGCCGGTGCGCCTGGCCGCCGTCCGATCGAGGATGAACCAGGAAGGCGTGGACGGCTATTTCGGTGTCCGCTGGGAGCACATGCGCTACCTGACGGGCATCCCCTTCGATGAGGAGGAGGTGACCGGGTCGGGCGACTCCGGGAAGTTCCTCATCAGCGGAACGGAGTCGATCGTCCTGGCCGACAGCCGCTACACGATCGCGATCAAGCGGGACGCACCGGAATCGCGAATCTTCGACTGCTACAACGCCCTGGCCGACCGCTGGTCCGACCTCGTGGCCGGAGCCGGAGTGCGCCGGGTTGCGGTCGAGGCGATGGCCATCCCGCATCTCGTGTGGCAGCGCCTGCAGGCCGCGGCGCCCGACGTCGAACTCGTGCCGGTCGAGGGCTGGGTGGAGGCCATTCGGCAGGTCAAGGGTCCTGCCGAGCTGGAGCGCGTTGCGGCGGCCTGCGCCGTGGCGGATCGCGCCCTTGCTGCGCTTCTGCCGTCCATTCGACCGGGCGTCACCGAGCAGGAACTCGCTCTCGACCTCGAGTGGCGGATCAGGACCGGCGGCGCGGAGCGGCTCGCCTTCGCCGTCGCCTGCCTCGCCGGCCCGGAGGCCGCACTGCCGCACGGGTCACCGGGCGACCGGCCCGTTCAGTCGGGCGCCGTGCTCCTCTTCGATTTTGGAGCGCAAGTCGCGGGCTACCGGAGCGACATGACACGCACGCTCTTCGTCGGCGAGCCGACCTCGCGAGATCTCGCGGTCTACGAGGTCGTCGCGGCGGCACAGGAAGCCGTGTTCGCGGCCCTCACCGAGGCGGTCGGCCGCGAGGCGCAGGAGCGGGCAACCCCCCTTCCCTCAGGTCCGGCCATGGATGCGCTGGCGCGATCCGTCATCGAGGCGGATGGCCGCTTCCCGGTCTATGGACACGGGCTCGGGCACGGCATCGGCCTCGCCACCCATGAACTGCCAGGCCTTGGAAGGCGTTCGCCGATCGGCCCTCTCCCGTCACCGACCGTCTTCTCGGTCGAGCCGGGGATCTACCTCGAGGGTGAGACGGGCGTCCGGATCGAAGACCTGGTGGTGTTCGATGCGGGGGCGGGACGGCTCGACCGCCTCACGCTGTTCCCCCGCAGCGTGATTGTCGTGGGAACCTGATCGTCTCGGTCGCCATCGTCGGTCCCGAGAATTCACGTGCCAGCCGGCTGGCCCCTCGGTCGCCCGGCCGGCCTGGGCTACAATCGCCGCACAGCATCGAGCTCACGACCCCGGCCCGCGTGCGCTCGGCGCCCGGACAGCCGCAAACCAGGAGCCTTCCGCGCATGATCAGCACCGGCGAACTGCGCAAAGGCGTGGCCATCGAACTCGACGGCGAACTCTGGCAGATCCTCGATTACCACCATATCAAGATGGGCCGAGGTTCGGCCCAGGTCCGGATCTCGCTTCGAAACATTCGGCGCGGGGGCACTGTGGAGCGATCCTTTCAGGCCGGCACGAAGTGGCCGCGCGCCTCGATGGAGCGTCGCCCGGTCCAGTTCCTGTACCGCGACGATGCCGACTTCCATTTCATGGATACGGATACGTACGACCAGTTCGTGCTCCGCGCGGATCAGCTCGTGGAAACGGCCCCGTACCTCAAGGACGGGATGATCCTGGACAGAACCACGTACCAGGGTGAGACGCTCGGGGTCGAATTGCCCGTGACCGTGGAACTGATCGTGGTGACCACGGAGCCCGGGTTTGCCGGCGACACGGCGCAGGGGGCCCGAAAGCCGGCCACGCTGGAGTCGGGACTCGTGGTGTCTGTCCCCCTGTTCGTCAACGAGGGCGACAGCGTCCGTATCGACACGCGGACCGGCGAGTACCAGACCCGAGTCTGATGGCCGCACGTCCCGCACCGCCTGGGACGCCCGGACCGCGAATCCTCGCCGTCAGCGAGGCCGCCCGCGCGGTCGCCGTGCTTCTCCGGACGGACGACGAACTTCGGGACCTGTGGGTCGAGGGTGAGGTCGGTCGGGTGACGATCTCGACCGCTGGTCATGCCTATTTCGTGCTCAAGGACGACAAGGCACAGCTCCAGTGCGTCTGGTTCCGCGACGAGCGGATGCGCTCTGCGTTTCAACCGCAGACCGGCCTGCGCGTCGTGGTCCACGGACACATCGACGTCTACGAGCCGCAGGGGGCACTGCAGCTGTACGTCGAGTCCCTGCAGCCGTCGGGCGTCGGGGATCTGGCGATCCAGTTCGAGCAGCTGAAGGCACGCCTATCGGCCGAAGGGCTGTTCGACACGTCGCGCAAGCGGCCGTTGCCGAGCCGGCCACGCGTGATTGCCGTGGTCACGTCACCGACCGGCGCGGTGTGGCGGGATGTCTGTCAGGTCCTCGCCCGCCGCTGGCCGCTGGCACGCGTGCTCCTGGTGGCCTGCAAGGTCCAGGGTGACGGGAGTGCCGCCAGCATCGTGGGAGCCCTTCGGCGCCTCGAGGCACACGTGCTCGACCTGCGACACGAGGGTCGCTCGGACGATGCGCCCACCGTCACGATCCTGGCGCGCGGCGGCGGCTCCATGGAGGACCTGTGGTCGTTCAACGACGAGCGCGTCGTCCGAGCGATCGTGGCGCACCCGCTCCCGCTCGTGTGCGGGGTCGGGCACGAGGTGGACGTGACGCTGGCGGACTTCGCGGCGGATGTCCGTGCGCCCACACCGTCTGCAGCGGCCGAACTCGTCGTGCCCGACCGGGTCGAGTTCGCGGCGTCGCTGGGACGGGGTGCGGAGCGGATGCACGGCGCCGCGGCCCGGGTGGTCGCCGGGGCCGCGCGCGACGTGGCGGGGGAGCGGCGTCTCCTGGAGCGGCTCGAGCCTTCAGCGCGCCTGCGTGCGGGACGCGAACGGGCTGGAGACCTGCTCGAACGCGGAACGAGGGCCGTACGCCTGCGGATCAGCGACGGGCGCCGAAGCGACGAGCGCCTCGCGGAACGGCTGCCCGCGCTGGTCACTGGACGCGTCTCCTCGAGCGCGGGACTACTTGCGACGGCGGCGGCATCACTCAGCGCCCTGGGGCCCGCAGCCACGCTTGAGCGGGGCTATGCGATCGTTCGGCGGACGGCCGACGGTGCCATCGTCCGGGATCCCGATGAGTCGCCGGGTGGGACGGATCTCCGAGTCCGGGTTGCACGGGGCGAATTTGCGGCGACCGCCACGGATGCGTCGCGCAGCCCATGATCGGGGATCTGGTCGTGGTCGTGGTCGTTGCCGCACTCGTCGGACTCGCCGGGGTAGGCTTCGGTATCTTCTTCGTGGCGCCGCGCCTCTCGCGGCTCGCCGATCGCAGTGACGAGGACGCCGGTGCCGGAGACGACTGAAACGCCGATCGAGCGCCTGACCTTCGACGACGCGCTCGCCGAGCTCCAGAAGGCAGTGGCGGAGCTCGAGACCGGTGGACTGGCCCTCGAGCGTTCCATCGCCCTGTACGAGCGTGGCGTGGCCCTCCACGAGCGCTGCGCGGCGTTGCTCGCCGAAGCCGAGCTCAAGGTCCAGCAGCTCGTGACGCGCGCCGGGGGCGCGCTCTCGGCCATCGACGTTCGCCCCGAGGAAGCGGTCGAAGCGGAATAGGCGCCGTCGGGACGATCTGCCTGTGAAACATGCGCGGCCGTGGTATCACATAATCTGCGCAACGAAGCGAGTCTGGCGGGCGTCCAACGTCGCGATCACGCTTGTTCCAGACACCATGATCCATGCGAAGTGAGACTGCCGCGGTGACTTCAATCCTCGAGGGACTCAAGGGGCCAGCCGACCTCCGTGATATGGACGAGAGCGCCCTGGCCGTCCTTGGGGCCGAGATTCGCGAGGCGATCATCTCGACGGTCGCCGCGCGGGGCGGGCATCTCGGGTCGTCGCTCGGCGTGGTCGAGCTGACCATCGCGCTCCATCGTCTGCTGGACTCGCCCCGCGACAAGATCGTCTGGGACACTGGCCACCAGGCCTATGCGCATAAGCTCCTGACGGGCCGTCTCGAGCAGTTTGGAACGCTGCGCCAGCTCAACGGGTTGGGCGGCTTCCCGCGGCGCTCAGAGAGCGAGCACGACGTGTTCGACGGCGGGCATGCGGGTACCGGGCTGTCGATCGCCCAAGGTCTGGCGACCGCGCGCGATCTCCGCCACGGGACCGAGCGCGTTGCGGTCGTGGTCGGCGATGCGGCGCTGATGACCGGGTTGTCCCTCGAGGCCCTCAACGACCTCGGGCACAAGGGCACGCAGCTCCTCATCGTCCTCAATGACAACGAGATGTCGATCAGCCCGACGGTCGGCGCTGTCTCGACGTACCTCAGCAAGATCAAGCTGAGCCATGCCTGGCAGCACAGCAAGTCCGCGTATGACGGGCTGATCGAACGGCTGCCGATCGTGGGTAGCAGCGCCCTCGAGTGGAGCCAGCGCCTGCGGCGGTCGGTTGTGAACCTGGCATCTCCGGGTCAACTGTTCGAGGATCTCGGGATCACCTACATCGGCGTCGTGCCCGGCCACGATCTGCACGGGCTGCTCTCGACACTCTCGCGCGTCCTCGAACTCAAGGGGCCGGTCATCGTGCACGTTCGGACCCAGAAAGGGCGCGGATACAGCCCTGCGGAGAAGGATCAGATCTCCTTTCACGGTGCTGCGCTTCCCCCGATGGGGTTGGCCCCCGAGGCGGACGCGTCTGATCCGGGCAAGGTAGCGCCGCCCCCCCGCGCGTCGTCGCCGCATGGCTCCGGCTCGAATGGCGATGCCGCCCCGCCGGCGCAGGACATGGGCCAGCCGCGCAGGCCACCCAACTACACAGCCGTCTTCGCCGCCGAGCTGGTCGCGCTGGCGGCCGATGATCCGCGGATCGTCGGGATCACGGCCGGGATGCCGACCGGCACCGGCATGTCCAGGTTCCAGGCTGCCTATCCGGAGCGCACGATCGATGTCGGCATCGCCGAGCAGCACGCGATGACCCTCGCGGCCGGCCTCGCGCTCGGCGGGATGCGCCCGGTCGTCGCCCTGTACTCGACGTTCCTGCAGCGAGCGTTCGACCAGATCGTCCATGACGTCTGCCAGAACGACCTGCCGGTGCTTCTCGGCGTCGATCGAGCGGGCCTGGTCGGCGAGGACGGCACATCGCATCAGGGCATGTTCACAATCCCCGCCCAGCGCCAGTTGCCCTATCTCGTGGTCGCCAGTCCTCGGGACGAGCAGGAATTGCGCGCCCTGCTGCGCACCGGCCTGGCGCAGGAGCACCCGTTCGCGCTCCATTACCCGCGGGACGCCGGGGATGGCCTGCCAACGGTCGAACCGCCGGTGATTGCGGTCGGGCAGGCCGAACTCCTGCGCGAGGGTCGCGACGTCCTGTTTGTCGGGTTCGGGCCGATCGTGATGCGTGCTGTCAAGGCGGCCGAGGGCCTCGAGCGCGACGGCTGGTCGATCGCGGTGATCAATGCACGGTTCGCCAAGCCCCTGGATCGGCGGCTCATCCTCGACCACGCGCGGGGCAAGCAGCTCGTGGTTACCTTCGAGGAGAGCGTGGTCTCGGGAGGATTCGGGAGCGCCGTGCTCGAGACGATCGAGGCCGTGCGCCTGACCGACGCTTCGCTGCGGGCGATCCCGGTCCAGATCATTGGGATCCCCGCTGATCGGTTCGTCGATCACGGCGCGGTCACGGATCTGCGCCGCGTCCTCCGCCTCGATGCAGCCGGCCTGGAGGCCCAGGTGCGCGAAACCCTGGCCACACTTGATGCAACGCCCGAACGGGCGGAGGCTCCGGCCGCCGGATAGGGCTCGCCCATTCAGAGCGAACAGGGTCGAGACGAGGTACCCGGGAGCGTTCATCGGGATCGCCCAGCGCCGGCTTCCGGTGAGTCGCAATGCGGGCGGCTGTGCCACGATAGCGCGGTGAACACCGCCACCGCTCGAGGTCGTCGCCAGCGTCTCGACCAGCTCGTCGTGGACCGCGGGCTGGCATCGACGCGCACGCGAGCGCAGGCGCTGATCCTCGGTGGCAAGGTTCGAACCGGGTCGGGCGACACGACACGGCTCGACCGCAAGGCCGGTGACCTCGTGGATCGGGAGATCCCGGTCTCCCTCGTCGAACGGGATCCGTTCGTGAGCCGGGGCGGTCACAAGCTCGCGGCGGCGCTCGCTGCGTTCGCCCTGGATCCGACCGACCAGATCTGCCTCGATGTTGGCGCCTCGACCGGGGGGTTCACCGACGCCCTCCTGCAGCGAGGCGCGACGAAGGTCTATGCCCTGGACGTCGGGCGCGGCCAGCTCGCCGAGACCCTCCGGTCGGACGTGCGGGTCGTCTCGATGGAGCGCACCAATGCCCGGGGCCTCACGGCGGCGACCCTGCCGGAGCCGATGACGATCGCCACGATCGACGTGTCATTCATCTCGCTGGGGCTTGTCCTCGGTCCCGTGGCCACGACCTTCCGGGGTCAGGCGGGCTGGATCGTTGCCCTCGTGAAGCCGCAGTTCGAAGCCGGCCGGGGTCAGGTGCCCGGTGGCGTCGTCCGCGACCCCGCGGTGCATCGCGCGACCGTCGTTCGGGTCGCGAGCCTGGCCGCGGATCTCGGGTTGCGACCGCTGGGTTGCATTGCGTCGCCGATCCTCGGGCCTGAGGGCAATCGGGAATTCCTCCTGCATCTCTCCGTCCCGTCTCGTGGCGCGGTCCCGTCTGGAGGCGTGGCGCCGGCCGATCGCCAGGCGAGTGCCGACGGCCTGGGCATGGCCCTGCTTGCCCAGATCGACGCCGCCACGGCCGGGGAAGCGCCATGACCGATCGGCCCATCAAGCGCATCGGGTTCGCCTACAACCCGACCAGCGACGCTGCCATGGAGCTTCGGGAGCGGGCGACCGGCTGGGCGTCGGTCCGAAGCCTCGACCATTGGATCGCCACGGCGGCGGACCACGCAACCCTGGAGAAGGAACTGCCGTCGACGGACGTCCTCGTCGTTCTCGGCGGCGACGGAACGTTTCTGCGCGCCGCTCGCGTGGTCGCCGAGGTCGACGTGCCGCTCCTCGGGATCAATGTCGGCAAGATCGGCTTCCTGTCGAAGGTCGAGGCGGGCGACATGATCCGGGTGCTCGATCGGTTGCGTGTCGGCGGGTTCACGCTGGAGCATCGGATGGTGCTCGAGGGCCGGATTCTCAGGGCGGCGAGCCCGGGCGCGGTTGAGCGGCACGTGGCCCTCAACGATGTCGTTATCGCGCGCGGGTCGCTGGCCCGGGTCGTGCGCCTCGACGTGTCGATCGACGGCAGCCATCTCGCCACCTACGTCGCGGACGGGCTCGTCGTCGCGAGCCCGACGGGCTCGACGGGGTATTCGTTCTCGGCGGGCGGTCCGATCCTCGATCCAACGGCGAGGAATCTGATCGTGACCCCCATCGCCGGCTACCTGACCACCATCCGCTCGGTCGTCGTCGGGGCGTCGGTCGTGGTCCGCTGCCAGGTCACCGACGCGCATGAAGCGCTCGTCTCCATCGACGGGCGTGACGACGTCTCGATCGCGGTTGGCGACGTCGTCGAGGTCCGCGCACTCGACCGTCCGATCCGACTCGTCCAGCCTGATGGCGCCCTGCCGTTCTGGGACCTGCTGCGGAAGAAGGTCGAGCTCCTCCCGTCGTGACGACTGGATGACCACGAGCCCGCTGACCGCCGCCACGCGCGTTGACGACGAGGCCGGCTCCGAACCGGAACGCGCCGCAGAACGTCCGGGCCGCCTCCTCGAACTCACCGTCGTCGATCTCGGCCTGATCGATCGCCTGCGTCTCGTTCTCGAGCCGGGTCTCAACGTCCTGACCGGCGAGACTGGCGCCGGCAAGAGCCTGCTCATCGATGCCCTCGGACTCGTACTCGGAGGTCGAGCAGATGTCTCCCTGGTCCGCCATGGGGCCGAGAGCGCGCGCGTCGAGGCCCTGTTCGACCGCGTGCCGGAGCCGCTGATCGTCATTCGCGAGGTCACCGCCGCCGGTCGATCTACCGCCCGCCTCGACGACGGGGCCGTGACGGCGGCGCGCCTGGCCGAGGTGGCAGGCGGCGTCGTCGAGGTCCACGGGCAGCACGACCAGGGGCGGCTGCTGGATGATCGGCGGCAGCGCGATCTCCTGGACGGCTACGGCGATCACGCGACGGCCCGGGCGGCGATGTCGACCGCCGTGGGCCATTGGCGCGAGAACCGAGCGAGTCTGGCCGCTCTGGCTATCGACCCGCGCGAGATTGAACGTCGGCTGGAACTGCTGGAGCACGAGGTCGCGGAGATCAGAGCGGCACGACTCCGGCCCGGGGAAGCCGACGAGCTGCGAGATCGCCTTGGGGCGGGGCGTCACGGCGCCGCCATCGCGTCGGCCGGCGAGGCCGCGAGAGAGGCACTTGACGGAGACGGTCCGACCGCCCGAGCTGCCCTCGGTGCGGCGCTCCACGAAGCGCGCTCGGTTGCGCGCCTGGACGCGCGCTTTGAACCGATCGTGACGCGCCTGTCCGGCGCTGATGCGGAGTTGGCAGACATAGCATCCGAGCTCCGCACCGTCCTCGAAGCGGTCGATCACGATGCCGGGACGCTGGGCGAACTCGAAGAACGGCTGTCCGTGATCTACGGCCTCGAGCGTCGTTACGGCGAGAATGAAGCGGCGGTCGTCGCCCATGGAGCGAGGGCCGCGGACGAACTGCAGAGCCTCCGAGGCATCGACGGAGAACGTGCCCGTCGGCTTGCCGAGGACGCCCGCCTGCTCTCGTCCGTTGCGGACGCCGCGGCCACCCTCGGAGCCATGCGACGCAGCGCAGCCGCACGGCTGAGCGTCGAGACGGATGAGGTTCTGCGGCGTATCGGCTTCCCGGAGGGCGCCTTCACCGTGCAGGTCGGCCGCCGTCCGGCCGGAGCGGACGATCCTGCCATCGAGCTCGACGGGGATGCCGTCACGTTCGATGGCAGCGGCGCCGACGAAGTCGTCTTCCAATTGGCCCCGAATCCGGGCGAACCAGCACGACCCCTCTCGAAGATCGCTTCTGGCGGCGAATTGTCGCGAGTGGCTCTGGCGCTCAAGCAGGTCCTGGCCGAAGCCGATGACACGCCGACCCTGGTCTTCGACGAAGTCGACAGTGGCATCGGCGGACGAACCGCCGATCCGGTCGGCCGCAGCCTGTGGACGCTGGCACGCCGTCACCAGGTTCTGGTCGTCACGCACCTGCCTCAGATCGCCGCCCATGCCGACGCCCAGTTCCGCATCGTCAAGGGTGAGCGCGAGGGACGGACCGTGACCGAGGTGGCCCGGCTGGATCGGGAGGCCCGCATCACCGAGCTCGCCGCGATGCTCGGTGGATCGGGCGACGCCGGACCCCGTTCGGCGGCGCAGGCGCAGGCCCGCGAACTCCTCGATGGCGCGGAATCCTGGCGCACCAGTCGCGTACGCGACGCCTGATCACAGCGAGCGCGCCGTGAGTGGCCGGTCCTCTCTGGAGCACGCGGTCGACGACTACCTGACGTATCTCCGCGTCGAGCGAGGCGTCTCGCCTGCCACGATCCTGGCCTACCGGAGCGACCTCGGGGACTTCGCCGCGGCCCGGGGGACGGCTCGCGAATGGGCACGGGGTCCCGATCCCGCGACCCGCTACCTCGCGGCACGAACGCGACGCGGGCATCCGAACGACCCCGGGCTTGCGCCGACGAGCCTGCGCCGACGGGCCGCGGCGATCCGCGGTTTCTACAGGTTCGCGTACGGCGAAGGCCTGATCAAGGTCGACGTTGCGGCGCATCTCGATCTGCCGCGGATGTCGCGGCTGCTTCCGGAGACGCTGACCGTGGCAGAGGTCGAGCGGCTTCTCGACGCGGCGGGGCCGATGGACGCGCTGCCTGGTGCCGACGGGGTCGTCGAACCCGGTCCGCTGCGTGATCGGGCCCTTCTCGAACTGCTGTACGCCGCGGGGCTGCGCATCTCCGAGGCGCTCGGCCTCGATCTCGAGGACCTGTCGCGCGACGGTGGATTCGTGCGGGTCATCGGCAAGGGGGACAAGGAGCGGCTCATCCCGGTCGGGGACATCGCGCTCGGGGTGCTCGGCACCTGGATCGAGGGGCCGCGAACCGTGCTCATGGACATGAGCCACGTGGCGCCGCCACGCGGCGGGCCGCTCTTCCTCGGCAATCGCGGGCGCCGCTGGGCGCGGCAGCAGGCATGGGCTGTGGTCAAGCGAGCAGCCATCGCGGCCGGTCTGTCGGATCGGGTGAGCCCGCATACTCTGCGCCATTCGTTCGCCACACACCTTCTGGAGGGAGGAGCGGACCTGCGGATCGTCCAGGAGTTGCTGGGCCATGCGAGTATCAGCACCACCCAGCTGTACACGCATCTGACTGGGGAGCGTGTCCGCGAGGTGTACGCTCGCGCCCACCCCCGCGCCTGACCGAGGAGGACTTCCGCCTGTGGCCCGATACGCCGATACGCTGCTCTCCGAAGGGGAGCACGTCGCGCTTCGCTCGCGTCAGCACTGGCTCGCAACCATCGTGGACGGGCGGGCGCCGTGGGCGACGTTCCTGGCCACGCTCGTCCTGCTTGCGTTGCGCCTGCAGATGACCGGAGATGGGCTCCCCGAACAGATCCTCGGGTACCTGATCCTCGGCCTGCTGGTCATTTCGACCGTGATGCTCGGCCGGCTGTATTGGAGTTGGTATGCCGAGGACTACATGGTGACCAATCGGCGGGTGCTCAAGGTCGAGGGGATCTTCAACAAGCGGTCGGCCGACAGCTCCCTCGAGAAGATCAACGATGCGGTCCTCGAGCAGAACGTGTTCGGGCGGATCTTCGGGTACGGGGATCTCGACGTCATGACGGCGGCCGAGGACTCGGTGGATCGCTACCGGATGCTCGATCGGGCGCCGCGGTTCAAGAAGGTCATGCTGGACCAGAAGCATCGACTCGAGGCCGAGAACGTCCGCCTGCCGACGCCGCCCATGCGCTCGGCCGGGCCGGCGGCGCGGGTGATGTCAGCCGACGAGGTGACGAAGACACTCGGAGATCTCGCCTCCCTGAGAGATCGGGGGGCGATCACGCCGGAGGAGTTCGAGGCCAAGAAGCAGGAATTGCTCGGGCGTCTGTGAGGGCCGGACCTGGGACCCTCCGCGTCCGGCCAGGACGAACCCCGCTCGCCAGGCGGCCCTGATGCGCGCGAGGGGCTAGGATTCCGCGAGCCCACGGCCGTGCCACAGGACCCATGAGGCGATCTACTTGACGCTCGACATCGAGACCATCGCGAAGATCTCGCTCATCCCGATCATGCTGCTCGTGGCCCTGCCGATCCACGAGTTCTCGCATGCATTGAGTGCGTATCGCCTGGGAGACGGGACCGCGAAACTGTTCGGGCGGCTGACCCTGAACCCGATTGTCCATTTCGACCGGGTCGGTGGCACGCTCCTGATCCTCACGCTCCTGATCCCGGGCAGCTTCCTCGTCTTCGGTTGGGCCAAGCCCACCCCGGTCAATCCGATGAACCTGCGGGGCGGCCGCCGCAGCGACGCCGTCGTTGCCTTCGCCGGCCCGCTGTCCAATCTCGTCCTTGCGGCGGCAGCGGCCATCCCGTTTCGGGTGATCATCGGGACCGGTGTCGACGTGCCGGACCTGATCCCGCTGCTCATCTACCTGTTCATCCAGATCAACATCGTGCTGATGATCTTCAACCTGATCCCGCTGCCGCCGCTGGATGGCTCCCACGTTCTTCTTGCCCTGGTCGATCCGGAGACGAGTTGGCGGCTTCGAGCGGTGCTCCAGCAATACGGATCGATCATCCTGCTGGCCCTCATCTTCGTGCCGGCCGTGACCGGGCTTCCGTCGCCGCTCGGAATCATCTTCGACATGATCGCCCGCCCGATCATCAGCCTGCTCACCGGCCTGTGAGAACCGGGGGGCCTGGCTGGTGGGTCGGAAAGGTACGGCAATTCCGATCCCACGTGATGGCTCGGGTGGGCGATTCTGAGCGCGCGGCCCTCACCGCCTGGCTGTCGTCGAGCCAACTGGCCCTCTTTGACACGATGTCCGTTGCGGATCGGCGCCACGGGCTCGATGTGGCGGCGACGTTACAGGCCGGAGGCGTCGTCGAGGTGGACGTGCTGCTGGCCGGTCTGCTCCACGACGCCGGCAAGGGAGCCACCGGCGTGCTGCCGCGCGTCGCGTACTCGCTCGGTCAGGCGTATGGGTCGTGGCTTCCCAGGGCCACTCGCTGGGTCCCCGGGATGGCGGCCGGACTCGACCGTCTGGCCACTCATCCCGAAACCTCCGCGACCCTGGCGGAAGTGGCCGGGTGCAGCGTCCGCGCCGTTGAACTGATCCGCTGGCAGGAGGCGCCTCGCGATCCGGAGTTCGGGGATCGCCTGCGTCTCGCCGACGAGGCGAACTGACATGTCGGCGGCAGCTCAGGACGTGCCTGAGATTCCGAGCGCTCGCGCCGCAACGGCGGTTCGATTCGGTGCGGGTCGTCGTCCCGAGGATGCGACTGAGGTCGTCCTGAGTGACTGGGCCGGCCCGCTCGGGCTGCTGCTGACCTTGATCGAGGCCAGGCGTCTCGACGTGCTCACGGTCCCGCTGGGCGCGCTGGCCGGGGCCTACCTCGAGGCGCTGGCGCAGCTTGAGGGCGACCGGATCACCAACGTCAGCTCCTTCGTGGCGGTGGCCGGCCAGCTGATCCTGATCAAGAGCCGCGCGATGCTGCCGCGCCGAGCCGAGCCCGGCGAACCCGCTCTCCTCGTCGATGAGGGTGCGGATCCCGAGGCCGACCTGCGGGAGCGACTCATCCTGTATCGAGCGTACCGTGACGCCGGATCCGTCCTGCAGGAGACGGCCACACTGCGCGTCGGGCTCTTTCGAAGGGAGCCGTCGGTGTCGCGTGCCGCAGCGATCGCCGGGGCGAGAGTCCCGATCGGACCGCCGCTCGACCCGGCGATCCTGGTCGATGCGCTGGCCCGCCTGGTCGTCATCATGACACCCGCGGAGCTGCCCCCCGAAGTCATGGCCCGAACCGTGACCCTCAACCAGCGTGCCGCGATCATCCGCCAGGCGCTCCTCCGGGCGCCATCGATCGTGCTCCAGGATCTCCTCCGTGACGTTCGTGACCGGGTGGTCGTGGCCGTCACGTTTCTGGCCATGCTCGAGCTGGTCAAGCGCCGCGAGATCGTCGTGGAACAGGCGGTGT
>JAQBHC010000141.1:0-3466 GCA_032128175.1 Chloroflexota bacterium | reverse complement strand
CGGCGGGGACCAATTCGGCCGCGCGCTTCAGCTCCGCGATGCAGGCCGCGATCACGGCATCGGGACCGTCAAGCCCCGGCGTGCGTCGCTCGGCGCGCGACAGAATCTCACCCGCCGGACTCACGACCGCAGTCCGGATACGACTCGCGCCGAGATCCAGCGCGAGCACTGGGCCAGCGATTGCGTTCATCGCCGGAGGATAGCGCGCTGCATGCTGAACCCCCCGCCGGCCTGCCGACGGGGGGTTCAAGGTTCAGGACGCGAGGGCGTCAGCCGCCGATCTTGAACACCTTGGTACCGCACTTCGGGCAGGTGCCCGAGAGTGCCGCTTTGCCGTTCTTCATCGTGATCTGAACGGGGTTCTGGACTTCGACTTTCATCTTGTCCTTGACGCAGTAGGCCTGTGACACGTTCAAGTCCTCCTCGGGCTCGTGCGCTCCGGACGTCTGCCCGGAGTCGCGGTCTTGATTAGGCGCCGAGTGACGGTCGCCAGCGATCCGCCCCGGCTTCGACCCTTCGACGGTCCATGTCTGCTAGGACCCGGAGAGCTTCCAGCCCCGTTTCCACGCAGGCGCGTTCCGCCGCCAACTTTGCGTCCCCGGTGGTGAATTCCCCCGTGGTCCGCTGAGCGAATACCGTGCACACGACGCCGGCTCGACATCGAGCGAGCCCCGCGAGCACCAATAAGGCCGACGCCTCCATCTCAAAGTTCATGACGTGCTGGCGCGCCATGTCTGCTGCGAGGTCAGGGTATCGGATGGGAAGCTGAGGGATCGGGCGTCCCTGCGCACCGTAGAACCCTGGCGCCGTCGCGGTAATTCCGACGTGGTGGCGATGCCCGAGCCGATGGGCGGCCTCGATGAGCGCGCCGACCGCTTCATGATGGGCCACCGCCGGGTAGCCATCCGAGACGAACCAGCTCGTTGTCGTCTCGAGCCGAACGGCTCCCGAAGTGATGATCAGGTCGCCGGACAGAGTTTCCGGCTGAAGCCCACCGCTCGAGCCAACGCGGATGAAGGTGGGCCG
This sequence comes from Chloroflexota bacterium, assembly GCA_032128175.1. Taxonomy (GTDB): domain Bacteria; phylum Chloroflexota; class Limnocylindria; order Limnocylindrales; family CSP1-4; genus UBA5189. The sequence continues at coordinate 2,440 of JAQBHC010000141.1, read as the reverse complement.
TTCCGTGATCGCGAGAATCTCGGCGATCACGATCTCGACGTTGTCGGCGCCGATACCGGTCGACACGATCGAAACCCGGAGACCCTTGTACATCCCGGTGACTGAAGCGAACTCGCGGTTTCGACGCTCGAACTCGATCGAGTCGAAGAGGGTCGCGGTCCGGGCCACCCGATCGGGGTCGCCGGGGAGGAGGATGTACTCGGCCAGTTCACCTGGGCCGAGATCGATGTGGTACTGCCGTTCTCCGACAGGGAGCGCGACGCGGCTGTCCGCGATCGGCAAACCCATCTCTCCTCATGCGTGGCGCCCGCCTCGCGGCGCGAGGCTGGGCCAAGCGTAGACGTGTGCTTGAACGTGCGTCAAGCCGATCCGAACGTGGACCCGACACGGGGACGGGCCTTAGCGGGTTGTGCCGGAGGCCTCGCGGGCTGACCCAAGGCCGCTGAGGCGGGCGACGATGACCGCAAGCAGCCGACGACGCGACCGGCGGCGGCTCACCAGCGACATCGCCAACCTCGCTCCGGCCGCCGCCAGCAGGCCGAGGATCACAAACCATCCGCCGAGCCCAGTGGCGGTCCGTGGAGTGGTGGATGACCCCTCCTCAGGCGCGGCGTCTGATCCGGCGGGGATGATCGCCGCGATCGGGACGACCTCTCCGAGCGCGCCCAGGCGCACCAGGCCCGCGGGGTCGGCCACCACGAGCCGCACGCCATCGGGTGTCAATTCGGCACGCCCGACGAGGCCGACCGCATCTCCCCGGTGAAGCAGTCCGATGAACGCAGCCGCCTCTCCCTGGAGCGTGACCAGGCTGCTCGCGGTTCCGTCGTCCATGAGGAATCCTTCGGACGTCGCCTCGAGGATCAGGCCGCCGACCCGAACCAGCGTCCCGAGATGGTCCCCGAGGGTGGCCAGATCGACGTCCGGCGGCGAGTCCGGGGCAGGGCTGCCTTGCGCGTAGGCGGTCGCCGCCTGCGCGCCAGGGCCGCGACCAACGGTGCCGGCAGCGCCGGATGCCTTGCCAGCGCCCGTCACCCCGCCAGGGCCTGTCGCAACGTCGCCCACATTGCGCGGAGTCACGGCCCAACGACGATCGGTCGCACTCGGATATGGCCGATGGACGAACCCGACGATCGTGGCCGCGCGCCCCTCCGCGAGGAGCGTCGAGGGAATGCCGCTGCCGGCAAGCCCGGCGATCAGCACGCTGGCCGTGCCGACCCGAAGCTCCGCGCGCCAGCGATCCCCCAGCCGGGTCACCCTCACGATCGTGCCGGCGACGCGGACGAGTTGCCATTCCTGGGCCTCGCCCGGCGCGCCTTGCAGGGCAAGCGGCGAAGGGCTCGTGCCGGACTCCAGGATCGCGATCGAGGCCGCCCGGAGGCGAGGCGCATCCCACGCCCGACCAAGCGTCCCCTCGACGCGGATGCGCGTGCCGAGCCCGGGTGCATCTGTGTCGGCCGATAGCAGGACCTCGATCCCCGCGGTCATATCCTCGATGACGATCCGGCGACCGTCGGCGTCGAGGAGGCCGGGGCCCGCAATCACGACGCCGGTCACCGTCACGGCGCCTTCGCCGAGCAGGCGCGCTGCCGCAATGGAGATCGCCCCATCCTCGTCCGCTGTGCCGCCCGCCGCGTCGCCTGGCCCCGGACTCGCGTCCAACTCGTCTGGAGACGGCCTGGAGATGTCGGCGGGGTCGCGAAGCCACAGGCGGTACCCGTTCAGCGCTCCCCGGCTGGTCGCGCGCTGACCAACGATCCCAGTGAGGCGATAGGTGACGCTGCCCTGCAGATCGGCGACCGTGATACGGCTCGATGCATCGGCCATGACTCGGACGCTTGTCCCGTTGGCATCGACGACGTCGATCGAGATATCGCCAGTCGGGCTCCGCCGGGCGGCTCCAACCTGCTTCGCCACCAGGACGCCGAGGCGGCCCTCAGTCCCCTCCCCGAGCTCCGCGCCCGTGATCGGCAACGGCTCCGGCAGTGCTCCGACTCCCTGATCGACGACCCCCGTCAGGGCCGGGCGCATTTCGAGCTGGCCATACGGTGCGGACGTCTTGCCGGTCACGAGGAGGAGGCGCCCGCGGGTCGGGAGCGGCGCGCCCTCCGGCAATCGAACCGCAATGCCGCCCGTCGAATCGGCGATCGAGATCAATGGCGGTGCACCGAGTCGCCCGGCCTCGGCCACGACCACGCCGCTGACGGTGACAACCGTGCCCACGGCTCGCGCCCGAGCCTCGGCGATCGGCATGACCTGAAGTGGTGCGGGTGTTGGCGCCGGCGTCGGCGATGGGGCCGGAGTTGGCGTCTCGGTCGGCGTTGGCGTCTCGGTCGGCGTTGGTGATTCCGTCGGTTCAGGCCCAGGTGTTTGACTCGGGTCGGGGTTCGGAGTCGTATCCGGGGACGGTGGCGGCGTCGGACCGGGCAGGATCTCCAGCTCG
>JAQBHC010000140.1:0-14732 GCA_032128175.1 Chloroflexota bacterium | reverse complement strand
TCGACGTCGATGGCGCACGGTTCGTCGAAATGCATTTCGAGGGCATGCTCATCGCCGACGACATGGGTGGCCCGCTGTACCGAGGTAGGACGTCTGTGAGGCCCGTCCTGCCGGCACTCACGCACCTCGAGATGACCGAGGCCTTCGAGGGCGTCTACAACTTCGTCATCGGGTACGACGGCAACGGCTGCGTCGAGCTCAACGAAGATGCCGCCACGAAGACTGTCACGGTGACGATCGGCCACTGAGCTGGGGCCGTCGGCTGCGGGGCCGGCTGGGCGCCGACGCGAGGGCTCGCGGGCTCTGGGGCCCGGGCGCCGACGCGCGGGAAGGGCGGCTCGGGGGCTCTGGGGCCCGGGCGCCGACGCGCGGGAAGGGCGGCTTGGATTCCCCGACCCGTCAGGGTCTCGGACAATGCGGGCCTTGTCCCACGGTCAACGATTCCTGATCGGGTTGTCGGATTCTTGCGCGCCAGTCATGCGCGCGGCCGAAATGATGGGTGATCGGCACCATAACCGGTCCACTCCTTGACCGCTGGACAATGCGGCGCCGCGACGACCTCGAAACGTTGACCAGCGGGCAAGATCGGCTCGGGCCCGCCTGGCGTCGTGAGCGAGGACGCCATCGCGATCGGGCACTGAATGGGAGCGGTTGACAGCCGGTCGGGCGACTGCCTACACTGCTAGCACTCTCACCACGAGAGTGCTAATCGACGTGGATCAGCCGGTCGCCGGCGCGCCCCGACAACGGGAGGACGCGTCGAGATCGCACCCGTCGGGCGGCATCAGTTGATCGTCAATGGGGCGGTTCGGATCGCGCGTCGTGCGGGTCCGGGAAACTCCACCAAACCAGGCCCGACGGCGAGTCGCCGTCACAGGAGGTACGCACGTTGGCCACCGCCACTGCATCGAAGAAGCTTCGCCCGTTGGGTGATCGCGTCGTCGTGAAGCCAAGCGCACGTGAGGAGATGACCAAGAGCGGCATCGTCCTCCCGGATACCGCCAAGGAGAAGCCCCAGGAGGGCAGCATTCTCGCGGTCGGTCCGGGCCGCATCCTTGATGACGGCAAGCGCGAGCCGATGGACGTCAAGGTGGGCCAGATGGTCCTCTACGGCAAGTACGCTGGCACCGAGTTCAAAGTCGATGGCGACGATCTCCTGATCGTCAGCCAGAAGGACATCCTCGCGATCGTCGAGGCCTGACGTCGTCGCCGGTCATTGACCGGCCGATAGCAACCTCGAATCGCCACCACATCCCGGAGGGACATCCAAATTGGCCAAGCAGCTCATTTTCGACGAGACCGCACGCCGGTCGCTCAAGCGGGGCATTGATCGCCTCGCCGACGCGGTCAAGGTGACGATCGGCCCCAAGGGCCGCAACGTCGTCCTCGACAAGAAGTTCGGCGCCCCCACCATCACCAATGACGGCGTCACCATTGCCCGTGACATCGAGCTCGAAGATCCGTTCGAGAACATGGGCGCGCAGCTTCTCAAGGAAGTTGCCACCAAGACGGACGACGTCGCCGGCGACGGCACCACCACCGCGGTCGTGCTCGGTCAGGCGATGGTCGCCGAGGGCCTCCGCGTCGTGACCGCGGGCGCCAACCCGATGGTCATCAAGTCCGGGATCGAGAAGGCCGTCGCGGCCGTCGTCGCGGAGATCGCGCGGGTTGCCCGCCCGGTCGACTCGCGCGAGCAGATCGCGGCCGTTGCCGCGATCTCGGCTGCGGATCCGGAAGTCGGCGAGATCATCGCCGAAGTGATGGACAAGGTCGGCAAGGACGGAGTCATCACCGTCGAGGAAGGCCAGAGCCTGGGCCTCGAGAAGGAATACACCGAGGGCATGCAGTTCGACCGAGGCTACCTCTCGGCCTACTTCGTGACCAACGCCGAGCGCATGGAGACCGTGCTCGAGAATCCGGTCCTCCTCATCACGGACAAGAAGATCTCCAGCGTCCAGGACATGCTCCCGGCGCTCGAGAAGGCCGTCGCGCTGGGTCGCCCGGTCGTGATCATCGCCGAAGACGTCGATGGTGAGGCCCTGGCCACGCTGGTTGTCAACAAGCTCCGTGGCACCGTCTCGGTCCTCGCCGTCAAGGCGCCGGGCTTCGGCGACCGCCGCAAGGAGATGCTCCGCGACATCGCCACCCTGACCGGTGGCACCGTGATCTCCGAGGAGATCGGGCGGAAGCTGGACTCGGTCACGGCCGAGGACCTCGGCAAGGCCCGGCGAATCGTGGCGACCAAGGACGACACGACCATCATCGACGGCGAGGGCAGCCCGGACGAGATCAAGGGCCGCATGGCCCAGATCAAGGCCCAGATCGAGGACACCACCTCGGACTACGACCGTGAGAAGCTCCAGGAGCGACTCGCCAAGCTGTCCGGCGGCGTGGCCGTGATCAAGGTCGGCGCGGCCACCGAGGTCGAGCTCAAGGAGAAGAAGCACCGCATCGAAGATGCACTCTCGACCACCCGCGCGGCGGTTGAAGAGGGTCTCGTCGCCGGCGGCGGCACCACGCTCCTGCAGGCCATCCCAGTGCTCGACAAGCTCAAGCTGGATCCCGACGCCCAGGTTGGCGTCGAGATCGTCCGCAAGGCGCTGGAGGCTCCGGCCCGCCAGATCGCCGACAACGCCGGCCAGTCCGGCGAGGTCGTCGTGGCCAAGGTCAAGGGCCTCAAGTCCGGCGAGGGCTACGACGCGCTCCGGAATGAGTACGGCGACATGTTCAAGAAGGGGATCGTCGACGCGGCCAAGGTGACCCGTTCGGCCCTCCAGAATGCAGCCTCCATCGCCGCGATGGTCCTGACGACGGAAACGTTGATCACCGACATCCCGGAGAAGAAGGAAGGCGCCGGCGGCGGCCACGGCCACGGCGGCGGCGGAGACATGGACTTCTAGTCCACGAACTCGCACACAGCAACGAGCCCGGCCGCGAGGCCGGGCTCGTTCGATTCCTGCAGGATCGCTCGCGGGCTTGACACGGGCGCGGCCGATCGTGAGGCTATGGCACCGCATCTGTTCGATCCCGGGAGGCCTGCATGTTTCGTCGAGCCGTCGCGCTGCCCGCACTCATCGTCGTCGCGGCGATGGTGTTCGGCGCCTGTGGGATCGGCTCGGGCCCGGCCCTCACGGACCCAAAGGAGATCGTCGCCGGAGCAGTCACCGCCATGGAGGCGGCCAAATCCGTCCACCTCGAGGCAACGGTTGAGGGCACGCTCACGGCCGACCTGACGGGATCGGGCAAGGCGACGGAGATGAACGTGGCCGGCACCAGCCTGACCGCCGACCTCGACCTGGCCAACAAGAATGCGCACATATCGGCGGCTGTTCCCGCGTTCCTCGGGCTGACCGCCGACATCGTCGTCCTTGGCAGCGAGACCTACACGAAGATCTCCCTGGTTGGCGAGAAGTACGAGAAGACCCCGACGGTCGCCGGCCAGCCCACGGATCCGACGGTCGCCCTCAGCGAAGTGACGAGCTTCCTCAGCAGGCCCGAGGTCCGGCCGGTCAAGGGGGATGACGCCTCGTGTGGGACGACGACCTGCTATCAGGTCGAGCTCAGCTTGTCCGCCGCGGATCTGGAGACGCTGCTCCCGGATCAGGACCTCGAGGGAGCGACGATTCTCACCACGATACTCATCGAGCAGAACACCCTGTATCCCGTGTCCGCCACCGTCGTCCTGTCCGGGGCGACCATCGGCGAGATCACGCTGACGCTGACGATGAGCAGCTGGGACAAGCCGGTATCGATCTCGGCGCCGCCGGCGGACCAGGTCGACTAGCGGCGGCGCACCGACCTGGCGGAGCGCCAACCGCGAGCGGCCGCGGCCCAACCCGCTCGTTCCGTCGGCGCGTCTAGAATCCGGCGGCCATGGACGACGTGCGCCTGCCCCCCGGTCTGAACGTGCGACCCGCGTCACGCGATGACGTCGTCGCGATCACGAGCCTCATCGCGGCCTGCGAGATGGCCAATGACGGGGTCGCCGAGATCCATCCGGATGACGTGTCCATCCTGTTCAACCGGGTCGGCGCCGAGCCGGGCGAGGTCGTCGTCGTGGAGGAGGGAACGTCGATCGTCGCATGGGCGAGCCGTATCGGGGAGCGTGCCGAGGCCGACGTCCACCCTGTCCGGCGGGGCCGCGGCATCGGCCGCGCGGTCCTCGGCTGGACCGAATCGCGAGCCCGTGTGGCTGGAGAGGCCCGGGTCCGGCAGACGGTCACCGATGCCGACGTCGCCGCTGCGCGACTCTTCACGGAGAACGGCTACGCCCACGGCGGATCCTCCTGGATTCTCCAGCAGACCCTTGGCGACGAGCCTCCGGCCGTCGAGGCTCCCAAAGGGATTGTCTTCCGTTCGTACCGACTCTCGGACGCGCATGCCGTTTACCGGCTCATCGACGACGCCTTCAGCGAGTGGCCAGGCCGCGAGCCGAGCGCCTTCGAGTCCTGGGCGTCGCACGTGATCGCGCATGGATCGTTCTCTCCGGCGCTCTCGCCGCTCGCGTTCGACGGCGACGAGCTCGTCGGGGCTGCCCTGAGCCTTGCCTACGAGGGCGGCGATGAGGGGTGGGTCCAACAGCTCGCGACGAAGTCGACGCACCGGGACCGCGGGATTGCACGTGCCCTGCTGCAGTCGGCATTCGCCGGCTTTCACGCTGCCGGCTGGCGTGCCTGCGGGCTGTCGACCGATTCCCGCACCGGCGCATTGTCGCTCTATGAGCGTGTCGGAATGCGCGTTCGCCGCTCGTACACCTGGTGGATCAAACCGCTCGTCTGACGCTGGAGTAGGCCCCCGGTAAGGGGCCGGACCTACAATGAGCGGGTGAGCTCCACTCAGCCCGGACACGGGCGTCGCCGCGCTACTGAAACTCGCCGCGGAGGCGCGCTCGACGCCCCACCGGAGCCCGTCGGGACGGCGTTCGCCGAGCTTCCGGATGGACCTGCCCCCGCGGAGCCAGACTGGCTTTCCGACGTCGTCGGCGCCGAGCTCCGCGACCCAGACGCGCCCGCGGATCCCGACGCGGAGCGCCGGCGCGCCGAGGCCGTGGCATCACGCGAGCGGGACATCGTTTCGCGCCTGAATCCCGAGCAGGCCAGGGCCGTGACGACCACGGATGGGCCGGTCCTGATCCTGGCCGGTGCCGGGTCCGGGAAGACGCGGGTCCTCGCCCATCGCGTTGGCTACCTCATCGGGGTCAAGGCCGTGCCGCCCTGGCGGATCCTGGCCGTGACCTTCACGAACCGCGCCGCCGGGGAGCTACGCGAACGGATCGTCCGGCTGGTCGGGGAGCCCGGTCGAGAGGTGGAAGCGGGCACGTTTCATGCGCTCTGTGCGCGCCTGTTGCGGCGCGAGGGGCAGGCGATCGGCCTTGACCGCCAGTTCCTGATCTACGACACCGAGGATCAGGTCGCGCTGATGAAGCAGATCCTCCGGGAGCAGGGCATGGAAGCCAAGGGGGAGACACGCCCGCAGGCGATTCTGGGCGCCATCAGCCGGGCCAAGAACAACATGGTGGACCCGACCGAGATCCCGCCGATGCGGATCGCGACCGGGGCACTCGTCCAGGTTGCGCAGCTGGCCGCTCGCTACCGGGACGCGCTCCGGCGCTCGAATGCGCTGGATTTCGATGACCTACTGCTCGAGGCCGTGCGTCTGCTCGACGAATCGCCGGCGACCCTGACGAAATATCAGCAGCGTTGGCAGTACCTCCACGTGGACGAGTACCAGGACACCAACCGGCCGCAGTACCTGTGGATCAAGGCCCTGGCGGCTGCCCATGGAAACCTGTGCGTCGTCGGGGATGACGACCAGTCGATCTACGGTTGGCGCGGGGCGGACATCCGGAACATCCTCGACTTCGAGCGAGACTGGCCCACTGCGACAGTCGTGAAGCTGGAACAGAACTACCGCTCGACGAAGTTGATCCTTGATGCCGCCAACGCCGTGGTCTCGAGGAATGAGGCCCGCACGGACAAGAATCTCTGGACGGACAACGACCGGGGCCGTCCGATCGATCGGTTCGAGGCCTACAACGAGGAGGAGGAGGCCGAGTGGATTGCCCGCCGGGTCGAGGAGTTGACCGGTGGCCGTGGCTCCGCCCTGACTCGCCGGGCCGATGATCAGGCGGGTACGTACCACCTCCGCGACGTCGCCGTCATGTACCGGACGAACGCCCAGTCGAGAGCGATCGAGGAGTCCTGCCTGCGCTATGGCATCCACTACCAGGTCGTCGGCGGAACCCGGTTCTATGCCCGGAAAGAGGTCAAGGATGCGCTCGCGTATCTGCGCATCCTGCGTTCCGATGCCGACACGGTGAGTTTCGAGCGCGTCATCAACGTGCCGGCCCGGGCCATCGGCGACAAGACGATCCAGGTCCTGCGCGCGGTGGCCGCCCGCGAGGACATTCCGTACTGGATGGCCCTCGAGCAGGCGGCGGACGGGCAGGTCGATGAGCTGACCGGCCGGGCACGCACGGCGATCGCGGACTTCGTCGGCTTGATCCGACGACTCCGGACACGCGTGGGGAATCTGCCGCTGCCCGAGCTTCTCGATGAGATCCTCGAACGGTCGGGCTACCGTGCGATGCTCGCCGACGGGAGCGAGGAGGGCGAGGAGCGTTGGGCCAACCTGCTCGAGTTGCGCGAGGTCACGACGCGCTACGACGACCTGTCGCCCGACGACGCGCTCGACCGGCTGCTTGAGGAGACCGCTCTCGTGGCTGATCAGGATTCGTATGAGTCCGATGCGGACAAGCTGTCCCTGATCACGATGCACGCAGCGAAGGGCCTCGAGTTCCCCGTCGTGTTCATTGCGGGCATGGAGGAGGGCCTCTTCCCGACGAGTCGGGCGATCGAGGCGGAATCGGGGTTCAATCCCAACCCGGCCGGCATGGAAGAAGAACGCCGGCTGGCCTATGTCGGCATGACCCGCGCCAAGGAACGCCTCTATCTGTCCCATGCCTGGCAGCGCGCCACGCGCCGCGGCCCGGGTGGCTGGATGGCGGAGCCATCCCGCTTCCTCCTCGAGATCCCCGCGGAACTCATGACCGGGCCGACCCTCACGCGAAATGCGGGCGACGAGGACGCCGACGGGACCGATGATCTCGGGATGGTCTTCGGGCGGGGTGCCACGCGGTTCGGGACGCCCATTCGTGCCAACGGCCGGGCGTTCCGCGAGGGCAGCGGCCGACCTGGGGGACCGCGCGTCGGCGAGGCGTTCAAACCCACCCGAGACCTCGCCGCGAAGCGCGAGGCGTTCGCCGGCGGTGCCAGATCCGGCACGTTCGGACGGCGGATCGAGGCCTGGGACGACACCGATAGCGTGGATGCGGTGCCGGCTGACGACGGTACGGGCGGGGTGTTTGCACAACGATCGGCGCCCGCGGCTCGCGAGGCCCGCCCCGTGATCCCGGGCGAACGCCGCTACCGGGACGGCGACCGGATTCGGCACGCTCGCTGGGGGGATGGCATCGTGGTCACGTCCAAGCTCACGCGAACCGACGAGGAGGTCACGGTGGTCTTTCGGGACGCTCAGGTCGGCCGAAAGACCGTGCTCGCCTCCCTGGCGGGCCTGGACTTGATCGGCTGATGGCCCCACGACTTGGGCCAGGGGACCTGGCCGCGATTGTCAATTTGCCCGAGTTCGAAGCCGTCGCCCGGGAGCGCATGGCCCCTGCGGACTTCGATTACGTCGCCGGTGGATCGTGGGACGAGATCACGCTTGCCGAGAACGACGTCGCCTGGCGGGAGTTCCGGTTCCTTCCGCGCGTCCTGACCGACATTCGAAGCGTGGACGTTGCCGGCAGTTTCCTTGGACGACCGAGCGCCCTGCCCGTGGCCGTGGCGCCGATGGCGACGCAGGCGATGGCCCACCCGGACGGCGAAGCGGCGATGGCACGCGGCGCGGCCGCCGCAGGGATCCCAGCGATCATCTCGACCTCGGCGTCCCTGACGCTCGAGGCCGTTGCCGCAGCGGCCCCGGGCGCAGATCTCCTGTTCCAGCTCTACCTCGTCGGTGACCTCGCCTATACCCGGTCGCTGGTCGAACGAGCGGCCACGGCCGGCTACCGAGCGATCGTCCTCACCGTGGATCTGCCTGTTCTTGCCTACCGGGAGCGTGATCGGCGAAGTGGATTTGCGATGCCACGCATGCCGAACGTCGAGGCCGCAGGTGGCGCCGACCGCGGCCGCTACGCTGGGCTGGACGACCAGCGCGCGATGGGCCTGACGTGGAGCGACCTCGCCGCGATGCGAGAGTGGAGTGAGCTGCCGCTGGTCCTCAAGGGGATTCTGGCCCCCGAAGACGCTCGCCTTGCCGTCGAGCACGGGGTGGACGCGATCATCGTCTCCAACCATGGAGCGCGCCAGCTCGATCGATCGCTGGCGACCGCCGATGCGCTCGAGGCCATCGTGGCTGCGGTCGGCGGGAGCATCGAGGTGTGGGTGGACGGCGGGATCCGGCGAGGCCCGGATATCGCGGTTGCACTGGCACTTGGTGCCTCTGGCGTCCTCGTCGGGCGGCCCCTCTATTGGGCCCTCGCCGCGGGCGGGCAGCCCGGCGTGGAACGGGCGATCGCGATCCTCCACGAGGAGCTGTCGCTCGCCCTCCCATTGCTCGGGTGTGCGACGCCGCAAGACCTTCGCCGCGACCTCGTACAGCGCCCGCCTGTCAACCTCTCGCGGTGACCCGCGCGGTCCGTCGCGCCCGTTGGCAGCGATGAGCAAACGTCGAGCGGACCAGCCGGCACCCAGTGCCTCGCCGGAGCTGGATACCGGGCCAGAGGGCCTGCCCGTGGACCCGGCCCTCGTTGCCGAGGCCGCGGCGCTGGATCCCGTTGCTGCTGTGGCCCGGCACGCCGACCTCGTGTCGGAGCTGCAAGCGGCAAACGCCGCCTACTACGAGGCCGATGCGCCGTTCCTGACCGACGCCGACTACGACCAGCTCTTCCGTCAGCTGGTCGCGCTCGAAACAGCGCATCCAGCCCTCGTGACGCCGAATTCTCCGACGCAGGGAGTCGGGGGGAGACCCGCCGAGACGTTCGACGAGGTTCGCCACCGTCGGCCGATGCTGTCCCTTTCCAATGCCTTCAGTCACGACGAACTGCGCGCGTTCGATGCGCGGGTCCGGCGCGCGCTCGGTCTGCCGCCGGCACCTGAGCCGGCACCCGGACTCGAGTACGTGGCCGAGCTGAAGATCGATGGTCTGGCGATCGCCCTGCGCTACGAGCGCGGGCGTTTCGTCCAGGGCGCCACGCGAGGGGATGGGACGACGGGCGAGGACGTGACCGCGAACCTGCGCACCATCGACAGCGTGCCGGCTCGCCTCAGTGAACCAATGACGATCGACGCACGTGGCGAGGTCTACATCCCGAAGGCGGAGTTCGCACGGATCAACGCGGAGCGCGAAGAAGCCGCGCTTCCTCTTTATGCCAATGCGCGCAATTCCGGCGCGGGTTCACTTCGCCAGAAAGATTCCGCGGTCACGGCCAGCCGCCGTCTCAGTGCGTGGGTGTACCAGTTGATCGATGACGAGGATGCGCCCGCGACACGTGGGCTGATCGACAGCGCGGTCGCGGAGTCCGCTATGGCCGGCGTGGACAGCCAGTCGGCGGCGCTCGACCAGCTCGCGCAGCTCGGCTTCGCGGTCAATCCAAATCACGCCGCCGGCCTCGACATCGAGGGAGTCATCGCGTTCACCGAATCCTGGCGCGACAAGCGTCACGGATTGCCGTACGAGACCGATGGCGTCGTGGTGAAGGTCGACCGGCGCGATCAGCAGGAGCGCCTCGGGATGGTGTCGCGGGCGCCGCGCTGGGCGATCGCCTACAAGTATCCACCCGAGCAGGTGGAGACTCTGCTGGAAGACATCGTCGCGTACGTGGGACGAACGGGCACGCTGACGCCGGTCGCCCACCTCAAGCCGATCAAAGTGGCCGGTTCGACCGTCGCGCGCGCCACGCTCCACAACCTCGACGAAGTTCGCCGCAAGGACGTCCGGATCGGGGATTGGGTCATCCTCCAGAAAGCCGGCGACGTCATTCCAGAGGTAGTCCGTCCGATCTCCGAGCGGCGGGTCGGCACCGAGCGCGCGTTCGAGATGCCGGAGACATGCCCCGTCTGCGGGACGGCAATCGTCCAGGACGAGGGCGCCGTTCGCCACTACTGCCCAAACGCCGCCTGTCCCGCGCGCGTCGCACAGGAATTCGCGCATTTTGTCGGCCGCGGCGGTATGGACATCGAGGGCGCCGGCTGGCATGTCCTGGAGCAGCTGCTGCAGCGCGGTCTGGTCAAGCGGCGCGGCGATTTCTATCGGCTGAGCGTTGAAGACCTGGAGGGGCTCGATCGGTTTGCCCGGAAGAGTGCGGAGAACCTGCTCGCCGCCATCCAGCGATCACGGCGTCGGCCGCTGGACCGGGTGATCGCCGCGCTCGGGATCCCGCAGGTGGGCTGGACGACAGCGATCGAACTGGCCGCCTGGCTGGCGGGCGAAGTGCCGGCGGGGGACGACTGGCTCTCCCGCGCTGCCTCGCACCTCGAAGGCGTCGCCACCGCCGAGCCGGCTCGGTTCGAGGAGATCGAAGGCATCGGTCCCACCGTCTCCGCGGCGCTGGCGGCGTGGTTCGGTGAGAGCGGTCCCGGTCGCGGCACCCTCGAGGATCTGGCCGATGCGGGCGTGGAAGTCGAGCTCCCGGAACCTCGAGTCGCGGCGGCCGCAGGTCCCCTGACCGGCAAGACCGTGGTCGTCAGCGGCACGATCGAGGGATACAGTCGTGAGGAGGCCGAGGCAGCTGTTCGCGCGGCGGGCGGAAAACCCGCTGGTACCGTGTCGCGGAAGACGGATTACCTCGTGGCCGGGCCGGGCGCCGGCTCCAAACTTGCGAAGGCCGAAGAGCTCGGCGTGCCCGTTCTCGACGCGGCTGGTTTCCGGGAGTTGCTGTCGGGCTGAGGTGGCCGGGCCGTCGGGGTCAGACGGAGTCCGCGCGGTCAGGCGAGGACGCGTGTCCCGGAGCGCCCGTGGAATCGCTCCATGACTTCGGCGACCGCCTCGCGGGCGGCACGCCATGCCGGCTGGTCGCCCAGGATCACGGCGTCCGGTCCGAAGCGGGCGAGCTGGGTCATGGCGGTGACGATGAGATCGTGTTCGAACTGGCGCCGTCGCCCGCCGTCGAGCGCACCGGTCACCAGGTAGCGACGTACGAGATCGTACGGAGCCATCCAGCGTCCGATTCGGATCCGGCCGCCCTCGCGAAGGCTCTCCAGGTAGTTCTCGTCACCCACGGGAAACTGCTCGTGCTCATCCATGTGCCGCGGAATGTCGAGCCGCAGGCCGGCCGACGCGGCACTCGGAAAGCGGCCGTCGTCGTCGGCCGCGGTGTAGCAGACGGGGCAGACCGGCAGCTCCACGTGGGACGGAGGTGCGGCGCCGAGTGGCTGCCCGCAGCGGCCGCAGAACGTGCTCGTCGTCGAGCGCGCGGGGGTACCGCAGGACAGGCAGGCGATCTGGATGGTCACGGGCACCTCGGGTGCGACGACGGTTACCTCGTCGGCAGCCGCCATCATCCGGCCCGCGGTTCGGAGCCGCCATCCCCCGAGCGGCGATGCCCGAATGGGACTTTGGTCGCGCCGCCGCATTGCCGGCTGGCTCACGCGGGTGCTGGCAGGCGGGCACGCCGCCCGGGGAACCTCGCCCGCTCGGCTATGATCCCGGAGTGGCCGGACTCTCACGCTCCGATGTCGAGCACGTCGCGTTCCTCGCCCGTCTGGGTATGACGGCGGCGGAGCTGGACCGTCTCCAGGGACAGCTCAACCAGATCCTGGACCAGTACGCGAAGCTGGCCGAGTTGAACACGGATGCGATCCCGCCGACGGCCCAGACGATCGAGTTGGAGAACATCCTCCGCGACGATGTCGTCACGCCGTCCCTGCCGCAATCGGCCGTGCTTGGTAACGCCCCGCAGCGCGAGGGCCCATTCATCGTCGTGCCGCCGATTCTGGGCGGCGACGCGAGTTGAACGCAGCCTCCCTCTGACATGACGACCGATCTGACTCGCTCCCTTGCCCATGAGATGACGGCTGCCCTGCGCTCCGGCGAGGTGAGTGCCACGGAGCTGGCGGACGCCCATCTCGACGCGGCCGAGCGGGGCAACCACGCCCTCAATGCCTGGCTGGTCATCGACCGCGAGGGAGCACTCGCGCAGGCGACGGCTGCAGATGCGCGCCTGGCCGCGGCTCGTCGCGAGGGCGCGGACGCGGTGCGGGCGCTGCCACCGTTGCTCGGCGTTCCGCTTGCCTTGAAGGACCTCATCAGCGTTGAGGGCGGCCAGTGCACGGCCGGATCCCGAATCCTCGAGGGGTACCGAGCGCCGTACGACGCCCATATCACCGAACGTCTCCGCGCGGCCGGCGCGGTGTTCCTCGGCAAGACCAACATGGACGAATTCGCGATGGGGTCGTCCAACGAGTACTCGGCGTTCGGCCCGGTCAGCAACCCGTGGAACCTGGACACGGTCCCGGGCGGTAGCAGCGGCGGCTCGGCGGCGGCCGTGGCCGCTCATCACGCGCCACTGGCACTCGGGACGGATACCGGCGGCTCGATCCGCCAGCCGGCGGCGCTCTGCGGAATCGTGGGCATGAAGCCGACCTACGGACGGGTGAGCCGCTACGGAATCGTGGCCTTCGCCTCGTCCCTGGATCAGATCGGACCGTTTGGGCGCGACGCACGCGATGCTGCCACGCTCCTGCATGCCATCGCCGGGCGAGACGAGCGCGACTCTACCTCTGCGCCGGTCGCCGTGCCCGAGGAGCTGCTCCAGCTCCCAACGTCCGATGACGAGGCCGCCGGGTGGCTGGCCGGCAAGCGGTTCGGGCTGCCGCGGGAGTACTTCGTGGCGGGCATGGATCCCGACGTCGAACGCCGCATCCGGGAGAGCGTCCGGTTCCTCGAAGACGCCGGGGCCAGCGTGGAGGAGGTCAGCCTGCCTCACACCGATTACGGGCTGGCCACGTATTACATCGTGGCTCCGGCCGAGGCCTCGGCGAACCTCGCCCGCTACGACGGGGTCCGCTACGGAATGAGCTCGCGGCTTCCTGGGGCGGACTTCATTGCCGACTACCTCGCGACCCGCGGCGACGGCTTCGGGGCAGAGGTCAAGCGCCGAATCATGCTCGGGACCTACGCGCTGTCGGCCGGCTACTACGACGCGTTCTACGTGAAGGCGCAGAAGGTGCGCACGCTGATCAAGCGCGACTTCGATCAGGTCTTTGCGTCAGGCATCGATGCGCTCGTGGCACCGACTTCGCCGTCGGTCGCCTTCCGATTCGGCGCGCGCACGGCGGATCCGGTGTCGATGTACCTGTCCGACGCGTGCACCCTGCCGGTGAACATGGCCGGGCTGCCGGGTGTGTCCATTCCCTGCGGGCTGTCGGAAGGCCTTCCGGTCGGACTCCAGCTCATTGGTCCTGCCTGGAGCGAGCTCATGCTGTTCCGCGCCGCACGGGCATTCGAGGGGTTGACGGCCGCCGCACCGTGGCGCAACCAGGAGCCGACGGACCTGTCACTGACGGTCGATCCGAGCGGTCCAAGCCCGATGGAACGAGCCGCCGCCCTGGCGCCCGCCACGGCATGAAGGCCCAGGTCAGGCCACCGCTTGCCGACCGCGCGCTGTCGAAGCGCGTCCTCGACGTGCCGCCATCCGGGATCCGCAAGTTCTTCGACATCCTCGCGACGATGGACGACGTCATCAGCCTGGGAGTCGGGGAGCCGGACTTCGACACGCCGCGCCACATCGTCGAGGCTGGCGTCGAGTCGCTGCGCGAAGGGCGGACCCACTACACCTCGAATTACGGAACGGTGGAGTTGCGCCGGGCGTTGAGTGACCACCTCGACCGGCGTTACGGCGTCCGCTACGACCCGGCGACCGAGCTGCTGATCACCGTCGGCGCGTCGGAGGCGGTGGATCTGGCACTGCGCGCGACCTGTGATCCGGGTGATGAGGTGATCCTCCACGAGCCTTCGTACGTCGCCTATGTCCCCGCGATCGTGTTCGCCGGCGGGACGGCGGTCCAGATCCCCACCCGATACGAGGACGACTTCGCGCTCGATCCGGCGGCGGTCGAGGCGGCGATCACAGCGCGAACCAAGGCGCTCTTTCTTGGCTATCCGTGCAACCCGACCGGAGCGGTCCTGACGCCGGAAATCCAGGATGAGCTGGCCCGAATTGCGGTCCGCCACGACCTGCTCGTGTACACCGACGAGATCTACGATCGCCTCGCCTATGGCTCATACACGCACCGGGCGTTTTCGTCGCTCCCAGGGATGCGCGAACGGACGATCCTGATGGGCGGCTTTTCGAAGGCCTACGCGATGACCGGCTGGCGGGTGGGCTGGCTCGCCGCTCCGGCCCGAATCCTCGAGGGCATCGTCAAGGTCCACCAGTACGGGATCATGTCCGCCCCGACGATTGCGCAAGACGCTGCACTGGTGGCGCTCGTCGATGGCGAACCCGATGTCGAGCGGATGCGGGCTGAATACGACCGCCGACGTCGCCTGGTGGTTGACGGGTTCAATGCCATGGGCCTGGAGACGTTCGAGCCGCGGGGGGCCTTCTACGCTTTCCCGAGAATCACCTCGACCGGGCTGGATTCGGAGACCTTCGCCACGCGCCTCCTCGAGGAGGAACATGTGGCCGTCGTCCCCGGCGGGGCATTCGGGCCGTCCGGCGAGGGCCACGT
>JAQBHC010000139.1:0-14535 GCA_032128175.1 Chloroflexota bacterium | reverse complement strand
GTTGATCGCCACGGACAGCCCCACGAGCCAGAGGGCCAGAAGACCGACGCCGCCGCGCCGCGCAATGCCGAGGGCCACCAGCGGGAGGGCAAACACGACGAAATCGCTGCTGAAGCGATAGCCGAACTGGACCCAGCCCTGACTGAAGTGCATCAGGTTCACGAACGCGATCGCCACCACGGCCAGCGTGGCCCCCGCGACCAGCCGCGAGCGGCCGGCTCGACGCAGCGCCGGGAGCGCCAGCAAGTAGGCAGGGCTGGTCAGGAGGAGGCTCATGCCGATATCCCGCGGCAGCGCAATCGGGCAGGCTGGGTCGAACAGGCCGCGCACGGCACCATCGGCCGTGCAGAGCGCGGCTCCCGAGCCGAGTCCGCTCGGGATCCGATCGGGAAAGACCGCTGGGGCCGAGAAGAGCATGGTCACCAGGTTCTGCGGGAGGTAGCGAAGGTCCTCGATGCTCCACGCAGCGTGGTACCCGAGGGCCTGATAGCCGCTCGCCTCGAGCTGGTAGAGGTACTCATAGCCGGCGTGGACGATCTGGCCGGTCGTGGCGAGGTTGTAAGCGACGAGCGCGCCGACCGGAATGATCGCCCCAAGGCCGGCGGAGAGTCCACGCCGCAGGAAGGACCCGCCACTCCCGACGAACAGGAAGAACGGTGCGCCGAAGACGATCGTCAGCCGCGCGGTGCAGGCCAGGCCGAAGAGGAGGCCAGCCACGAACTGGCGGCGGTCGATGAATGCCAGCGGGGCCGCCAGCGCCCCTCCGATCTCGCGCAGGGAATCGCGCAGAAGGTCAGCCACGGCCTCGCGGAGCGGGCGGGCCGGCGCTGCGTCCGGATCCTCCAGGGCGTCAACGTCCGCCTCGAAGGAGCGGTCCCCGCCAAGGGCGATGCCCACGGCGAGCAGCGCCGGCGCCAGCGCCACGACGTGCGCGAGGAACCAGGTGGTCCCGAGGCCGGCGGCGTACCAGACCACCGTCCCGAAGCCGAAGAACACGGTCACCGCCAGGCGGACCGGCCGCCCAACCGGGAGCCGGCCCATGGCCCACCAGCACAGCCCGACATCGATGGCGCCGATGATCACGGACACGGCGCGCTGATCCGTGGCCAGCCCGAAGATCGCGACGAAGGGCATGAGCACGATCGCCGGCAGTGGAGGGAACGGGAGCAGGCCGAAGCCCGTCAGGTTGCCGGCGGCGTCGCGCAGCGGGAGGACGTCCTGGAAGTAGTCGTTGCCCGCCACGGGCCAGGTGATCGCCGCCCGGCCATCGAGAAATGCCAGCGCCTGCCACACGAAATGGTTGTAGTGGCGGACCGATCCGGGCAACCAGTAGGCGGCCAGGGCGATTGCGATGAGCGTGCCGCCGATCAGCGCCGAGGGAAGGAGGTCGAGCCAGTGCGGATCGGGTCGGTCGCTGCCGGACCGGGCAGGACCCTGTGCTACGCTGCGCCCCACCTCATCGCTCGAGCAGGAGGCCGATCCGGTTGACTGGCCCCGTGTCGGGTGAGCCCGTCCGGGGCGAGAACACGATGCAATCCGGCACGCGGGACGGCGTCGGTGGCATCCTCATCCTCCTCGCGCTGGGGCTCACGTTCCGCGTCATCATCGCATACCTCCTGCCCGGTTCCGGCTTCGCCAACGACCTGGGCGCGTTCCAGTACTGGGCCTCGAACCTGGCCAGCCAGGGCCCCGGCGGGTTCTACGAACGGGACTTCTTCCACGACTACACGCCGGGGTACCTGTACGTCCTCTGGGTGGTCGGCCTGGTCGGCCAGATGCTCGGGGGCGTCGGCGATCTGATCAAGGCGCCGCCGATCCTGGCCGATCTCGGCCTGGCCTACCTCGTCTGGTCGATGACCCTCGAGCTCGGGGGCAGCCGAAGGGCGGCCCGCCTGGGGGCGGTGATCGTGGTGATCAATCCGATCACCTGGTTCGACAGCGTCGTCTGGGGACAGGTCGATTCGTTCGGGCTGGTCTTCCTGCTGCTCGCCCTGCGTGAGCTGTGGCGCGATCGCCCAGAGCGCGCGGCCGTGCTGACGGTCGTTGCGGCGCTGATCAAGCCGCAGCTGGGCATCCTCCTGCCGATCGTCGCGGCCGTGACCATCCGCCGGGCGCTGTGGCCCGAGGGTGGGTTCGGCGACGAAGCTGCGCCTGCGCCGCGGCGCTCGACCACGGCCTGGGAGACCCGAACCCGAGGGCCGGTCCGGATCATCACGACGGGTATTGCCGGTCTCCTGACCGTCCTGGCCATGGTCTGGCCGTTCAGTCTGTCCCTGCCGGGGCTCGTGGAGCAGATCTTCAAGACGGCCGGCGGCTATCCGTACCTCTCGGTCAACGCCTGGAACCCATGGGCGCTCGTGACCTTTGAGGGGAGCGGCATTGCCACGAGCTCCTCGTGGGCCTGCGACATGGTCGCGCCGGCCTGTGGCAGCGCCTTTTCCGTCGGCGCGATCCCCGCCGTGGTTGTGGGCACGGCGCTGACCCTCGCAGTCTTCCTGGCGACGAGCCTTGTGGTGGCCAGGCGACCCGATCGTCGGACGATCCTGATCGGCCTGACCATCCTGGCGATCGCCTTCTTCGTCGTCCCGACCCGCGTGCATGAGCGCTACCTGTATCCGTTCGTCGCGCTCGGGGCCATCCTCGCGGCGGTCTCATGGCGCTGGCGGATCGCCTACGTCCTGTCCGGGCTCGCGACCTTCGCGAACATGTATTTCGTCCTGACCACGCTGTATCCGAACAACCCGGGCATCAGTGATTGGCTGGGGACGGGCCGCGCACTCGGCTCCTATTACGTCGTGCTCGCCGCCGCGGTCATTCAGACGGCCCTCCTGCTGTTCGCGCTGAGTGAGCTTCGGGCTGGTGCGAACCGCCGCCTCGCCGCCGAGATTGATTCCACGGGCGATGACGGCCTGGGTGACGAGGACGATGCCGCACTGGATGCACGGATCGAGGTCTGGACCGACGCCCCGACCGACGATCCAGGCGCCGACCCAGCCATGCGCGGTGCCAGCCCGGGCGAGGCGCCCCTGGCCATGGCATCGCCGGCCGTGGTCGCCACTCCCGGGTCCCTGCACCCTGTCTGGGATCATCGGCCGTCCACTGGCGAGGCGGGCTTCTTTGGCTGGCTGCGGCACCGGATCAACGAGCGGCCGCTCCGATTGGACCGCACGCGACGGCTCCACGGCGAGCCCGGGGGACGGGTCGATCGTCTCGACGTCTGGATGATGGTCTTCCTCGCCGTCACGCTCCTCACCGCCCGCGTCTGGCGCCTTGGCGAGCCGTATCAGATGCACTTTGACGAGGTCTATCACCCACGGACCGCCATCGAGTTCCTGCAGGCCTGGCGGTACGGCATATCCCACGACATCTATGAATGGACCCACCCGCATCTCGCCAAGTACGCGATGGCCGGCGGAATCGTGGCCTGGGGCAACGATCGCGTCACGGCGACGAGCGACCTCGGCGTGCCGATTCGAGCGGCCGTGGTCGAGCCGAGATGGGAGGACGCCAGTTCGCCGACCCGCGTTGCCGGCGATCGGCTCTGGGTGGCCACCGGCGAAGCGATTCGTGCCTACGACCTGACGACCCGCGCCCTGCTCGTCGAAGTGAGGGTCCCCGGCGCCCAGACGCTCGCGCTCGACCGAGCCTCACACCGGGTCTTCGTGGGCACGAGCAGCGGGCAGCTGCTCACCCTTGACGCGACCGTGCTGGACGCGGCCCGTCGTGATGGGACGGTCCTCAGTTCAGGCGCGGTGGTCGCGGCGAGCTTCACGACCCTCGGGGAGCCGGTGGCGTTCCTCCACGTGACGCCGGACGGCGCTTCCGTCATCGCCGTGCTCAACGGCGGCATTGCGGCGGACGCTCCGGCGGGCGCGCCGGCATCGACGGTCGTCGTTCTTGACGGCGCAGGAGCGTCCGAAGTGGGCCGTGCCACGGTCGACCCCGTGTCCGCGGTCTCGGACGCCGGCCTCGGTTCCGTTGCGCTGGCCACCGTCCACAGCGTCGCGTTCCTCGACATCGCCGAGGTGAAGATCAGCACAACGGTTCCGCTGTCCGGCCCGGCGCTGGGGATGGTCCTGACGACGAATCTCGACAAGGACCGCCTGTACGTGACGGTCCAGACCGAAACGGGGCCCAGCGTGGCCACGATTCTTGCCCCAGGTGGGAGCGAGGTTCCCGCGCTCGACAAGACGTTCCCGCTTCCGGCCGGCGGTGCCGGATGGATCGGCTACGACGTGGCGTCCCAGATGGTCCATGTCCTCGGCACCCGGCCCGAGACCGGCGAACCGACGATCTTCGTGATCGAACCACACTCGAACGCGATCTACGCGGATGCGGCCGTGCCGTTCGCCCCAGCCGCGCTGGTGATCGACGAGAACCAACGCTATCCGTCATCGGACCGGGAGGAGATCCTGGCCTTCTCAGACGCGGGTCAGGTTGTTTCTGTCGATGTCGGTCAGCACGCCTACGCCTGGCGGCTGCCCGGCGTTCTGGCGGGGGTCGCCATGGCGGTGCTGCTCTATCTCCTGGCCCGGCTGCTGTTCCGCCGACGCGAGGTCGCGGTGTTCCTCGCCTTCCTCATCGGCGTGGACGGCATGCTCTTCGCGCAGAGCCGCATCGGGATGAACGACGCCTACGTTGGGCTCGGAATCGTCGCCGCGTACCTCCTGTTCGCAGCGATCTGGCGACCCGGAGGATCCCGACGCCAATGGCTGGCCTTCTGGCTCGTGATGCCCCTGATCGGCCTGTCCCTCGGGTTCGCGCTCGCCGCGAAGTGGGTCGCGGTCTATGCCGTTGGCGCCCTCGGCGTTCTTGCCCTCGCCCGCAGCGCTCTCGGCCGGCTCCTCGTGGTTGGGGGGCTGGTCGCAGCCTCCACGCTGCTCGGCTACCTCGCCCTGTCGGTGCCGGCCGGGCAGGGGGGCGGCAACTTCCTGTTCATCACGCTGATGATCGGCCTGACCCTGGTGGCCGCGACGGCCAACGTGCTCCGGCCGATCGCCTGGTCGGACGACGAGGAGCGGCTGCTGGTCTGGGGGCCAGCGGCGGTCGGCGCGCTCGTCTGGGGGCTGGCCCTCATGACCGGAACCGCCGGCGATCCCGTGGTCCTCGGACCGATTGCCGTGACCGCCCAGGAGGTGGCGTTCGCGCTGGTTGCGTTGAGCGCGGCCCTGTACTCAATCGTGATCGTCGTGGGCCGCTGGGGCTTCGGCCCTCGGGCCGTGACCCCCACGTCCGATGATCCCGCCCGGCTGCTCCCGTCGCCGACTCCGGCGCCGGAAGGCTGGCTCCGGCCGGGAGCGGCATTCGGCCTGCCGATGCTCTGGGTGCTCGCCTGTCTGGTCGTCATCCCGCTGGGGCTGTATGTCGTGTCCTACATCCCGTGGGCGAACGTCGAGGATCATCGAATCCTCACTTCGTGGCCGGTGGGCCATGAAGGCCAGACCCTGTGGGATCTGACCCAGCAGATGTACCGCTACCACAACAATCTGAGCGCCCCGCATGCGGCATCGTCGCCATGGTGGGCCTGGGCGTTCGATTTCAAGCCGGTCTGGTTCTATCAGGAGAACTTCGCCGGGGGCACCGCTGCCGCCATCTATGACTCGGGGAACCTCGTGGCGTGGTGGTTCGGCGTCCCGGCCATGGCGTTCGCCGCTCGGCAGGCCTTCGTCCGACGGAGCCCGGCGCTGGCGCTGCTGGCTATCGGCTTCGCGTTTCAGTGGCTGGCCTGGTCGCGGATCGATCGGGCGGCCTTCCAGTACCACTACTACACGAGCCTGCCATTCGTGCTCATGGCGCTCGCCTACTTCCTCGCCGAGCTGTGGCACGGAGCGTCTCGCCGCACCTGGCTGCTCGTCCGCCTCGCCGGCGCTGCCGCAGTCCTTGCCCCGACGACCCTGTGGCTCTTCCATCGGCCCCTGTGCGCCCTCGTCGGGGTCGAGTCCGTGAACCCAGGCTCACAGGCCTGCCCCACGCTCATCCCCGATTTCCTGCTCAGCGGGCGCGCGGCAGCGATCGCGATCGTGGTCGGCGTGGGCGTGCTGCTGCTGGTCAGGCTGCTGGTGTCCCTCGCGGACGAGGGCGAAACTGGCAAGTCGATCCGAATCAGGCTTCGGAACGCGGCGTTGGCAGCGGTCGGGATCAGCTTCGGCTTCGTCGTGGCGTCCACCTTCTTCGACGACACTCCGATGATCACGTCCACCAACGTTCCGGTCGAGCCCATCGCCCTGATCGTCACGCTCGCCCTGCTCCCGCTCGCTGCGATCGTGGCCACGGCCCGCGATGCCCGCCGTTTCGTCGCCGGCCTCCTGGTGGCGATGGCCGGCTGGTTCGTGTTGTGGTACCCGAACATCGCCGGCCTGCCGCTCCCGCAGGCGCTGTCGAACGCCTACCAGGGATTCCTGCCGACGTATGTCTACCCGTTCCAGTTTCCGGTCAGTACCGTGGATCGCAGCGGCCCGGGCCCAAGCCTCGCCAGCCCCGAGGTCCTGCTGCTGTTCGTGGCAATCGTCGGCGTCGTCGTGATCATCGGGTATGCCACCTGGATCTGGCGCGTCGCGCTCGTCGAGTCGGCCGTCGAGGACCTGCTTGTGTCGGGCGCGAACGATGATGGGGGCGGCTCGGCGACGGAACTGCCCGGCTAGCCGATCGGGGCGTCCTCCGCCGGACGCTCGACCGCGCCGACCGCGCCCCGGGGCGGCGGCACCGCGGCGTGAAAACCGGCCGGCAGGGCTCCCTGTGCCGCAAGCCGCCGGATCACGAATCCGTAGTACTCCTCGACCTTCGTGGTGACGCGCTCCCAACTGAACTCCTGCGCCCGCTCGGCGCCGGACGCCGTCATCCGGGCACGCAGGTCGTCGTCGGCGATCAGACGCCCGATGGCGCCAGCGAGGGCCTTTGGATCGCGCGGCGGCACAAGCAGGGCATCACGATCGCGTCGAGCGACGCCCTTGTACCCGTGGATGTCGCTGCAGACGATCGCGGCCTCGGCGGCCATGGCCTCGAGCAACACGATGCCGAATGACTCACGCCCCGTCGCCGGGGAGACGTAGACGTCGGCGGTTCGGAACAGGGCGTCCCGCTCGTCGTCGGCCACCCGCCCGAGGAACTCCACGCCGCCCATCCGCCGGGTCATGACGTAGCGGCGCGCCTCGCGTTCCTGTGGTCCGCCTCCGACCACGAGCAGGCGGCATGGGCAGCCCGTCTTGCGCAGGATCCGATAGGCGCGCAGGAGGTCCAGGAGGCCCTTGCGCGGCTCGAACCGACCGACGAACAGGATGTTTCGCGTCCCGTCCTGCCAGCGAGCAATCGGCACAGCACGCTGGAAGCGGGCGATGTCCACGCCGTTCGGGATGACCTTGTAGTCCCCAGGGAAGAATCGGTCGATGAAGTGGCGGGCCGCCGCCGACACCGCGATCCGCCCGTGCAGGCGCTGGGCGTACGAGCCCATGACCTTCGAGCCGAATTCATAGGCCGGCGAGAACCCGCCGTAGGCATGGAACGTCGCGATGTTCACGCTCGTTGAGAGGCGCAGGACGACCGGTGAGAGGAACGGCACGAACGGCTCATGGAAGTGGAGCAGGTCGAACTGCTCGCGCTCGAGGACGTCGCGTGCCTGGGACAGGTAGCGGGGTGACAGCGTGATCGTGCCCATGGATCCGTTGGCCGGCATCGAGAAACCCTTCCCGATGCGGATGACGTCCCCTTCGGAGGCGCGCTGCAGGCCGTGGGAGCTGGTGATGATCCGCACGTCGTGGCCGCGCAGGCGCAGGTTCTCGTAGAGGTAGCGGACGTGCTGGTTGACGCCACCCGGCAGCGGATACACGTACGGCGTCACGAGCCCGATCTTCACGGCCGAACCCGGCGAGAGGTCGCACCATCAGCGGGGGGGTAGCCCAGATCACGCCCCGACCCATCGCGCCGAACGCGGCCGCCCAGACCGGCCCGGGCGTCCCGTCCGTACTTGCGGAGCTGCTCGCGGAAGGTTCCGAGCTGTGCCGTGGTGCCGTGGAACGAGCCGTGCTCGTGGGTGGTTCGGGCGACGATCGCGGCCCGCAGATCCGCACTCGTCCGGCCGGGGAAGGTCGTGTACCCGGAGCCGACGGCCTCCAGTGCATGCGCGTCCGAATTACCGATCCGGGCGAGACCGAACTCCTCCGCGAAGCGCACGACGCGATCGTGCCACGGGCGTCCCAGCGTCGTGGGATTGAACGCCTCGATGCCATCCGGCCGGAAGCGCGGCTCGTCCCTCAGGAGTCGACGAAGGACGAAGCCCTGCGCGCACAAGGGATACGGCACGAGCGGATGGGCGGGGATGGCGAGCCCGCCCTGCTCATGAATCGCGGCAATCGTGCTGCGCAGGGAGCGCAAGGGCCGGACGGTCTCCTCGATCCACAGGGCGAGCAGATGGCCGCCGAGGGTCGTGATCTCCTCGCCGATGACGACCTCGACCCGATATCCGCGATCGCGAGCGACGGCCTGGGCCGCCTGCGCGGCGTCGATCCGTTCGTGGTCGGTGATGGCGATGACGTCGAGGTCGGTGGCGTGCTCGACGTGCTCGAGAATGTCCATCACGCTGGCCGTCCCGTCCGAGGCCAGGGTGTGGATGTGAAGATCGGCCTGGCCGAGGCGCTCGGTCATCGAGGAGCGTCCTGTTCCAGCTTCCCGGTGCCGGTCCGCGCCTCGGGATCCAGATCCGGCCAGACCGGCGAGAAGGCCGACCACCACTGCTCCGGCGCTTCGGCAATCGACTCTTCCATGGCCGCGGCCACGCCGGTCATCGCGGCAGCCAGGCGCGCGCGCCGCGTTCCCGCCGTCGGGATGTCCACCCGGCGCAACTGGCCGCGGTAGCGGCCGCCCTGGGCTCGCCGGACGGCGGCCACCCAGATCGGCAGCCCGCGCTCCATCGCCAGCAGGCCGGGCCCCATGGGCAGTGGCGCCGTCGCGCCGAAGAACGGCACGTCAACCGTACCGCCGGCCACGTTCCGGTCGGTGACCATGCCCACGACCCGGCCAAGGTCTAGCGCCTCGCTGAGCGCCCGCCGGGCATCCCTGAGCGTGACGATATCCACGCCGACGGAACCGCGGGTGGACTCGATCCAGGCTTGCAAGGCGGGATCTCCAAGCGTCTCCATCGGCGCCGTCACGTGGCGACCCGTGCGCGCCACGGCGAACAGCGCCGGGTACTCCACTGCGCCAAAGTGCATGGACACAAAGACCATCGGGCCCGGGACGCCAAAGGCATCCTCGACCGAGTCGGGCGTCTCGACGACGAGACGACGCTCCAGGTCCGCAGCGCTGCGACCGGGCAGGCGCGCCATGTCGATGTAGTAGCGGACGGCGTGGCGGGAGGCTGAACGCACCAGCCGCTCGAGGGCGCGATCGTCGGTCGCCGCCGCACGGGTCTGCTGGCCACCCAGATTGCGAACGACCATGTGCTCCGCGACGCGCCGGAAGTTGCGCCGGGCGCGGGCAGTTCGGTCGGGCGCGGCCCGGTACCAGATGTCCCCGATGAGGTCCCCGAGCAGGTTGACGGGCCCCTCGGGCAGCACGATGAGGAGGCGTGCGGCGGCAGCAATCAGCCGGACACGGACGCGTTGTCGGAGCGTACCGAGCGGAGCCTCCGGCGTCGCTGTCACGGTGGCAGATTCGCTCATGGGAGCGACGACGCTGGGTCGGGCCACGGCCTCGACGTCGGGTCCGGCCTCGGGCGCGGCCGCGACCTCGGGCCCCGGATCCGGTTCGCTCGCCAGCATCTGTGCGGCGCGCCCGGCGAGCGCCCGGCGCTCGTCCGGGTCGGCCGGCCAGACCGGCTTGAACGAGTACCACTGGGACGGCTCCGCTCCGACCGAGTCGGCAAAGGCGTCGGCGATGGCCTGCGTTGCCCGCTGAAGATCGGCCGGATTCGAGGACGCCACCGAAATCGGGGCTGCCCACGTGACCGAGAACGTCCAGCCGTCCGGATTGCGGCGGATGGTGACGGGCAGGATCCGCGAACCGGTCTTGGCCGCCAGCGTGGCCGGGCCGGCCGGGAGCGTGGTCCACGCATCGAAGAGCTTGACCGGGATTCCGTCGGCCCGATATCCCCAGTCAATCAGGAGCGCGAGCATCTCGCGCCGGCGCAGGACGGCATAGATCTCGCGCAGGTTTCTCCATGGGATGACATGGACGCCCCACTGCTCGCGCGTGCGACGGAACTCCTCGAACAGACCCGGGAACGAGGAATCGTCGGCCACCACGCTGATTGGCCAACCGCGCGAGGCGACGCCGGCCGCGACCGCTTCAGCATTGCCGACGTGGCCGAGGGTGAAGATGAGGCCCCCCTCGGACGCATGCCAGATCTCGTGAATTTCGTCCAGATCGGAGCCTCGCACGAGCTCATCCGCACGCTCGCGGGCGAGCCTCGGGAGGCGCGCCAGCTCGACGACATAGCGTCCGTACAGGCCATACGCCTTGAGCGCCGTCAGCCACACGCGCGGGTGGCGCGGCGACAGACCGAGCACATGCCCGAAATTGGCATTCGACCAGCGCCGCTTCGACGGCCAGAGGAGATAGGAGAGCTGGGCGGCGCGGCCAAGCACGACCCGCGGGATCGCCGGCGGCAGGCGCGAGATCACCCAGGCGACAGCCCTGTAGCCCGCGACCACCGCCCGCTCGAAGACGGGCGAACCAGGCTGGAGCCGCCGATGCGGTGCCTCCAGCCGGCGCTGTCGATCCGTCACTTCGACGCGGCGGCGACCTTCGCCTTCGAGCCAGACAGCTTCTTCAACTTGCGCACGGCCGGCACCTCGGTGCCCACCAGCGTCTCGTTGTCATCGCCGCGAATGAACGCCTCGACGCGATTGAACGCGATGTCGTCGTGGATCTGGTGGGGCGGGCTCTTCATGAAGTAGCTCGAGGCCGCCACGAGCGTGCCGGTCAGGCCACGATCCAGGCCCAGCTTCAGGCAACGGATGGCGTCGGTGATGACGCCGGCGCTGTTAGGGCTGTCCCAGACCTCGAGCTTGAGCTCCGCGTTGAGGGGCACATCGCCGAAGGTCGTGCCCTCCATCCGGATGTAGCACCACTTGCGATCGAGCAGCCACGGCACATGGTCGCTCGGGCCGACGTGGACGTCGTCCGGATCCATCTCGTAGTCGAGCATCGAGGTGACGGCGTTGGTCTTGCTGATCTTCTTGGACTCCAGCCGCTCGCGCTCGAGCATGTTCAGGAAGTCGGTGTTGCCACCGAAGTTCAGCTGGTAGGTCCGGTCCAGACGCACACCGCGATCCATGAACAGTCGGGTCAGGACCCGGTGGCTGATCGTGGCGCCAACCTGGCTCTTGATGTCGTCGCCGATGACCGGGAGGCCGCGGTCGGCGAACCGGCGCTGCCAATAGGGCTCACGGCCGATGAAGACGGGGATCGCGTTGACGAACGAGACGCCGGCCGCGAGGGCCTGCTCCACGTACCACTTGGTTGCTTCCTCGGAGCCGACGGGGAGGTACGAGACCATGACGTCGACTTCGCGCTCCTTCAGGATCCCGACGATGTCGGCCGTCGGCCCGGGCGCCTTCTCGATGATCTGGCTGAGGTACTTGCCGAGGCCGTCGTGGGTCATCCCACGCTCGACCTTGACGCCCATGTTCGGGACCTGCTGGAAGACGAACGTGTTGTTCGGCTTCACATAGATCGCCTCGGACACGTCCTTGCCAACCTTGTTCTTGTCGATGTCGAAGGCTGCGACGAACTCGATGTCGCGGACGTGATAGCCGCCGAGCTCGACGTGCATCAGGCCGGGGACGAAGTCGCCGACCTTCGCATTCTCGTAGTAATAGCGGCCCTGGACGAGGCTGCTTGCACAGTTCCCGACGCCGACGATGGCGACGCGGATCTTGCCATCCTTGCGGCCGGACCCCGCCCAGGTCCCGGCATTCGTGCCGCTGGTGCCGTTCTTTCCGTTGGTGGTGCTCACTTTGCTCCTGACGCCTCGATGGGCCTGCTGGGTGTCGATGGATGTCGGTCGTCGGTGGTCTGTCCTGGGTGTCGTGGCGCTCGGTTTCAGCCCTCCCGGGCCTGGGCGCGAGCGTGAAGGATGCGCTGGATGGTCGTGATCGTGGCGAGAATCGTGATCAGGGCAAGCGCCGCCTCGAGGGCCAGGGCCGAAAGTGGGTATGCCATCGCCCCGGGCTGATCCATGTCCTCGGGGAACCCGGGGAGGAGTCCGGCGATCACGAGACCGACCGTGAGGATCACCAGCCGGACTTCACGGGGCGCCAGACCCACGCTCGCCATGCCGGTGCCGGTCGTGAAGCCGAGGCCTTCGGACTTGGCTCGCGTGTAGCTCACCATGAACGCGGCCACGGACGCGGCGACCGCGAGAACGATCGCTCGCGACAGGCCCATTTCGAGCGCGCCCCAGGCGATCCCGACGTAGATCACGCCCTCGCCCCAGCGGTCGAACACCGAGTCATAGAAGGCCCCGAGCCTGGAGACTCGGTTGGTTGCCCGCGCGAGCGCTCCATCGAAGAGGTCGAAGACGCCACCAAACATCACCAGCAAGCCGGCGACCAGCCAGGCCTGCTGCGAGGCGGCGATGGCCGCCACGATCGCGACCCCGAACCCGATGAACGTCAGGTGGTTCGGCGTGAGCCCGACTCGACCAAGCCCGCGAGCGACCGGTTCCGCAAAGCCACGAACGCGCGCGCGGACGCCGGCCGAAACGATCGAGCCACTCACGAAGCCGCGCTCCCGCGTGGATCGGCAACCAGACCGAGCACCTTTCGCTCATAGGTCGCGAAGCGGTCCCATGCCTCCGGGATGAGGCGGGTCAGGGTCTCGCGACCGGCTCGCCGCGTCTCAACGAGCCCGGCCAGGCGGAGCTTGCCGAGGTGCCACGAGACCAGCGGCTGCGAGAGGCCGACGTGGTCGATCAGCTCGGTGACCGATGCCTCGCCCTGCGCGAGGCGCCGAACGATGCGCAGGCGATTCACGTCCGACAGGGTCTTGTGGATAAGCCGTACGGCGCGGAGATCGTCCGGCTGATCGACGACCGCAGCGATGGTGGAGCGGATTCGTGCTCGTGACGGGCTCAGGGGATCCTCCCGCGAGTTGGATACATCAACGCCGGTTTATATCAATATGCATTGATCCGCCGCCAGCTGTCAAGAGGCCGATCGCAAACCAGCGTCGGCGAGCGCCGAACCGGAGATTGCCCGCCTACACTCGCCGAAATGGATCGACGAAGTCGGCTGGTCCTGCTCGTCCTGCTCGGTGTCGGGGTGTTCCTGGCCGGCCTCGAGCTGATGATCACTGCCGTTGCCCTGCCGTCGATCGTCACGGGGCTGGCGAGCTGGAGCGAGCTCCGCCTGGCCTCATGGGTGATCAACGCGTACTTGCTCGCGACGGTGATCACGATGCCCCTGGCCGGCCGTTTGGCCGATCAATGGGGCACCCGCCCGCTCTTCCTCGGCGGGCTGGTCTTGTTCACCCTTGGCTCCCTGCTCGCCGGGCGGGCGCCGTCCCTGGAGGAGCTGATCGCGGCGCGCGTCGTGCAGGCCGTCGGGGGCGGCATCCTCGTGCCGGTGGGAACGGCCGCGGCGTCCCACCTGTTCGACGATCACGAGCGTCCCCGGGCGCTTGGATTCATCGGCGCGCTCACCTTCCTGGGCATGGCTGCCGGGCCCTTCGTCGGAGCCTGGATCATCGGCGGGTTCCATCCCGCTACGGCGCTCGAGGCTGCCGGTCTCGTGGACGGGCCGCTCCACGATGCCCTCGCCGCGTCCTGGCGCTACGTCTTCTACATCAACGTGCCCATCGGAATCGTCGGCCTTGTGCTGGCCTGGGCAGCCGGGGAGGACTGGGAATCGAGCCACGAGCGCGGCTCCATCGACCTCGCGGGCGCCCTGGCCTTCTCCGTCGGGATGGCCCTCCTCCTCCTCGCGATCACGCTTGCCGGGAGCCCGGATCTCTTCGGCAGCAGCCTGGATCCGGCGATCTTCCTGGTGGCTGCCGCCGCAATCGGGCTCCTCGGCATTGGCCTCTCCGCGTGGATGGGGGCGCGACATCCGCGCGCCTTCTTCGACGTCCGCTTGTTTCGTTACCGGGCGTTCAGCGCCGCTGCGCTCATCTCGCTGCTGACCGGCTATGGATTCGCCACCGCGATCGTGGGCGGGGCGGTCTTCGTGGACCGGGTCCTGTACGGAGGGCCGGACGTCCAGCGGATCGCCCTTGGGGCGCTGGCCGCCGCCACCGCGGTGGGAGCGCTTGGCTCGGGCTTCATCCTGCGCGTGGCGGGCTTGCGTCTGGTCACGGCGGCGGGGCTCGGTCTGAGCATCCTCGGTCTCGCCCGGATGGCCGCCTGGACGCCGGCGGTCGAGATCGGAGAAGTTGCGGCGGCGATGGCCGCCTTTGGTCTCGGATTCGGGATGACCATCACGCCCCGCTCCACCGCGGCCGTGGCGGCGGTCGGACGAGCTGCCTTCGGCGTGGCCTCGGCCACGGTCACCGTGGCCCGCATGCTGGGCATGGCCGTTGGCCTGGCAGCGCTGACCGCGTTCG
>JAQBHC010000138.1:0-6700 GCA_032128175.1 Chloroflexota bacterium | reverse complement strand
TGCGGGCCACGATCGTGATGCCCGAGGACGCTCCGGCCGTGAAGCGGACGCGGGTCGCTGCGGACGGCGCGGAAATCGTGACCGTGGCGATCGAGAGTGGCGCCCGCGAGGCCATGGCCGCCCGTCTCGTCACGGAGCGCGATCTGGTCCTCATTCCGCCCTATGACGACGACCGCGTGATCGCCGGCCAGGGGACCTGCGGGCTCGAGATCGCCGAGGACGTGCCCGATCTCGCCCTCGTCCTCGTGCCGATCGGAGGCGGCGGCCTCGCCAGCGGGGTGGCAGCGGCCATCCGGGCGCTCCGGCCCACGGCCCGAGTTGTCGGCGTGGAGCCCGAGCTCGCGGCCGACGCCATGGAGTCTCTCGAGTCGGGTCGGATCGTCCGCTGGGACGGTGCCGCAACCGCGCGGACCATGGCAGACGGCACGCGCTCGCAAGCGATCGGGGAGCGGCCGTTCGCGCATCTCTCGCGGCTGCTCGATGGCGTCGTGACCGTTTCGGAGAGGGAGATTGCCATGGCCATGCGCCTCGTGGCAGAGCGGGCGCGGCTGATCGTCGAACCGTCCGGCGCGCTGGCCGTCGCCGCCGCGCACTTCCACGCTCAGGAGCTCGGCCTCGACGCGTTGACCGGCACCGTGGTGGCCGTGATCAGTGGCGGAAACGTGGATCCGGAGCGCTATCGCTCGCTGCTGGAGACCCCGGGCCCATCTGATCCGCCCTGACCGGCGTGACCGGCGCCACCGCCCTGACCGGCGTGGCCAGCCTGGCCGGCGCGTTCGTCGTGGAGGCGATCTCGGAGCGCCACTTCCCGCTCACGGATTGCCGCCCGCTCGACGTCCGCCCGACGATCGGCCGACGCGGCGGCCCGCGATTCCGTACGCATCCAGCCTGCGAGGACCGATAGCAGGGCGATCAGGAAGATCACGTCCCCGCCGAACCACATGATCCCCGCCGCGAGGCGCTGGTCCGACAGCGCATCGATGCCGTACGGGGCTCCCAGGCTCGTGTAATGCGCGTACAGCGGACTGCCGGCGAACAAAATGGCGACGGCGAGGAACGAGTTCTGCGGCATCTGCAGGAACAGGTAGCCCAACCGGGCTGGATGGCTCATCCGGTGTGGGGCCGGATCGAGACCCACGACCGGCCACCAGAAGAGCAGGCCGGCCCCGAGGAACAGCCCGTGTTCCAGGTCGTGAACCAGGCGATTCTCGAGCGACAGGTCGAACAGGGGCGAGAAGTGCGTCCCCCACATCACCGCCGTGAACACGAGCCAGGCGGCGATCGGATGGCCAATCATCGCCACCGCCCGACTGTGCAGGATCGGCAGGACGCGCCGCTGCCGCCTCTCACTCGACGCAGCCCTGAGGATCTGCGTTACGGGGGCCCCAAGGGCCAGCAACGGTGGAGCCACGAGGGTCAGGAGCAGGTGCTGGACCATGTGCAGGGAGAACAGGGTCGTGTCGTAGCGGGCGACCCCCGACTGCAGAGCGACGGCGATCACGGCCAGCCCGGCGAGGAAGGCCCATCGCTGCCTGCCCGGGACCGGATGTGCCGGATGCGCTCGATCCACGGCACCAAGGAGCCGCCACCAGACAATCGCGGCCACGACAAGCCCAAGGGCCACCACCGGCTCGACGTCCCAGCCGAGCAGCAGATTCACGCCGTCCGGTGGCGCCACCGGCACCGAGCCGTGCGCAGCGACGTCGCCGGCTCCGAGGCCCAACACCGCGGTCAAGACCGGCAGGGCGAGCACGCGACGACCGAGCGCTGGGAGCTCCATCGGCTCATGGTCCCATGCCGCCGCACGGGGCACTCACGGAGCACATGGCCTCGGGTATCATGTCCACCGGCCCGCCCTGCGCGAGGCTCCGCTCGCGTCCCGCCGGGGTCCGTCCCGACCGCCGGCATCGTCACCTTCATCCATCCGAGGACAGCCGATGTCGACCAGCCCCAGGAAGCGCCCCGCGCCCGACGCCCTCGTGGCCGGCGTGGTCGTCGCGATTCTGGCGGCCCTCGTCGTCGCTGTGTTCCTCACCGGCTGGGGCTCGACGCTCTACCCGCCGGAAGCGGTCACGGAGCAGGGACGCGACATCCGGGGCCTGTACGACATCGTCTTCGCGTTCGCCGTCGCGATCTTCATCGTCGTCGAGGGCCTGATCGTGTGGAGCGTGCTGCGCTACCGACGGCGGCCCTCGGACATCGACCTGCCCGTCCAGACGCACGGCAACAACATCGCCGAGATCATCTGGACGATCATCCCCACAGCCATCGTCCTGTTCCTGTTCGTCATCTCCTGGCAGAGCCTGAATCGGGTCGACGCCGTGAGTGCCCAACCCGACATCCGGATCCACGCGATCGCCGGGCAATTCGCGTGGCAGTTTGAGTACCTCGATGGCAACGGCAAGAAGCTCGCCACCCAGCTGACGCCGTCCTATGACGTCGACACCGGTGCGGGCGGCATGGCGGTTCCCGTCGGTCGCTCGGTGCAGGTCACGCTGGACAGCCCGGACGTGATCCACGCGTTTTACGTGCCGCGCTTCCTGTTCAAGCGGGATGTCGTTCCGGGGCAGACGAATATCTTCGAGTTCACCGTGGATGCCGCCGAGGCGGGCCAGGTCTTCCGGGGTCAGTGCGCCGAACTGTGCGGCACCGGCCACCGGTTGATGCTCTTCTCGGTGATTGCCCTTTCAGCGGCCGACTACGACTCCTGGTTGAGTGCCTTGATCGAGAAGGCCAACGCGACACCCGCGCCGCTGCCCAGTGGCGTCGTCCTGAACGTGACCGCCGAGGGCGTGCAATTTGACACCGCGAGCCTTGAGGTCCCGGCCGACGCCCCGTTCGGG
The DNA here is from genome assembly GCA_032128175.1 of Chloroflexota bacterium. Taxonomy (GTDB): domain Bacteria; phylum Chloroflexota; class Limnocylindria; order Limnocylindrales; family CSP1-4; genus UBA5189. Next base: position 3,857 of record JAQBHC010000138.1, on the reverse strand, counting down.
ATCGCCTTCACGAACAAGGATCCGGCCGGTCTGACCCACGATATCGACGTGCGTGACTCGAGTGGCACGGTCGTCGAGGACGAGCCGGTCATCGATGGCGGCACGAGCACCAACTACACATTCAAGCCGCTATCGGCGGGAACCTACACGTTCTTTTGTTCGATCCATTCGAACATGACCGGCACCCTGACGGTGAAGTGAGGAGCGCGCCATGGCGACACACGCGCTGACCCCGGGCACCTCGACCTACTCCAGGGGCAGGTTGTACGAGTGGCTGACCACGACCGATCACAAGAAGATCGGGATCATGTACATCGTCAACTCGTTCCTGTTCTTCTTCATCGGCGGCATCCTGGCGATGGTCGTGCGGGCCGAACTGGCCGCGCCGGGCCTCCAGTTCCTGACCGACGAGCACGTGTACAACGAGATGTTCACGATGCACGCGACGATCATGATCTTCCTGTTCGTGATCCCGATGCTCGCAGGCCTCGGTAACTACATCGTGCCCCTCCACATCGGCGCACCGGACATGGCGTTCCCGCGGATCAACGCCCTTTCGTTCTGGATGCTGCCGCTCGCTGGAGTGCTTCTCATCTCCAGCTTCTTCACCGGGGGTACGGCCGCAGCCGGCTGGACGTCCTACCCGCCGCTGTCGCTGGATGGACCCCTGAAATCACCCGGATCGGGCCAGGACCTGTGGATCATGTCCCTCATCCTCATCGGGACCAGCTCGATCCTGGGATCGATCAACTTCCTGGTGACCATCTTCAAGATGCGTGCGCCAGGCATGACGCTCTTCCGGATGCCGATCATGGTCTGGACCATGCTGGTCACGAGCGTCCTCGTCCTGATGGCCACGCCGGTGATCACGAGCGCGCTCGTGATGCTGTTCATTGACCGTAACTACGGCGGTCACTTCTTCGACCCGTTCGGTGGCGGCAGCGCGGTGCTCTACCAGAACATCTTCTGGTTCTACTCGCACCCCGCGGTGTACGTCATGGTCCTGCCGGCGATGGGCGTGATCAGCGAGGTCCTGCCCGTCTTCAGCCGCAAGCCGCTCTTCGGCTACAAGGCATTCGTCTTCGCAACAGCGGGCATCGGGGCGCTCGGCTTCTCCGTCTGGGCGCACCACATGTTCACGACCGGGGCGGTCTTCCTGCCGTTCTTCGCCCTGTTGACCTTCATGATCTCGGTGCCCACCGGGGTGAAGATGTTCAACTGGGTATTCACTCTCTTCCGAGGGCAGTTGACGTTCTCGACGCCCCTGATCTTCGCGCTCGGCTTCCTGACCATGTTCCTGATCGGTGGCATCAACGGCGCGTTCAGCGCCGCGGTCCCGGTCGACTTCGCGCTCCACGACACGTACTGGGTCGTCGCGCACCTCCACTACGTGCTGTTCGGGGGATCGGTGTTCGGCGTCTTCGCGGGCGTCTACTACTGGTTCCCGAAGATGTTCGGCCGGATGCTCGACGAGGGCCTCGGCAAGATCCAGTTCGTCCTCATGTTCATCGGCTTCAACCTGACCTTCTTCCCGATGCACATGCTCGGGCTGGCCGGAATGCCCAGGCGAATCGCCGACTATGCCGGCGACGCGGGCTGGAACGACTGGAACATGGCCGCGACCGTCGGCGGGTTCATGATCGCCGCGTCCATGCTCCCGTTCATCTGGAACGTCTTCATCTCGCTGCGCAACGGCAAGATCGCCGGCGACGATCCGTGGGAGGGCAACACGCTCGAGTGGGCGACCTCGTCCCCGCCGCCGCCGTACAACTTCGATCACCTGCCCGAGGTCCGCAGCGAGCGGCCGGTGTTCGACGCCCGGCACGGGCGCAGCGGGCACTGAGGAGCAGCGAACCGTGACCGCCGATAGCCACGCCCTGACGCCGCCCGCCGAGCACAGCCCGGTCGCGGGCCTGGCGCACGACGCCCGGGGCGGGATCAGCAACCCGATCCTGGGGATGATCCTGTTCATCACCTCCGAGATCATGTTCTTTGCCGGCCTGTTCGCCGCGTATTTCAGCACCCGGGCGAACTTCGTCGACGCGAACGGCGTCAAGGAGTGGCCGCCGAGTCAGTTCGACCATATCCTCAACCCGTTCTCGATCATCCTCGTCGCGACGGTCATCCTCGTCCTGAGTTCGGTCACCCTCCAGATGGCCATCTGGGCCATCCGCCGCGACGATCGGCGCGGGTTCCTTCGCAACATGGCCGTGACCTTCGTCCTCGGCATCATCTTCCTGCTGATGCAGGCGTACGACTACAGCCTCCTGTTCGAGGAGGGGATGACCATGGGCTCGGGGCCCTTCGGGACGACCTATTACACCCTGACCGGGTTCCACGGCGCCCACGTCTTCGGTGGCGTGATCATGCTCGGCGTCGTCCTCTACCGAGGCATGTCCGGACAGTTCTCGTCGCGCCATCACGATGCGGTCGAGGCGGCGTCGCTGTACTGGCACTTCGTCGATGTCGTGTGGATCCTTCTCTTCTCGATCCTCTACTTCCTGTAGCGGGAGTGAACGCCATGCATCCGATCCGCCATCCCAGGAACGTAGCGATCATCGGCATCGCTTTCATCGCGGTCGGTGCGATCTACGCACTCGGTGCGGTTCCGCTCGGCTACGAAATCGAATGGGCCGGGGTCACGATGTTGGGTGCGCTCGGGATCGCGATGTCGCTCATGGCGTACGTCCTGATCGCCGGCTCGTCCGAGGACTGAGGGCGGCCGCGGTCCGATGGAAGCGCTCTGGAAATCCATCCTCGAGCTGCTGACTCTGATCATCACGCCGGACTGGGGCCAGCTGATCAGTCTGATCCCGGTCGCCTTGCTCGCGGTGGTGGTGGTCTACCTCCTGGTAACGATTCGAATGTTCGCGACGGTCGGACCCAGTCGCCGGACACCGGCCCGGCTCGCGCCGATCGCGCCGCCGGCTCTCCATATGCCAGGACCGTCGTACTCACCGATCTTCGCGGCGGTCGGTACGGCTGCGCTGCTGTGGGGCCTTGTCGTAGGCGGGGACGCGCTGTGGGTTGGCCTCGTCATCCTCACCGTGTCGCTGGTCTACTGGGGCCGCGAGGCCATCCGCGACTACGACCGCGCCACCCACGTGGAGACGCTGCCCGCAATCGTCCACCGCGGCCCGCCCCCTGGCGTGCACATGCCCGGTCCGTCATTCCGACCGCTGCTAGGCGCACTCGGGACGGCCGCGTTGCTTGCCGGCCTCGTGTTCGGTGGCTGGCTTCTGGCGGCCGGCGCGATCATCTTCGTGATGACCCTCGTGGGATGGCTGCCCGATGCGCGCGCTGAATACGCCAAGACCGTGGAAGCCGACGTAACCGGGCACATCGAGAATCCCCCTCCGCCCGGTTGGCCGCGGCGACTCCTCCAGGTGGGCATCGTCCTGTTCGTGATCGCCGCGCTGGTGCAGACGGGCATCCTCCCTCCAAAGGGTGGAGACACGGCCGGCGGCGCGTCCGGTAGTCCCGCTCCGAGCGACGCCGGTGCTGAGCCGGCGACGGCCTTCGAGATCATGGCCGAGAACATCGCCTACGACCAGCACGCGATCACGGTTCCGGCCAACGCCCCGTTCACCATCACGTTCAGCAACAAGGATTCCGGGGGCATCGTCCATGACATCGACATCCGGGCTGCTGACAAGTCGACCGTGATCCAGGATCAGGAAATCGTGAACGGCGGCGAATCCGCGAACTACGCCTACGACGGCCTGCCCGCCGGTACCTACGTGTTCATCTGCTCCGTCCACCCCGTGCCCACGATGACCGGGACGCTCACCGTCAAGTAGGGGGCACGGTCACGGGCTTGAGGATCGATCCACGACGACGGCCCGTCCTGGTGGCCG
>JAQBHC010000137.1:0-5071 GCA_032128175.1 Chloroflexota bacterium | reverse complement strand
CGAAACGCGCGAGGAGACTGGCCTGGAGATTCGACCGGGCGAGATCGTCGGGTTTTACACGCGACTGGAGGCTGCCGTCGTCGTTCTCGTACTCGAGGCGAGCGTCGTCGGCGGCGCGCCGACAACGACCGTCGAGGCCATTGAGATTCGGACGTTCGCGCCCGACGACATCCCTTGGGCTGAGCTCGCTTTCAAGACAACGCATTGGGCGCTCGTGGACTGGTTGGCTCGTCGCCGTCCGGATCTCCGGGCACCCGCGTTCGCCGGCGGACACTGATCGGTCTGTAGTGGCCGCTGGCTCGTCACGGGCTGGCGGGCAGACCCGCCCAGTACGGCCGACGCGTTTCACCGAGCGGCATACCGCCGTCGTCGTAGGCCGTTACCGCGATCCAGAGGGTCTCGCCGACATCCGATTCGGGGAGGTCGAACGTCGCGTCGAAGGTGGGCCTCCCGTCACGCCGAATCCCGCCGTTCGGGTCGCTCACATCGACCGAGGCGAGCCCAAGGACATTGCCGGCCCGCTCAAGCGTGATCGTCAAGCGGGCCGCTCGGATTCGAACCGTCCCGCGAAGGCCCATCTGAGCCGTCTCCGAACCCGAGCTTGTCGGCCCAGGAACATGCACTTCAATTCGCCCAAATGTCACGATTGGCCTGAGCAGCGGCGGCCAGTGCGGTTCCGGAGAGCCGGGCGGCCTCACGTCGATCGAAACCGAGGGCTCCTCGAAAGCAGTTTCAGCAGCCACCGCTCCGCTGTCGCGATCGAGGGGAGCAACCACAGCTCCGCCCGCGAAAGCCCCGATTCCAACCACGACCGCCAACCCGATGACCCACGCCGCAACCGGCACGGTTGCTCGACGTCCCGAGCCGACCCGCTGCGGCTCGAAGTCGACTGCCCCGAGTGGCTCGGGGTCGAAAACAGCGACATCGTCGTTCGCGGGCGTGCTCATTCGTTGGCCAGGCCTCACGGCTGGACTACGGGCGGATGTCGATGAAGATGTTCTTCGTCTCGGTGTACAGCTCGATGGCCGACATGCCGAGTTCACGCCCGATGCCCGACATCTTGTAGCCGCCGAACGGGGCCTCGGTGTGGACGCTGCTGTTCGAGTTGATCGACAGCACGCCAGCCTGGATGCCCTTGGCGGTGCGGAGCGCCTTGCCGATATCGCGGCTCCAAACGGACCCTGAGAGGCCATACGGGGTGGCATTCGCCAGGCGGATTGCCTCCTCCTCCGTATCGAACGGAATGATCGAGACGACCGGACCGAAGATCTCTTCGCGCGCGATGCGCATGTCGTTGTTGACACCATCGAAGACGGCGGGCATCAGGTACGCGCCATCCGCGAGGCCGTCGTCCTCAGGCGCATCGCCACCGACGACCAGATTGGCCCCCTCGGCCAGGCCGATCTCGATGTAGTCGCGCACGCGGTCCCGCTGCTTGAAGCTGACGAGCGTACCGACCTCGGTTGCTTCATCCTCGGGGTTCCCGACCTTGACTTTGCGGGTCGCCGCAGCGAACAACTCGACAACCTGGTCGTGGACGGACCGCTCGACGAGGATTCGGCTCCGAGCGCAGCAATCCTGGCCGCAGTTGTCGAAGACCGAATACGGCGATTCGGACGCAAAGCGCTCCAGATTCGCGTCGGCATAGATCACGTTGGGGCTCTTTCCGCCGAGCTCGAGGCTGATCTTCTTCACGTTGTTCGAAGCCAGCCGCATGATCTCCTGGCCGGTCGTCGTCTCGCCCGTGAAGGCGATCTTCCCGATCCCGGGGTGCCCCGCGATCGCCGCACCCGCGGCTCCGCCGGGCCCGGTGACGACATTCAGCACGCCGGCCGGGATGCCGGCCTCGAGTGCCAGCTCGCCGATCCGCAGGGCGGTCATCGGGGAGAGGCTGGCCGGCTTGAGGATGCAGGTGTTGCCAGCAGCGAGCGCTGGGCCGAGCTTCCAGCTGGCCATGAGGAGGGGGAAGTTCCAGGGCACGATGAGCCCGACGACGCCAATCGGCTCTCGCAGGGTCAGGTCCAGGCCTGGCTTTGAGACCGGGATCGTCTGCCCGAAGACCTTGTTCGCGGCACCGGCGTAGTAGTCGAAGACCAGGCTTGATCCGATGATCTCGCCGCGCGACGAACCGATCGGCTTTCCGACGTTGCGGGTCTCGAGCCAGGACAGTTCCTCGCTGTGGTCCTTGATGATCGCCGCGAACTTCGCAAGGGTCCGACCTCGCTTGCCGGCAGCCCAGGTGGCCCAGCCCTTCGGGTCCTCGAATGCCTTCTGGGCGGCTGCGACCGCGATATCCACGTCGGCCTTGCCACCCAGCGGAGCGGTTGCGATCACGACGCCGGTCGCCGGATTCACAATCTCGAACGTCTGCCCGTCGGCCGCATCGACGGATTGACCGCCGATCATCATCTTCATCGCGCTGATGGTGGACGCGGTCTGGTCGACGGTCATCGAGAAGTTCCTCGGAACTGGTGCGGCGGGTGGCGCGCCGCAAGGGGATGGTCGGTGATTGGTTGGGATGATACGCCCGAGGTCGCCTCGAACACGAGTCAGCGATAGGCGTCGCGCCGCAGGCCGGTCGTGATCGCGGCCAGCTCCGGACCAGACACGCCCATCCGCTGCAGCGCATGGCGGGCCAGGTCGATGGCCGCTTCGTTGTCCGGATCCGCGAGATGGTGCACGCCCGCCGCGCGAAGATCCTCGGCCTGACGAACGCCCCGGGCGCGCGACGCGATCATCAGATGCGGGTTGAGATGCGCGGCCCGCTCTGCCACAAGATGCGCGGTCAGCGGATCGCCGATGGCGATGACGAGCACGACGGCCCTGTCGAGGCCGGCACGGGCCAGGATCTCCGGACGGGCGGCGTCGCCGTACAGGATGTCCGCGCCGAGGGCCGCCATCTCATCAAGCCTGATCCGGTCGCGATCGATGACCAGGCACGAGAACGATCGCGACTGCACGGCCCGAACCACGATTCGTCCGACACGACCGGAACCGGCGACAACGACCCTGCGGCGCGGTGGCGCGATGGCCTCGCCGTTGCTCCCATGGCCCGGTTCATCCCCGTGGTCGTGACTTGCCGCCCATCGCTCCGTTGATCGATGCTCCAGGCGCGAGACCAGGCCGTCTGCGACTCGGCGGGCCGGGCCCGACAGCACGATGCTCGCGATGGTCGTCGCGAGAATGATGTTGTAGGTCGCATCGTCCACAAGGCCGAGCCGACTCGAATCCGCCGCGATGATCAGGCTGAACTCGCCCACCTGGGCGATCGAGGCACCGACCAGGATGGCCGAGCGCGACGGCAGACCGAAGAAGCGCGCCAGGGCTGCCGAGAGGACACCTTTGCCGACCACGGCCACGATGGTCAGCAGTGCGACCAGCGGCGCCTGGGCCATCAGTGCTCCCGGGTCAACCTGCATGCCGACCGCGACGAAGAACAGGACCGCGAAGAGGTCCCGGAATGGAATGACCTCGGCCGCGGCCTGGTAGGAAAGGTCCGATTCCGATACCAGCACGCCAGCGACGAATGCTCCGAGAGCGAGCGACAAGCCGAACACCGCGCTCGAGACGAACGCGGTCAGCAGCGCCGTTGAGACCACGGCCAGCAGGAACAGCTCGGGCGACCCGAGGCGTGCGACAGTAGCGAAGACGAATGGCAGGACCCGCGTGCCGACGACGAATGCGATGGCCAGGAAGAGCGCGCCCTTCCCGAGCGCCAGCAGGATCGGCGTGACCGACAGCTGGTCCGCCGCCAACGGCGGCAGTGCCACGATGAACACGATCGTAGCGACGTCCTGAACGATCATCCAGCCGATCGCGTTGCGGCCATGGATGCTGTCGAGCTCGCCCCGATCGGCGAGCGTCTTCGCGACGACCAGCGTGGAAGAGATCGCAATGACTGCCCCGACGACGAGCGCGGCCCGCGGCTCGAGCCCGACGGCGATTCCGAGCAGGGTGCCGCCCACGATCGTGATCAGGATCTGTGCGAGCGCGGCCCCGACTGCCACACGGCGGACCGCGTACAGCTCGCGCAGCGAGAACTCAACACCGAGGGCGAAGACCAGCAACACGATCCCGACCTCGGCCAGGACGGAGATCCGGTCGACGTCGCCGGTGAAGCCGGGCGTGAATGGGCCAATGGCGATGCCGGCGAGTAGATATCCGACCAGGGGCGGCTGGCCGAAGCGCCGAACGAGGGCTCCGCCGAGCAGCGCCGCCGCCGTGGCAACGCCCACATCGAGGATGAACGAGAGCGTCTCGCTCACGGCGCCGCTCGCGGATCATCCCGCGTTCGCATGGGCGCTAGAAGTAGTTCACCGTGATGCCGCCGTCGATAACCATCTGGGCGCCGTTCGTCCAGCGGGATTCGTCGCTCGCGAGGTAGATGCCCATCGCGACGATCTCCTCGGGCTTGCCAAATCGACCGGTTGGGTTGCGGTTGAGGCGGATCCGCTTGGCGTCCTCATCCTTGACCAGCCAGTCCATGAGGAGTGGCGTTTCCACCGGCCCGGGGCAGATGGCATTGGTGCGGACGCCCTTGGGGGCAAACTGCACGGCAAGCGACTTTGTGAGGGCAAGGACGGCGCCCTTGGAGGCGGTGTACGCGTCCTGTGGGTTCGAGCAGCCCATGATGGCCACGAAGCTCGAGATGTTGATGATCGATCCAGAACCCTGCTCGACCATCTTCGGGATCGCGTATTTGCAGCCCAGAAACACGCCCCGAACGTTCACGGCCATGACCCGATCCCAGGCCTCGACCGACGTGTCGATGACCGAGTGGTCCTCTTCTGGCATCACGCCCGCGTTGTTGTAGAGGACGTCCACGCGGCCATAGGTGGAGACCGCGTGATCGACCATGCCCTTGGCGCTGGCCTCGTCGGCGACGTTGGTCTTGATGAAGGACGCCTCGCCGCCCGCCTCACGGACCAGGCGGACCGTTTCCTCGCCAGCCGCATCGTTGAACTCGGCGACGACGACCTTTGAGCCCTCGGCCGCGAACATCAGCGCCGCAACCCGGCCCATGCCGGACCCGCCGCCCGTGATGATGGAAACCTTGTCCTTGAGTCGCATC
>JAQBHC010000136.1:0-7885 GCA_032128175.1 Chloroflexota bacterium | reverse complement strand
AGTACCTCTTCCTCGGGCTCATCGCGATGACGATCGTGATCAGCCTGCAATCGGTCGGGATCATCCTGGTCGTGGCCATGCTGGTCACTCCCGCAGCGACCGCCCAACTCGTCACGAATCGCTTCTCCAGGCTCATCCTGGTGGCCGCGGGGATCGGAATCGTTGCGCCGCTGGTCGGTCTGTACCTCAGCTACTGGACGAACACGGCGAGCGCGGCGCTCATCGTTCTGGTCGAGACGGTCGCGTTCCTGGCCGCGCTCCTTCTTGGGCCTCAGACCGGCCTGCTTCGCCGCCGCCGCCGGCCGGAGCTCGACCCGGTCTAGCGTCCTCGGGCGCGCCGCTGGACGCCGCAGCCTTGCCGCACCACACGCAGTCGTTACACTCGGTTCTTCGACGCCGCGCCTGGGTGGAGACGAAGCCTGTTGATCTGTTCGAATTGCGGCACGGAGAATCGAGTCGGCGCGAAGTTCTGCGTAGAATGCGCGACCCCGTTCGCGGTGGCCTGCCCGAATTGCGGCATGGTCAATCCGCCGGCCGCGAAGTTCTGCGGGAACTGTGCGACACCACTGTCCGGTTCGGCGCGGCCGAACGCACCGGCGTCGCCGACCACAGCCCCGTCCGGCCGACCCGGGGCCCCATCGCCCGGAGCCACGGGAGCGCCTGAGGCAGAACGCCGGCTCGTGTCCGTCCTCTTCGCCGGTCTCGTCGGGTTCACCCCGTTCGCCGAGGAGCGCGACGCCGAGGACACGCGGGAGATGCTGTCGCGCTACTTCGAGATCGCATCTGATGTCGTGGGACGCCATGGCGGCATCATCGAGAAGTTCATCGGGGACGCCGTGATGGCGGTCTGGGGAACGCCCGTCGCCCACGAGGATGATGCGGAGCGCGCGGTCCGGGCAGGGCTGCAGCTTGTCGATGCGGTGCGGGCGCTCGGTCCCGCCATTCAGGCCCGTGCCGGAATCCTCACCGGCGAGGCGGCCGTGACGCTCGGCGCAACCAACCAGGGAATGGTTGCCGGTGACATGGTGAATACCGCCGCGCGACTCCAGTCTGCGGCCGCTCCCGGTACCGTCCTGGCCGGGGAAGCAACCGTTCGGGCGGCCGAGGCGGCGATCGCGTTTGAGCCGATCGGCGATCAGGCGCTCAAGGGCAAGGCAGCGCCCGTCCCGGCGTGGCGTGCTTTGCGCGTGGTGGCCGAGCGTGGCGGGAGGAACCGTTCCGAGGCGCTCGAGGCCCCGTTCGTGGGCCGGGGGGACGAACTTCGCCTCCTCAAGGATCTGTTCCACGCGACGGGTCGTGAGCGCAGAACGCGGCTCGTCAGCGTCATCGGGCCGGCCGGCATCGGCAAGAGTCGGCTGGCCTGGGAGTTGCTCAAGTACATCGATGGCCTGACCGAACCCATCTACTGGCACGACGGACGGTCACCGTCGTACGGCGAGGGCATCAGTTTCTGGGCGCTCGGCGAAATGGTCCGCGGGCGGGCGGGTCTCGCCGAGTCGGATGACGAGGCGACGACCCGTCTCAAGGTCGCTGAATCCCTCGCCTCGTTCGTCCCGGATGAGGCGGAACGGCGTTGGATCGAGGCGGCCCTGCTCGCCCTGCTCGGCCATGGAGGGACGCTCGGCGCCGACCAACTCTTCGCCGCGTGGCGCACCTACTTCGAACGCTTGGCCGCTTCAGGACCCGTGGTCATGGTCTTCGAGGACCTTCATTGGGCGGACACGGGCACGATCGACTTCGTGGAGCACCTTCTGGACTGGTCGAAGGGTGCCCCGATCTGCGTCGTCACGCTCGCCCGGCCCGAGTTGCTCGAGCGTCGCCCGGACTGGGGTGCCGGCAAGCGCAACTTCGTCTCCATGTACCTCGAGCCGCTGCCCGAGGGGGCCATGCGCGAGCTACTGACCGGCCTCGTCCCCGGGCTTCCCGAGACCTCGGCCCGGGCAATCGTGGAGCGCGCCGACGGCATTCCACTTTACGCGGTCGAAACCGTGCGGATGATGGTCGCGGACGGCAAGCTGGTCGTCCAGGATGGCGCCTATCAGCCAGTCGGCGACCTGTCCGGTTTGGCCGTCCCGGATACCCTCACGGCTCTGATCGGCGCTCGGCTTGACGCGCTCGATCCCGTCGATCGTTCGCTCGTCCAGCAGGCCGGTGTCCTGGGCCAGAGCTTCACGCTACCTGCGCTCGCCGCGTTGTCCGGTGACGACGAGACGGACCTGGAGGCGCGCCTCGACGGGCTCGTCCGGCGGGAGCTGCTGGCCATCGAGGTCGACCCCCGCTCACCGGAGCGGGGCCAGTACGCTTTCGTCCAGTCGCTGATTCGCGAGGTCGCCTACAACACTCTCGCCAAGCGGGACCGAAAGTCGGGTCACCTGGCTGCGGCACGCTACTTCGAGGGCCTCGGGACCGACGAGCTGGCGGGGGCACTTGCCACCCACTATCTGGCGGCGCACGCCAACAGTCCAGAGGGCCCAGAGGCCGATGCGGTCGCCGCTCAGGCGCGCATCGCGCTCCGTGGGGCCGCCGAGCGAGCGATCGAGCTCGGGGCGTTCGCCCAGGCCGTGGCATTCTTCGATCAGGCCCGCCAGATCACCGCCGAGCCATCCGAGATCGCCGATCTTCTCGGACGGGCGGGACTGGCCGCTGAGGAGGCCGCGCGAACCGAGCTCGCCGAGGATCGCCTTCGGGAGGCACTCCATCTGCGTAGTCAGCTGGCGGACGAGGGAGCGGAACTTCGGGCGACGGTCTCGCTCGCGTGGTGCCTCATACAACACTTCAAAACCGAGGAAGCATTGTCCCTGCTCGAAGGGGCGGCAGAACGCTGGGCGCCCAGCGGGGTCGAGTTGGACGCCGATCGAGTGGCCCTCCTGGGCCAGCTGTCGCGCGCCTACTTCCTCCACGAGGAACACGAGCGCGCCGTCGCGATTGCCGACCGGGCGCTCCCGAGGGCCGAGCGCCTCGACGACGTTCGGGCCGTGGCGGACCTGCTCATTACCCGCGGCACGGCGCTCGCCAATGCCGGACGCCAATACGAGGGATCTGGCGCGATCCGAGCCGGCATGGAGCTGGCCGACGCGAACGGCCTCGTCGCCGTATCGCTGCGGGCCAAGGTCAATCTTACGGCCATCGGCGGGGGCGACCCGGTCGGCTCGTACGACGTGGCCCGGTCCGCCCTGGACACCGCCCTCCGGCTCGGTCGCCGGGGTCACGCCCGAATTGCCCGCATGAACGCAACCTCGGCGGCGATCGAGGTGGGTGACTGGAGTTGGGCCCTCGAAACCTGGGCAGCAGAGTTGGAAACGGAGACCGATGACCTCGCCCGGAGGATCGCCCGCTGGAGCCTCGCGTCGCTGGCCTTCGAGCGCGGTGAGGATGCGACGTCGGAATTCGAGGAGATCGAAGCGTGGGCGCTTCAGAATGGAAATCCCGGCGTGCTCTCGTCCCTTGAGGGGCTGCGCGCCGACCGGTTCGCGTTCGAGGGTCGGCTCGTGGAGGCGTGCGGCGCCCTGCTACGGGCCGCGAGCGGTGACTCGGCCAATGCCCCGGACTACGCTCGATTGGGCGCGAACCTGGCGCTCATCGCGGGGGACGAGGGTGGTGCCGGTTCCGCCTTGGCCGTCTTCGACGAGACCGGAATCCACGGGCGCCTGTGGGATTGGGACCGTCAGCTGATCCGCACGGGGCTCGCGGCCCTAAAGAGCCCGGCCGGCAACGAGTTGCGGGCCTTTCGGGAGGTCATTGACGCCTATCGTGAGCTTGGACTTCCCAAGCGCCAGCTGCTGGCGATCCTCGTCCTATTGGCCACGCGCGACGGTCCGGAAGCCGAGGTTGAGGCGCTCGCCGATGAGGCCGCGAGCATCGCCCGACGGTTGGGCGCCCGGCCGATGCTTCGGGAGCTGGATCGCCTTCGATCGAGTCGGCCGTCGGCCGTCACGCACGCGTCGCCTGCCGACAAGCCGTCGCCCGCTCCGTCCGCTGTGCGAGACTGACCTATGGTCTGCGTGTCCTGCGGCACCGAGAATCGAGCTGGTCGCAAGTTCTGCTCGGAATGCGCGGCGCCGCTGGCGCTCGCCTGCCCCTCGTGCGGGGCAGCCAACGAGCCGAGCGAGAAATTCTGCGGTGAGTGCGCGACGCCGCTCGGCGCCCGCGCCCCGGCCTCCGCGACAGCGACTTCCGGACCCGGCCGTCCGGCGGGCGCGTCCCCTTCGGGCGCCGCCACCGCACCCGTCGCCGAACGGCGGCTCGTGTCGATCATGTTCGCGGATCTCGTCGGCTTCACGCCGTTCGCCGAGGAGCGCGACAGCGAGGAAGTCCGCGAGACCCTGACCCGCTATTTCGATCTGGCGACCGAAGTCATCACCCGCTACGGCGGCACGGTCGAGAAGTTCATCGGCGATGCTGTCATGGCGGTCTGGGGCACCCCGACGGCCCGCGAGGATGACGCCGAGCGGAGCGTCCGGGCCGCCCTCGACTTGGTCGATGCGGTCCGCGTCGTCGGACCCGGTATCAGTGCCCGCGCCGGGGTCCTGACCGGTGAGGCCGCGGTGACCCTGGGAGCCACCAACCAGGGCATGGTGGCGGGTGATCTCGTCAATACTGCCGCGAGGATCCAGTCGGTCGCCCAACCCGGCACCGTCCTCGTCGGTGAGGCCACCCACCGGGCCGCATCCTCCGCCATCGTCTTTGAAGAAGCCGGGGCCGAAGCCCTCAAAGGCAAGGCCGCCCCGGTCCAGGTGTGGCGGGCCTTGCGGGTCGTGGCCGAGCGCGGTGGCCGGGGAAGATCCGATGCCCTCGAGGCCCCCTTCGTCGGCCGCGACGATGACCTGCGCCTCATCAAGGACCTGTACCACGCCACGATCCGCGAGGGCCGTACCCGTCTGGTCTCGATCACTGGAGCGGGCGGCATCGGCAAGAGCCGCCTCGCCTGGGAGTTCGAGAAGTACCTCGACGGGATCTCGGGGAACCTGTGGTGGCATCGCGGGCGCTCTCCGTCCTATGGCGAGGGGATCACCTTCTGGTCGCTCGGCGAGATGATCCGCGGCCGGGCTGGTCTCGCCGAAACGGACGACGAGCCGACGACGCGGGCGCGCATCGCGGCGATGCTCGGGGAGCACCTTCCCGACGAGACCGAGCGGCGCTGGATCGAGCCGGCCATGCTGTCCTTGCTCGGCGTCGAGTCCGGGATTGGTGCTCAACAGCTGTTCGGGGCGTGGCGCACGTTCTTCGAGCGATTGTCCGAGACAAGTCCAGTGGTCATGGTCTTCGAGGACCTCCATTGGGCCGACGCCGGCACGCTCGACTTCGTTGACCACATGCTCGAATGGAGCCGCAACGTTCCGATCCTGATCGTGACGCTGGCCCGTCCGGAGCTCCTCGACCGCCGGCCTGACTGGGGGGCAGGCAAGCGCAGCTTCACCTCCATCCATCTGGAGCCTCTTTCAACCGATTCAATGGCTGAGCTCCTCTCCGGACTCGTCCCCGGTCTTCCGAAATCAGCCCGCGACGCGATCGTGGAGAGGGCGGACGGCATTCCTCTCTACGCGGTCGAGACCGTGCGGATGCTCGTGGCGCAGGGACGCCTGGTGCTTGAGGATGGGGTCTACCGACCCGCAGACGAACTCGCCGACCTGGCCGTGCCGGAGACGCTCACGGCGTTGATCGCTGCTCGCCTCGACGAGCTGGACGCCGCCGACCGAGCGCTCATTGCGGATGCGGCCGTGCTCGGGCAGAGCTTCACCCTCGCCGGGCTGGCGGCCGTCTCCGGAACAGAGCCGGACGCACTCGAACCACGCCTCCGTGCCTTCGTTCGGCGCGAACTCCTCGTCCAGATGGACGACCCACGATCGCCGGAGCGCGGTCAGTATGCCTTTGTCCAGGCGCTGATCCGTGAGGTCGCCTACAACACCCTGGCCAAGCGGGATCGGAAGACGCGGCATCTCGCCGCCGCGCGGTTCTTCGAGGTTCTCGGGGCCGACGAGCTCGCCGGGGCACTCGCCGGTCACTACCTCGCCGCGCATGGGTATGCGGCCGATGGCCCTGAGGCGGATGCGCTCGCAGCCCAGGCGAGAGTTGCCCTCCGCGGCGCCGCTGAGCGGGCGGTCGCGCTCGGCTCCCACGAGCAGGCGATGACGTTCCTCGACCACGCGTTGGCGGTAAGCCCGGAAGCGGCCGATCGGGCGGAACTGCATGAGCGCGCGCTGGCATCGGCCATGCAGGGTCTCAAGGCCGATGTCGCCGAGCGGCACGCGCTCGGTGCCCTCGAGGCCAGGCGAGAGCTGGGCGATCGAGCCGGCATAGCGTTTGCGATCGCTGCGCAGGCTGGGGTGATTTCGCTGTTTCGGGCTGCCCCCGACAAGGTGCTCGAGATCGTCCTGCCGGCCTGGGAGGAATTCAAGGATCTGGAGGAGACCCCGGCCGGCGTGGCGTTGATGCAACGGATTACGTCGGGGTATCTACACGGCAACGACGAGACCGTGCTCGCCTGGATCGAACGGCTCCTTCCCGTATCGGAACGCCTCGATCTCCTGCCGGAGACGGCGGCCGCCCTCGCGCGATTGAGCAGCACGTATTACCGGCTCGGCCGGCCGCGGGAATCGATGATCCTTCTGCGTGGAACGCACGAGCTGGCTGTCACCCATCACCTCGTACAGGTCGATCGGGACACGCGGGTCCAGCTCACCTTTCTGGAGCAGATCGCGGATCCGCGCGCCGGCCTTGCGATGGCTCGCGAGGGCCTCGAGATTGCGGGCCGCATCGGATCGTCGTTGTACGGCTTCGTGATGGTCGGCAACGCCGTGTCCTGTGCGATCCGGGTCGGCGAGTGGGCCTGGGCGGCGGCACTCCTCGACGAATGGCTGTCCAATGAGATCACCGGGGCGTTCTATCTCGAGTTGTTCGTGGACCGGGGGATCATCACAGCGCTTCAGGGCGGCGATCCGTCACGAGACCTGACGGAGGCCGAGCGACTGGTCGGAGAGATCGAGAAGGACACGCAGTAC
Source organism: Chloroflexota bacterium (assembly GCA_032128175.1). Taxonomy (GTDB): domain Bacteria; phylum Chloroflexota; class Limnocylindria; order Limnocylindrales; family CSP1-4; genus UBA5189. The sequence goes on along the minus strand of JAQBHC010000136.1, from coordinate 887 downwards.
GTGTCCTACTGCCACTGGGGTCGCGCCTGGGAGGCCTTCGCGGCCGGGCGGCTGGACGACGCGCGGCAGGAGGCGGTGACGGCTGCGCAACTCACGGACTACTTCGTTCAGATCAGCCTGCCGCTTGCGGCCCGCGCCGCGCTGTGGGCCGGTGATGCGCCCGGAGCGGCTGCGATCGTCGCGCAGCTCGAGGGTTCGGTCGCCCGCGGTCAGGCCATCGCGCTCGATTTCGCGACCCTGAGCGCCGGCGTGGCCGCACTCGAGGGGCGGCGGCCGGGCGCCATCGCCGGATATCGCGAAGCACTGCGCGGCTGGCGATCACTGAAGTTGGACTTCGACGAGGCGATGGCCATCGTGGACATGGCGACGCTTCTGGCCCCTACCGAGCGGGAAATGGCCGAGGCGCCCGCCGCGATCGCGGCCGCACGGGCTACGCTCACGACGCTGGGCGGGACGCCGTTCCTGGCACGCCTCGACGCGACCCGAGACCAGATCACCAACGACGGCGCCGAACCAGCCGGGGAACCAGCCGCTCGCCGAGCCGCCGTGACGGTTCCAGAAGTGCCCGCGACCCGACCCTGACCGCCCAGATCGAGCCCAGCCGGATCAGTCGGTCGTTGGCATCTCGGGGACCGGGCGGCCCACCCAGCCGGCGACGTCACGGACCGCCCCCGCCTCGGCGTCAGAAATCGCGGGGCCACCCATGTCGTGACGCGCCTCGGCGATCCAGACGCCCAGCATCACCAGCCAGTCTCGGACAGCGATCGATTCGTCCTCGGGCGCCTTGCGGAGCGCCCGCTTCACGCGTTTCAATCCGTCCCTGGGGTTCCGGTTGGCGTCCCGGAAGGCGATCCACAGGGCATCGAGGTTCCCGACGAGTGCCTCCG
>JAQBHC010000135.1:0-3533 GCA_032128175.1 Chloroflexota bacterium | reverse complement strand
CTCGTGATCGGCTACGTGCTTCAAGCCGGTGCGTTCGATGTCCACGCGAATGCCGATCACCTGCTGGCGTGGGGCGTCACACCGGCCCAGATGCGGGCCAGGGCGATGGCGAACCTCGCGCGCTGGTCGGCCAGTGCTGCCCGGACCGAGGAGGTCTCGGGTCAGCGCCGGGTGATCTCTTCGGCCGTCGGCGATGGCAATGATGCCGCGCGCATCCTACTCGCTGAGGTTCGAACGCATCTCGCAACCGAGCTGGGCTCCGCCGGTCGCGTGCTCGTCGGGCTGCCCGAGCGCGAACTGCTCGTGGCAGTCGCGCTGTCGCCCGGCGATGAGGAGTTCGTCGCCCTGTTCGGTGAGTTCATCCGGAGTCAGGCCGAAGGTGCCGATCAGCCGCTCGACAATCGAGTCCACGAACTCGTGAACGGCGAGCTGCGTCCATTCGAGGGATGAGGCCCTGCCGATGACCCCGGACGCGAGCGACGAGGAACCCGCGCCGTCCGACGTTCTGACCGCTGTCGCCGAGGGCGTGGCCACGATTTCGCTCAATCGACCGGACGCGCTCAATGCGCTGACCATTCCGATGAAAGAGCGTCTCCTGGATGCCCTGCGGCGGGTCGGCGGGGATCCTGCGGTGCGCGCAATCGTGCTGACGGGCATCGGCCGGGCCTTCTGCGCCGGTCAGGACCTCAGGGAGCGCCTCGCGCCGGACGCGCCGTCGCTGGGCGATGAGCTGACCCTGCGCTACAACCCAATCGTGCGGGCCATCCGAAGTGCGCCGCAGCCGGTGATTGCCGCCGTCAACGGCGTCGCGGCCGGAGCCGGTGCTTCCCTGGCGTTCGCCTGTGACCTGCGTATCGCAGCCGATACGGCGTCCTTCGTGCTGGCGTTCAGCAGGATCGGACTGATTCCGGACAGCGGGGCCACCTGGACCTTGCCGCGGCTCGTGGGGTCCGCGAAGGCGGCCGAAATGGCGCTGCTCGGAGATCCCGTGGGCGCAGAGGAGGCGCTCCGGATCGGGCTGGTGTCGCGTGTCGTGCCCGCGGATGCACTGGCGGCCGAGGCAGCCGCGATGGCGGCACGCCTTGCAGCCCTGGCGCCTGGCGCCACCGCCGCCACCAAGCGCCTGCTGGCCGACGCATCGCACGGCGACCTCGACGCGGCGCTGGCCGCCGAAGCTGAGGCCCAAGGCGTCGCAGGCAGCAATCCAGACCACGCCGAGGGACTGGCTGCATTCATCGAGAAGCGGCTGCCGCGCTTCAGTGGCCGGTAGCCGGATCCCCAGGGACGATGGTCTGCACTGGGGATGGGGACGCGACCTGATGGGCCACGAGCCGGTCGTTCTGACCGACGGGGTCGTACGTCTGCGGGCATGGGAGCCGACCGATGCGCCGGCAGTGTTCGCGGCCTGCCAGGATCGCGAAATCGCCCGGTTCCTGCCCATCCCACAGCCGTATACACGCGCGGTTGCCGAGGAGTTCGTCGCGGTCCGCCGCACGGACTGGTTGGGTGACGATGAGCGGTCGTTCGCCATCACAGATACAGCCAGCGGCGAGGTGCTGGGCGCGATCGCGCGACACCAGCGCGCGGAGCACCGTGCCGCCTTCGGCTACTGGCTGGCCCCCGGTGCTCGCGGACGCGGCATCGCGACTCGTGCGCTGCGCCTCCTTGTCGACTGGTCCTTTTCCCAGGGTCTGCTGCGGCTGGAACTCTTCACGCACCCTGAGAACCACGCGTCAGGCATGGTTGCAGAGCGTGCCGGCTTTGTTCGGGAGGGCGTGCGTAGGGCGTGGGATCTCGACCGCCACGGCAACCCCGAAGATTCGATCTTCTACGTGCTGATCCGCGATGATGTTCGTTCCCCCTGAACTACATTGACAGGGCGCTATCAATCTCAGTATCCTCAACCTAACGATCGTTCGTTCGGCTAGGAGCGTCCCACCTATGGTCGAGATCTCGCGGCGCCGGGCCATCGAGGATGTCGCAGCCGAGCTGTTTCGTTCCCACGGCTATGCGGCCACGAGCGTCCGCGACATTGCGCGAGCCCTCGACATCCAGGGCCCAAGCCTCTACGCGCACGTCGCCTCGAAAGAGGACGTCCTGTGGGCGATCGTCGATCGCACTGCGGCCCGCTTCGAGGCCACCGCAGCAGCTGCCGCGACCGGCAGGTCTGGTTCGACCGACGCCGCGACCCGGCTGAGCGACCTCGTCCGGGCGCACGTCCGGGTGATCACCGACGATGTCGGCGCCGCAGCCGTCTTCGTGCATGAATGGCGCTCCCTCGGCGAGCTCCGTCGCGCATCCATTCTTGGTCGACGGGATGCCTACGAGGCAAGATTCAGGTCGGTGGTCGTCGAGGGCATGGCGACCGGCACGTTCGTGATGACCGACGCTCCGCTCGCGGCGATGACCATCCTGTCAGCGCTCAACGGAATTCCCGGCTGGTACCAAGGGGACGGCCGACTCACGCCAGATCGACTCGCCGACCATTTCGTCGATTTCGTCCTGCGGATGCTCCAGGGAGCCGACCAATGACCGACCCTCTCGCGCTCGATCCCGTTCTCGCGGCGACCGATCGAAGCCCCCGCTCGTGGAACGACGAGCTCCCCCACGATGAGCGCTTCGCGCTGTTCGAGGCCCACGTCACGGGCGGCGGCAAGATCGAGCCCAACGATTGGATGCCCGACGAGTACCGCACCGCAGTGCTCCGGTTCGTCGAGATGCACGCCAATTCCGAGCTCATGGGCGTTCTCCCGGAGCGCGAGTGGATCATGCGAGCCCCAACGCTCAAGCGAAAGCTCGCGCTCACGGCGAAGGTCCAGGACGAAGTCGGGCACGCCCAGCTGCTCTATCGCGTTGCGGAGGATCTTGGCAAGCCCCGCGAGGCGATGTTCGACGATCTCCTCGCCGGCAAGACGAAGTTCCACAACGTCTTCCATTACCCGACCCGGACGTGGGCCGACATCGGGATCATCGCCTGGCTCGTGGACGCCGCCGCAATCGTCGCCCAGCAGGCCCTCCGCGACTCCTCGTATGGGCCGTACGCCCGGACGATGCAGAAGATCTGCTGGGAGGAGTCGGTCCACATCATGCATGGGCGCGACGTCGTGGTGACCCTCATGAACGGCACCGACTCGCAGCGCGCCATGGTCCAGGAGGCGCTCGACCGATGGTGGGGCCCCTTGATGCAGATGCACGGGCCGCGCAGTGATCGGACCAAGGATCGCGATTTGCACTGGCGGATCAAGGCCAAGACATCCGAAGAGCTTCGTCAGGAGTTCCTGACGATCTACGTGCCGCGGCTCCTGGAGCTCGGCCTGGTCATTCCGGACACCGAGCTGACCTTCGACAAGCAGGCTGGCGAGGCGGGCGAGTGGCGCTACACCGACCCCGACTGGACCGAACTGCGAACCGTCGTTACGAACCATGGCCCGATGTCGGAGGAGCGACTGGAATTCCGGCGCGTGAACCGCGAGGCCACCGCCTGGGTTCGGGAAACGATTCTCGCGGCACCGAGGACGGCGGCGTGACCGACA
>JAQBHC010000134.1:0-2520 GCA_032128175.1 Chloroflexota bacterium | reverse complement strand
GGTGCTGGTGCGTTTCACGCCGGACGGCGGCGGCGACGCCGATGCGTTCACCCGCGAGGTCATCGGACGCGTGCAGGCGGACGGCACCTGCTGGCTCGGCGGGACGACCTGGCAGGGCATGGCCGCGATGCGAATCTCGGTGTCGAACTGGAGCACGACCGAGACCGACATCGACGTCTCGGCCGAGGCGATCCTCCGCTGCGCGGGAGTTGCGGCGGCGAGCTGAGTCGCGCATACGGTCGATCGTTCACGTACCCGGCAGCCGAGTATGATATCAACGCATACTCACCCCGCAGGAGAGCCGAGCCGTGATGACCCGGACCACGATCACCCTCCCCGATGACCTCGTGTCGGAAATCGACGGCCTCGTCGGCCCTCGCGGCCGGAGCAGGTTCATGGCGCGTGCCGCGGCGAACGAACTGCGGCGAGAGCGGCTCCGCAGGGCACTCGATGCCGCTCGCGGCGCCGTCGCAGGCGCGCCGGAGGCCAGGTCGGGGGACGAGATCATCCGGTTCGTGGACGGCCTCCGCTCCGAGGATCGCGACCCGTGGGTGCGGGACGGAGCCGCCGAGTGAACTTCCTGCTGGACACGACGCTGCTCCTCGACTTCGCCAACGGGCGCGATGGCGCGGTCGACCTGGTGGATCGGCTCTTCGAGGACGGTGAGACGCTCTACACGTGCGACGTGATCACGTGTGAGTCGCTGTCCGGTGGCGGCGAGACCGAGCGACGCGTCATCCGGGGCGTCCTCGACGCGCTGGAGTATGTGGCCCTCGCCCCTGAGGGCGCCCGATGGGCGGCCGAGTCGCGGCGGTTCGGCCGGTCCGCACCCGGAGCGCGGAGTCTGGCTGACGCGCTTATCGCCGCGACCGCATGGAGCCTCGACGCCGCACTCGTGACGCGGAACCCACGCGACTTCGAGCGGCAGGGCATCCGGGTCGTCCGATACGACTGATGGGACGGCGTGAGTCTCGTGGCGTGAGTCGGTTCGGTCCATCGGATGATCACCGATGCATACTTCGGTCGGATCGGAATCTGCCATGAGGGACCAGTCGTGAGCGTCGGCACCGCCTTCCATCCCCGGACCGCGCCCCTCAATCGGAAGATGCAGTGGCGCGAGTGGTCCGGCTACTACGCGTCGTCCGTGTATGCCGATGCCCACGACATCGAATACAACGCCGTTCGCGAGGCGGCCGCCCTCTTCGATGTCTCCCCGCTCTACAAGTACCGGGTCACGGGCCCGGACGCGCCACGACTTGTGGATCGCGTCATCACGCGCGATGCCACGAAGCTCAAGGTCGGGCAGGTCTATTACACGCCCTGGTGCGATGAGCACGGCAAGGTCATCGACGACGGCACGGTCCACCGCCTGGCCGAGACCGAGTACCGCTGGACTGCCGCCGACCCGCAATACCGCTGGCTGACGATGAACGCTCGCGGGCTGGACATCCACATCGAGGACGAGAGCGAGTCACTCGCCGCCGTGGCCCTCCAGGGCCCGTTCGCGCGGGCCGTGCTCGAGGCCGCCACGGACGAGTCCTTCGCAGATCTCGGCTACTTCCGCCGGCGTGCGTCGAAGCTCGCGGGCGTCGCCGTCGACGTATCGCGGACCGGCTACACCGGCGACCTCGGGTACGAGGTCTGGATCCCCGCCGGGCGCGCGGTGAAGGCCTGGGATGCGCTGATGGACGCCGGCGCGGCGTACGGCATTCGGCCGGCCGGCATGCTGGCGCTCGATGTCGTTCGGCTCGAGGCAGGACTGATCCTCCTCGAGGCGGACTACACGTCCGCTCGCCACGCGCTCAATCCGGAGCAGAACTACTCGCCGTACGAGGTCGGTCTGGGCCGGCTCGTGGATCTGCGGAAGGCCGATTTCGTCGGGAAACTGGCGCTGGCTCGCGAGGCGGCCGCCAGCGGCCCGAAGCGACGCCTCGTTGGCATCACCCTCGACTGGTATGGGATCGAGGGGCTGTACTCGGCGCAGGATCTTCCACCGGCAATCTCCGCGTCCGTGGATCGCTCGTCGAAGCCGGTCTTTGGCCCCCGCGGCGGCGCCCAGATCGGCAAGGTCACGAGCCTGGGCTGGAGCCCCATCCTCAAACAGGCCATCGGACTGGCCTCCGTGCCTTCCACCTACGAGGCACCCGGTTCGAAGCTCCTGGTCGAATGGACGGTCGAGGGCCGACGAGGCCGTGTCGAGGCCACCGTCGCGCCACTCCCCTTCCTGGACCTGCCGCGCAAACGAGGCTGAGGCCCGCCCGGCTGGCGATGACCCCGGGCCGACGGGCGACGCTAACGGCGCGCGCGACCATGGGCCCTAGGGGCTGAGCGGGTTAGCGGGCCGTGCGCCAAACACGCTAGACGTTGCCCGCGAGTCAAGATCTTGATGAAGCCGAGCCTCCGAATTGTTCGGGAGTCCAGGATGCGACTGTCCGAGCCGGGTTCCGCCCCGAATCCGGGGCGTGCCGTTGACCAGCGCTCAAGATTGCGACGAGTGGGTCGCGATCTATTGACTCCTGA
>JAQBHC010000133.1:0-2793 GCA_032128175.1 Chloroflexota bacterium | reverse complement strand
GAGGGGCTGGTCGATGAGCACGCCGTCCAGGCCGACCTCGCCGGTAAAGGCATCCGATCCAAGTCCGACATGGAGCAGGGCGGTTCCAGCGTCGATCCAGTCGAAGTAGAGCGGCGCTCCCTCGCGGAGAATCGAGCTCGGTCCGCTCCCATCGAGCGGCGCGCTGCCGTCGGCTGGCGCGATCCGCAGCGAAATCGACGACGGCTCCGTCGCCAGAAAGCTGATGGCGCGGCTGTCCGGTGTCCAGTACAGGTAGAACGGCGGCCGATCCACGCTCCGATAGACGATCACGGGCTGGTCGGCTGTCACGATCGAAAAGACGTAGATCGCGGCGTCGTCCGTGCCCTGCCCCGTGACCGCGATCCGCGAGCCGTCCGGAGACCAGGCCGGGAACCCGAACCTGACTCCGGGCAGCGGGTACGAGACCCGGGACCCGCCGTCGGCGTCCATCGTGAAGAGCGCTCCCGAGTCATCGACGACGGCGATCAGCCCCGGAGGCGTGGGTGTCGTGGGCAGGGATACGGCCGGCGAGGCCGGTAGCGGGACGTCACCCCAGATGCCCAACCACCCACCCGATCCGAGTGCGGAGAGGACCAGACTCAGGATCACGACCAGTGCGATCACGCCTCTTGCGCGCGCGAAGCGCGGACTCGTCTCCGGCGCTGGTTCGGGTGCATCCTCCGGGTCAGGGTCGGTCATTACCGAACCATACGCGGATGGTCAGAGGAGCCGGATTCACGCGAGGTGCGGCGGCTCAAATCGGGGAGGGACTCAGCGTTGGCGCCGGCGTTTCGGACGGGACGGCCGAGGGCGACTCCGATGGTGACGACTCTGGCGTGGCGGACGGGTTCGCCGATTCGAGCGGGGTCGGCGCAGGTGTCGGAGCAACCGTCGACGCGGGCGACGGCTTGGGCGGCGCGATGCAGTTCCCCGTTCCGGACCCGCTGCCGCTGGTGGCCGGGGGCGGCGGGGCGTATTCCCGGGCGGGCAGCGTCCCGCTGGGCGGGAACAAGCCGGCCGACAGCAATCGAATGCCATCGACATCGGGGATCTGAATGGAGCCGCGCACATCGAACCCACTCCGCACGAGCGGTGCCTTGATGACCGCCCGGTAGGTATGCGCGCGATCCACGCGGGCCATGACGTCGGCCAGCTCGGGGAGCAGCTCGCGAGGGACATTGGTCTGGAGTGTCCGACCCAGACTCTGGAGCAGGCCGACCGGATCAGTCACGAAGCCACGCTTGACGATCGCATCACGAATTCCCGAGATGAGTTCCTGCTGGCGCGCGGCTCGCGTGAAGTCGGATTCTCCGGCCGCCTTCCTGATCCGCGCGTACGCCAAGGCGTCCTTTCCACTGAGGTGGTGGAGGCCGGGCGTGATCGAAAAGCCGTTCTCGAACCCGTACTCGGAATACCCAGGGTCACAGAGCCCTCGCGTCACGCTGACATCGACGCCACCGAGCGTGTCGACGACCCTCACGAATCCCGCCAGGTTGACGGCCGCGTAGTAGTCAACCTGGAGACCCAGCAGGGTTCCGACCGCGGACATCAGGACGTCGTGGCCCGTGCCATCGGAACCCGGGAACCTCGAAGGATGGAGCCGAGCGTCGGAATCGAGCCCGTTGAGCTTCGGTCCGTAGACGGAACCATCGGGCAGCGGCACATCGACCATGTCACGCGGAATCGACACCATCGAGACGGTCTCGGTGACAGGGTCAAGGCTGGCCACGATCATCGTGTCGGTCCCGGCCGTGTTCCGACCGGCGCCACTGTCGACACCGAGCAGGAGGACATTGACTCGCGCAACCGCCGGGATGGGCGACGGTTCGGCAGTCGTCAACGGGGAGGCCGACGGCCCACCTGACGCTGATGGGGTCGGTGGTTCCCAGGCGCCCCCGGCCGGCACGTTGAAGACTCGATCGACCTCCTCGCGAGCCACGTTGGTGACGTAGCCCAGATAGGCCTGCGGCAGGATCACCGCTGCCAGGAGAACCGCCACGACGACACCGTGCCGAGCCCGCGGCTGCCGCCATCCGACCGCAGAAAGGCCGGTGGCGACGGCCAGGAGGCGCCAGACCAGCACGACGGCCTGAAGAAGAAGGATCAATCCCAGCGCGCTGACGATCTCGGCCGCAAGGCGCGGGATCGACATCGATGCGACCACGATCGCGAGCGCGAGCAGTGCCACCAGAACCGGAAGACCGAACACGAGCGCCAGCCGTCGTCGCCCAGCCGCGAGGTGCCCGGCTCCGGGCAGCATGGCATCGAGGAGGACCCAGCGCAATTGCCGGCTTCGTGGGCTGGGGGTCTCCGCAGGGCCAGGAGCCGCAGGCGCATCCGGCGACGCCGGTCCGTCTGGCGACGCCGGTCCGTCTGGCGGGGTGGGCCCCTCGGGAGCGGCCGTAGCTTCAGAATCGGGCGGAAACACGTACGGGAGCCTAGCAGGGCGGGGTATCGTCGACGAGAATCCGACCCGACGTCGGCGGACCGCCCACATCCGATTGATCGCGGCGTGGCATCATCGGGGGAGCCAATCAGGCAACAGGAGGAGCCTCGCGCGTGCCGCCGATCACCGAACTCTCGCGCATCGAGCCTGTCCACCTCGATCGTCTGGATCGCCCGGGGATCTTCACGACCGGCCTCCTGTTGGAGGTCAGTGAAACGACCACGCGACGGCAAACGCTGGCCGATCAGGTCGACGCCACCACCAACGACGTGCTCCTCTGGCGGGATGAGGCGCTGATGCTCAACCTGGCGGGTTTCGGTCCCACCGAGCACATGATGCTGAGCCAG
>JAQBHC010000132.1:0-6810 GCA_032128175.1 Chloroflexota bacterium | reverse complement strand
CGAGAAGCTGCTCGCAGAAGCCCAGGCCGACAAGGGCAACGATCGCGAGCTCGAAATCGCCATCTCGCCCGGTCCGAGGCTCGGCGACAGCGTCATCGAGGTCAAGGACCTGGGCAAGGGCTACGGTGACAAACTCCTCATCGACGACCTGACGTTTTCGCTGCCGAAGGCCGGCATCGTCGGCATCATCGGGGCGAACGGGGCCGGCAAGACGACCCTGTTCCGGATGATCGTCGGCCAGGAGCAGCCCGACAGCGGCAGCATCCAGATCGGCGACACCGTCCAGCTCAGCTACGTGGACCAGAGCCGCGACGACCTCCGCGCGGACAAGACCGTCTACGAGGAGATCTCGGGCGGCGATGAATTCATCAAGGTCGGCAATCGCGAGCTGCCGGCGCGGGCCTACGTTTCCAGCTTCAACTTCAAGGGCACCGACCAGCAGAAGATCGTCGGCAAGCTGTCCGGCGGCGAGCGGAACCGGGTTCACCTGGCCAAGCTGTTGCGTTCCGGCGGCAACGTCCTGCTCCTGGACGAGCCGACCAACGACCTTGACGTGGACACGCTGCGCGCGCTCGAAGCCGGCCTTGAGTCATTTCCGGGTTGCGTGGTGGTGATCAGCCACGATCGCTGGTTCCTGGACCGAATCGCGACGCATGTCCTCGCCTTCGAGGGCGATAGCCAGGTGCGCTGGTTCGAAGGCAACTTCACCGAGTACGAGGAGTTCCGCCACCGCGAGCTTGGCACGGCGGCCGACCAGCCCCATCGGATCAAGTACAAGCGGCTTACCGCCTGAGCGGGTCTCCGCCTGAGCGGGTCCGCGCCGCCTGACGACCTACAACCGGAGCTGCTTCAGGCGTCGGGCGGCGGTGCCGGGTTTGCCAGGCCCTGGACGATCGTCACATTTGGGAGCGTCCGCAGGATCGAAGGAGGTGCGATCACTTTCCAGGACCGGCTGCCGCCGCCGAGGACGATTCGCGGGCGATCCATGACGGCCGCGTCCACGAGCAATGGCAGGTCCGGCGGCAGACCAAAGGCGGTTACGCCGCCGATCTCATGGCCGGTGATGGCCCGGGTCTCGTGCGGTGCGGCAAATGAGGCCTTGCGGGTGCCCAGCTGCTCCTTGACGGCGCGATTGACATCGAGCCGGTGGGTGGCCAGGACCACGCACGCCGCGTACACCCGCGGGCTGGCCTTCCCGACGACGATGATCGTGTTCGCGCTGTCCTCGGGGAGGAAGCCGTAGGCGGCGCAGAAGGCCGCGGTATCGGCGAGTGCCGGATCGCAGGCGAACAGCTCGTACTCGCCGTGGCCGGCGAGCGCGGCCTCGAGGCTGGTACGTTCGATGTCGGCACTCATGGCCGGCAACGGTAGCCGACGCGGGCTCGCGGCGTGGGCAGGAGGGCCCTCAGGTCCATCCGAAGAGCGTCGCGGGCGTGCCGGACGGCGGCCAGAGCAGTGTGGCAATGGCTAGCCCCGCGAGGCCTGCGCCGATGAGCGAAAACCCGAGGTCCTGGATCGTGTTCTCGTAGGTCAACTGGAGGCCGGAGGCGCCACTCTTCATCAGCAGGAACTCGCCGATCTCCCAGAGGATGTCGACGACGGCACCAAATCCGATGACGAGGCCGAACGCAATCCACGGCTCGCCGACGAGTGGAGTAACGGCCAGCCCAAAAGCGAGCGACAGAAAGAACCAGCCGGTCGCGTGCGGGATGGTGTCGAACCGCTTGATCGCGAACAGGCCGAGGACGTTTCCAAGCCCGTCAACCAGGAACGGCATTCCGAGCGCGATATCGGCGAGGAGCGGGTACGGGCCGGGCCGGCCGGCAAGCAACCAGAGGATGGGGATGAGCAGCGTCGTCGCCGGATAGATCAGCGCTCGGACGCCCATGGCCTTGCCGGCGAAGTGCGCCGTGCCCGGCCGGGCGAGTGGATACAACGACAGCCCGACGACCGCCACCTTCACACCAAGATTGAGGACGAGTCCGAAGTCCATGGCTCATCAGGCCGGCCGTCAGGCGGGCGAGACCTCGACCGCGAGATCATCCGGGATGCCCACCGAATAGTGGGCGTGGATGATCTTCCAGCGGCCGGCTTCACGGCGGACGACCAGGGTGGTGCGGACCCGGATCCGTCCCTCCGGGATCTCCATTATCGGCGTATCGGTGAACCAGCCGATGTCACCCTCCGACCAGCCACGAGGCGATGGGCCCGGCTCGAACTTCACGCCCTCAAAGCCAAATGCCATCTTCATCCGATCCCGGTCCTCGAACCACTCGTGGCCGGCGGTTCCGAGGAAGACCACGTGCTTGGATGAAATCAGGTCATCGAACGCGGCCACGTTGGCCACCGATCGTTGTCGATAGAACTCGAGCATGGCGTCCACCACGGAACGATCCTCGATCATCTGCGGTCCTCCTCCCAAGCTTGGAGCGCCTGATCATCGGCCGCTCCAGACGAAATAGACGAGTCAGCCGGACTCCCGAGATCAGACCCATCATGGACCACCGAGCAACCCAGTCCCAGCACGCAATCAGCGTTGCCCGGTTCCACCGGCACACCCTGTTTTTCGATCGGTTCTCATGATCCCCTCATCGGAGGAGGTCAAGGTCTGGTCATCGGATGCTCCTGACGAGCTCCACGAACCGCATATACGGAGATCAGACACATGATGGACCACCAGACAACCCCAACCGAGGCCGCGGCCCGCCCGACCTCGCTTGCGCGAATTGGGCTCGTTGGCGCGCTCGCGGCGGCCCTTGTGGCCACCGCGATCCTCGTGGCTGGCGCGACCGCCGTTCCGTCCGGCACGCTTGCCGGGGATGCGGAAGCCGGCGCTCCACTCATCGGCCTCGAGGGCCGGGGGCCCGCTGACGGACCGATGGGCGCCAGGTTCGGCGGCAAGCTCGGCTTCGGCCAGATCACGATCACCGCCATCTCGGGCCCGAGCGTTTCACTCAAGACCGCGGACGGCTGGACACGGACGATTGCCATCGCCCGCGACACCGTGCTCATGAAGGGCGATGCGACGATCGCGCTCGGCGACCTCAAGGTCGGCGACGATGTTCGGTTCAAGCAGACGCGCCAGGACGACGGCACGTTCAAGATCACCGGGCTGCATGTCGTACTGCCGAAGGTCGGCGGTGCCGTGACCGCGGTCGATGGATCGACCATCACCGTCACGCAGCGTGACGGAACGACCGCCACGATCAAGGTCACGTCAAGCACGACCTACACGATCGGCAAGACTGACGGCAAGGCGCTCACGGACGTCAAGGTTGGCATGATGGCCGGTGGTGTCGGAACGCTCAACGCGGACGGCTCACTGACGGCGACTTCGGTCCACGCCTTCGATCCCGCTTCGAAGCCGGACTTCGATGGCCGCCCCGGCGGGCACGGTCCGTGGGGCAATGGCCCGGCTCCGGAGGCCCCGACGGACTCATCCGCCGGCTGAACAAAGCTGCTCCTCCAACGGAATCGCCGGACGGGTTTCCCGTCCGGCGATTTGCTATGTGTGCGTGGGTTTGCGCAAGAGCGGGCGCGGCCCGTCCGCGACTCAGCCTACGTAGCGGCGCTCCGCGTAGCACCACACGAAGCCCGAGTCGGCGGGCATCTGATAGATCACGGGATGACCCGTCTCCTGGGAATGGGCCCGGGCATCACCCGCCTGCGACTCGCAGCAGCCGACGTGGCCGCACGTGGCGCACAGGCGCAGGTTGTAGTCCGAGCCGCACTCCTGGCAGCGATCCGATTGCGGAGCGGCCGTCGTGGCCGGCAGGTGCTCACACGCCTGTGGGCTGGTGGCGGTGCTGACTCGTCGAAGCAGATCCATATGCGCAGCCTACTCGGCGCATCGCGGCGTGGCTGTGGCCGCGCTCACGGTCTCAATCGGGCGCCGATCTCGAGCGTCAGTCGCCCGTCTCGCCTTCGGCAATCCCCGCCAGGCGTTCAGCGTCCCGAATCACGACCTGGTGCTGGCCCGTGGCCAGCAGACCGCGACGCCGGAAATCGGACAGCGTGTGGGCCAGGGTTTCCCGCGTCGTGCCGATCATCTCGGCCAGTTCCTGCTGGGTCAGCCGTGCGTCGATGAGCGTCCCACGCGCGGTCGGTGAACCAAAACGCCGGGCGAGATCGAGGAGCTTCCGGGCCAGGCGCTGGTCCACCCGCTGGTAGGCCATCGACTCGAGCTCGCTTTCGGCCGCCTGGAGCCGCTGCGAGAGGTGCCGGATGAGGTTTACGCCGATGGTCGGATAGCGCTCGATCAGCTGACGCAGCTGGGCCGGTGTGATCGTGCAGATGACCGCTTCATCGACGGCGTCCGCGTAGGCCTCAGGGAGTCGCGATTGGCCGAGCAGGCTCATGTCCCCGAGGATCGTGCCGCGCTCGTGGATATCGAGGGTCAGCTGCTTGCCGTCTGGCGTGACGCGGTAGACCCGGACCCGCCCCTTCTTGATGATGTGAATGCGGTCGGGCGGGTCGTCCGGGGACAGGATCTGCTGCCCACGGATGCAGTGGGTCATGGTCGTGGCGTGACCGATCGCGGCCATGTCCGCCTCGGACAGCCCGTCGAACAGGGCGACCTCGTTGAGCAGGCCGACCTTCTCCGCGAATGAGCGCGCGTGCGCGGATGAAATCACGGGGTTGCATCCAGAAGCACGACTCGCCCGGCCGCGAATGGGTGACTCACATCAATGCCGAGGCCGGCATACAGAGCGTCCGGGAGGCCGAGGTCTCCCAGGTACAGGCGACCAGTTCGAGCGGCGCCGGAGGTCGTGGTCAGGCCGGTCTTCGGGAGCGCGAGCGTCAGCGTCGCCTGGGCCTTGACGGCCACGCCGGACGCCGTTCCGGAATCCGGATCGAGCCCTGAGGGCAGGTCGAGACTGACGGTCGGTCGGTCTGCTGCGACGATGAAGCCGATCAGACGCTCGGCCTCGCCGCGGGGTGCCTCCTGAATTCGATACCCGAGCACCGCGTCCACGACGAGATCGGCGTCCGCTAGCACCTGCTTGAGCTCGTCGTCATCGAGGTCGTACGTCGCGACGCAGCATTCGGTGCCCATGGCGATGAGGGTGGCAAGCTGGTGGCGGGCCGCCTCGGTCATGCGCAGGGCCGGACGCGCGAGCACGACTCGGACGCTGGCGCCCCGGTTCGTCAGGTGGCGAGCGGCCACGAGCCCGCCGCCGCCGTTGTTGCCCGGCCCGACCGCGACGACGACCCGCTTGTCCCGGAGATCCCCACCGATTTCAACTCGCACGACCTCGGCAAGGTGCGATCCCGCCTGCTCCATCATCTGCAGGAGCGTCACGCCGTAGTCCTCGATCGCCGAGCGATCGACTTCGGCCATCTGCTCGGCGGTGACGGCCGGAACGCGGCTGGCAGGGAGAACGGGCACCACGGGAGTCGCGGCGGTTCTTGGCTCAGTTGCGCTCGCCGCTGCCGTCATTGCTGTTGCGTGGCTCACGCCGCCTCGGCGGCAATGGCTGCGGCAAGCTCCTGGTCGGACGGCTCGACGAGCACGGCGCCCCCAACCGTCAGAACGACCGGGATGGCTCGATAGCCGGCTTCGTCAAGCATCAGCTGGGCGGCCGCATCGGCCCGCAGATCGACGTACCGATACGGCACACCAGCGCCGTCGAGATACCGCTGCGTCCGGCGGCAATCGCCGCACCAGCTGGCGCCGTAGACGGTCAGAACGTCTGGGACAGGAAGGAGTGGGTTCATTGGGGGGAGATCTCCGGTTGGCGGGCTGAGCCCCGCTCCCGGCAAGAGTGGACCATCCGCCGGGTTTCCGTCCGTGACGCGGCACACATGCGGACGCGCGCACGGCATGTGGCCGGTGTTACTGCCCTGCGCGCGAAAACGAGGCAGGATGGTGGGCAAACAGCACGGCGGGCGCACGCGAACGTCAGGAGCGATAAGGCAAATGGCCCTTCGACACCTCAGTTTTGACGAGATCATCGAGTCGGGGCGCGACCACAAGTGCCCGGGCATCGGGCCGGACCACGTGTGCGTGAAGATCGCGGCGGTAGCCGACCTTCCGTCGCGTTTTGGCAAGTTCCACGTCGTGGCCTTCTGGAATGACCTCGACCAGAAGGACCACGTCGCGATCGTTCACGGTGATCCGTCCAACGCGGATGACGTTCCGGTGCGGATCCACTCGGAGTGCCTGACCGGCGACGCAATCGGCTCGCTGCGCTGCGACTGCCGCGACCAGCTGGAAGCCTCGCTCCGGGCGATCGCGGCCGCCGAAAGCGGGATCGTGCTCTACCTGCGCCAGGAGGGCCGGGGGATCGGCCTCCTCAACAAGCTTCGCGCCTACGGCCTGCAGGACCATGGCCTCGACACCGTTCAGGCGAATCTCGCCCTGGGTTTCCGGGACGACGAGCGTGACTATGCCGTCGGCGCCCACATGCTGTCCCTGCTCCATGTCCAGTCCATCCGGCTGATGACCAACAACCCGCGCAAGGTCGCCGGTCTGGAGGCGCTCGGCGTACGGGTGACCGGCCGAATTCCTCTGGTCATCCCACCGAACGACAGCAACCGCTTCTACCTCGAGACAAAGGCGGCTAAATCTGGCCACCTGCTCGACTTCGATGGCCGCGAGCATCTGCGCGAGCAGATGGACCGTCCGTTGATTGAGGGCATGACCGACGAGGCAATGGCGGCGCTGGCGGAGGATCTCGATGGAGTTGCTTGATCGCGTCGCGATCGTGACCGGGGCGACCGGAAACCTCGGGCGGGTGGTGGCCCGGGATCTGGCCGCCGCCGGGGCCCGGCTGGCGCTGCTCGGGACGCGGCTCGATCGCCTCGAGG
>JAQBHC010000131.1:0-5938 GCA_032128175.1 Chloroflexota bacterium | reverse complement strand
TCCGCAGCAGATCGATCCCGAACGGAGCCGACGGCGCCAACGACCTGCGCGGCACTCGCGACGACTTCGTCGGCGAACTGCCGAAAGAAGCGACGGCGTGAGGGATCGGCGGGCGGGTCGCTCATGACGCGGAAAGCCTCGAGTTCTGTCCGGTCAGTACCGGACGACGCTCGTGACGCGGCGGCCCTCGAGCTGGTCGCGCCCGTGCAGGAATTCGAGCTCCACCAGGAAAGCGAGTCCCACGATGTCCCCTTTGAGCCGCTCGATCAGCTCGATCGTGCCGTGCACCGTCCCGCCGGTCGCGAGGAGGTCGTCCACGACGAGCACCTTCTGGCCCGGCTGGATCGCATCGCGGTGGATCTCGAGGGTGTTGGAGCCATATTCGAGGGCGTACTCGATGCTCAGGGTCTCGGCCGGGAGCTTGCCCAGCTTGCGCACGGGGACCAGCCCGGCACCCAGCTCATAGGCCATTGGGGCGCTGAAGATAAAGCCACGCGATTCCATCCCGACGACGAGATCGATCTTCTCGTCACGATACGGCTCGAGCATCAACTCGATGGCCTCGCGATAGGCAGCCGGATCCTTCAAGAGCGTGGTGATGTCGTAGAAGAGGATCCCGGGCTTCGGGAAGTCCGGGATCTCGCGGATCTTCTTGCGAAGCGCCTCGACGGTCATCGGTGCGGGATCTCCTCAGTAGCAATGGGAGCCGAAACGGCTCGACACGCCGACCAGCAAGCTGGCGGTGCGGGCGGACAGGCCTGTCCGTCACCCGTGCGAGTCTAGCGCACGCCCGGAGCCGGGTCCGGTGCGCGGTGCCGAAGGCGCGGTGCCGCAAGGAAGCCGAGGAGCGCGACGCCAACCCCCATCGCGAGCGCCGCGCCGAGGCCTGGGCCGGGCCCGCTCCCTGCCCGAACCGCGATCGCGACCATGGCGCCGGCGACGCCCGTCCCGAGTGCCGTGCCCAACGCGTCGGACAGCGTGACCGCCGCCGTGACGGCGCCCTGACGCTCCCTCGGTGAGTCGCGCAGGACGATGATCGCGAACTGTGAGTAGGCGAGACCCATGCCCAGTCCCGAGATCGCAAATGAGGGCACGGCAATCCAGGCCGGGACGCCCGGGAGCAGTACGGAGGCCACGCCGGCGATACCCAGCGCGACCACAGGAAACCCGATTCGAACGAAGCGCTCTGGCCCGACCCTGAGGGCGTGTCGAGACTGGTACCAGGTTCCGACGCTCCAGGAGATCGCCGACGCGGAGAGCGCGAGGCCCGCCTCAAGCGCCGACCAACCGTGAACCTCCTGAAGGAGCAGCGTGATATACGCGTCGGCGCAGAAGAACGAGAAGGTCAGAACGCCTCGCAGGAGCACGGCCGCGGGATATCCCCGGGCAAGCCGGAGTGTCCCAGTCGGCGTCA
The DNA here is from genome assembly GCA_032128175.1 of Chloroflexota bacterium. Lineage (GTDB taxonomy): Bacteria > Chloroflexota > Limnocylindria > Limnocylindrales > CSP1-4 > UBA5189. The sequence goes on along the minus strand of JAQBHC010000131.1, from coordinate 4,524 downwards.
GGTGCCGGAAGGCAAACCCAACGACGGCGAGGCCCAGCGCGGACATCGACACGAGAACGACGAAGTTCGTCTGGAGCAGGGCGCTCGTGATAATGCCGGCCCCGATCGCGGCCGTCACCGCCAGCCCGTATTGACGGGCTCGGGCCGGTCGCCCTCGTCGGACACGGGCCAGCCCCGCACTCGCACCAGGACTTGCGCCCGCGCCCGCGGCGGCCGCAACCGCACCCGCACCAGCACTCGCGTCCGGGCCCGGATGCGCACCCGCGGCGTCCGGGATGACCCGCATCGCGCGGGTTGCCATGATGCCGGCGAGCGCAATGAGTGGGAGGAGGCCAAGGAACACGGCCCGCCAGTGCCACGTCTCCGCGACAAATCCGGCAATTGCCGGTCCCACCAGGCCGGGCACGACCCACGCGCCGGACAGCGTCGCGAACATGCGTGGCCGAAGGCGATCGGGCAGACTGCGCCCGATGGCGACATAGGCGACCGGCGGCACGGCCCCGCCACCGATCCCCTGGATGAAGCGCCCGACGACCAGCGTGGGCATCGAATCGGCGAACCCGCTGATCAATAGGCCCACGGCAAACAGCGCCAGGCCGACCACGAAGGGGAGCACCATCCCGCGCTCATCGATGAGTCCACCGACGATGGCGATTCCGATCAGGGATCCGAGGAAGAACGCGGAGAAGGCCCAGCCGTAGAGCTCGAGGCCGCCGAGGTCGCGTGCCACGATCGGCATCGCGGTCGACACGGCAAGCGCCTCGGCTGCGACCAGTGTGATCGTCAGTACCAGCCCGAGCGTCAGGGGGCGTCGATCCTTGGTCCACAAGGAGTCCGGTCGGCGCGCCGCGATCGAATCAGGGTCGGGCGGGCTCACGTGCCGAGTATGCCGGAGGCTCCCCGATGCAGTCGGGGTCGCTGCGATCTGCGGTTGATCAGTCCTTCAACTCGACGCCGATCACCCGGAGATCCTCGGGGCCCGTGTTCTCCAGCGTGTGGGCCGGGTTGAAATCGGACCACATGACCGGGGGCATCACAAACGGCGGGTCTGTCGCCCGGGTATCGAGCATCACCGTACCGTGCTCGTCGCGGCGGGTGAACGCGCTACCTGACATCACGTACATCACGGTCGGGGCTCGGTGGGTATGGAGAGGCGCGCGGTCGCCAGCCTTGATCCTGGTCTCAAGGACCCGGACTCGATCGTTCTCGAACAACACGCGATGGTGGTCGGGCGCAGCGATCGGACCATCGAGCGTGTCGGGCCACTCCCACGGATCGGGCGGCCGGGACGTCATCGCGGGGCGCTCCCTTCCATCAGCTCAACGTAGCCTCGGCGCCATTCGGGCGCCTCGAACGGCTCGCCGAAATAGCCAGTCTCGCGGTAGATCTTCCCGTCGCGAAGCTCGAAGAGCCCGGCATAGAACCAGGTTGCCCCACCCGGGTAGGTGATGGTCCCGTCAACCCACCAAGCATCGCCACTCCCGACGACTCGCTGGATCGAATACACGGGCGTCACAACCCAGCGATCCTCACTGCCGACTAGACGCCCGGCGTGGACCTCCGGCATACCGCCGGGGTAGTTCTCCATGATCGCGTGCATGTTGGCGTGACCGCGAACACGCTCGCTGGATTGCGGCCACTCCGCCTGCCAGTCGCTGTGGCGGAGTGGGCCCTGGCCGTCGGAATCGCCCTCTTCCATCGCACGGAGGTAAGAGCGAACGACCTCTTCGTTCGATTGTTCGGACATCAACTCACCTCGAGCTATTGGCAGATTTGTGTCGACGCGTGCGGCCAAGCCTACACGGCCGTTTCAGATGGCCGCCGAGGGCGGGGTCGATAGCCGTGCCACCACAGCCTGCGTCAGGCCCCAGGCCTTGCCGGGGTCACGCGACAACCGGATCCGAACCTGGTTCGACGCAAAGGCCACATCTGCCGCTCGTACGCCCGGGAGGGCCCCGGGCCCGAGGAGCCGCATGGCCGTGTCGCGTGACAGGCCGGAGCTGAATCGAACCACCAACTGTCCGTCCTCGCGGGAGATCGAGGAAATGCCGGCGCCCTCGGCCGCCAGTCGCAACTCCGCCACTTCGATCAGCCGAAGCACGGGTCTGGGCAAGGGGCCGAAGCGGTCCGTCAGCTCTTGCCGGAAGGCTGCGATATGGCCCGCTGTTCGGGCTCGGGCGAGGCGGCGGTAGAGCTCGAGCTTCTGGGCCTCGTCCGGGATGTAGTCGTCGGGGAGGTGGGCCTCAAGCGGCAGGTCGACCACCGCGGACGGTGCCTCGAGGACCGGCGTCCGGCCCTCGCGCGTCGCCTTTCCCTCTTCGACCGCCTCGGCCAGCATCCGCGAGTAGAGGTCGAAGCCGACGGCCGCATGTGGCCGGACTGCTCGCCACCCAGAATGTTCCCGGCCCCCCGGATCTCGAGGTCCGAAAGCGCGATCTGGAAACCGGCGCCCAGCTCAGACGCATTGAAGATGGCCTGCAGCCGCTTTCGGGCGTCCTCGCTCATCCGCTCGCGCCGCCGATAGAGCAGGTAGGCGTAGGCGCGCCGCGAACTGCGTCCGACCCGACCGCGCAGCTGGTAGAGCTGGGCGAGCCCGAGGGCATCGGCCCGATCGATGATGATCGTATTGGCGTTGGGAATGTCGAGTCCCGATTCGATGATCGTGGTGCACATCAGGATGTCCGCGGCGCCGCTCGCGAAGGTGAGCATGACCCGCTCCAGCTGGCCTTCCGGCATCTGCCCATGCCCGACCACGATGCGTACGTCCGGCAGCAGGCGCCGAAGCTGCTCAGCCTGAGCCTCGATCGTCTCGACCCGGTTATGGACGTAGAACACCTGTCCGCCACGATCCAGCTCACGCAGGATCGCGTCGCGGACGAGTCCGGCTGATGCCTCGGCCACGCGCGTCTGGATCGGCAGGCGGTCCTCCGGCGGTGTCTCGATGACGCTCATGTCGCGGATCCCCGCCAGGGCCAGGTTGAGCGTTCGCGGGATCGGCGTGGCCGAGAGTGTCAGGACGTCCACTTCGCGCCGAATCTGCTTGAGTCGCTCCTTCGCCGCCACGCCGAAGCGCTGCTCCTCATCGACGACGAGCAGGCCCAGATCGCGGAAGCGCACGTCCTTCGAGAGCAAACGGTGGGTGCCAATGACGATGTCGACCGACCCATCCGCGAGTCCCGCGAGCGTCCGCACCTGCTCCTTCGGCGGCACGAACCGGGACAGGATCCCGACGCCGATCGGAAACGCCGCGAAACGGGCCCGGAACGTCTCGTGGTGCTGCGCCGCGAGAACCGTGGTCGGGACGAGAACGGCGACCTGCTTGCCGTCCTGCGTTGCCTTGAATGCACCGCGGAGGGCCACCTCGGTCTTGCCGTAGCCGACGTCCCCGACCACCAGCCGGTCCATCGGACGGCCCGCCTCCATGTCGTGCTTCATCTCAAGGACGGCGCGCAGCTGGTCCACGGTCTCCTCGTATGGGAACGAGGCCTCCATCTCGGCCTGCCAGGGTGTGTCTCCGGCATAGGCATGGCCGAGGGCACGCTCCCGCGACGCGTACAGCTTGAGGAGCTCCTCGGCAAGATCAGCGACGGCTTTTCGAACGCGCTGCTTGGTGCGCAGCCACTCCGTGCCGCCGAGCTTGCTGAGTTGCGGGCGCTCGCCACCGGAATAGCGGGTGACCCTGGCGATCTGCTCGACCGGGACGAAGATCCGGTCGCCGGACGCAAAACTGATCTCGAGGTAGTCGCGCTCGTCACCCTCGCCGGCACTCCGTCGAAGCATCTGCTCGTAGCGGGCGACGCCGTGGTCGATGTGGACGACGAGGTCTCCCGGCAACAGGCGCTCGAGGATGTCCCGGGGCACCACGCGGCGCATCGCCTTGGGCCGCCGAACGCGGACGTTGCCGAACAGCTCGCGGTCGGTGACGAACACGAGACCGTCGGGACCGCCCGCGAATCCGCCGTTCAGGCTCCGTTCCACGAGCACGACCGCGCCCGGCGGGGGCGGGCTGGCAACCGCGGCCGTCAGACCCACGGCATGTCCGGCCTCCGCGAGCAACTCGGACAGGCGGGGCGCCTGGTCCGAGGCAATGACGATGCGTGGTGGTGTGCTCGAATCATCGGCTCGCCAGCGCTCCACAGCGGCCCCGAGCTGCGCGGCCCGGCCGGTCGGCAAGGTCGGCTCGGTCCAGCCGAAGGCGTCGCCAGACGACCGGCCACCGCCCGCCATGGTCGAGTCCGCGGAGGCCTCGGATTCCCAGGTCAATTCGAGGGTCCGGGCGGCAAGGAGGCGCGCTTTCCAGGCCCGGCGCCCGAGCAATGTCTCGGGCCAACTGGGCGGGAGATCGCCCGATTCGACGAGCTCGCCACGCCGCTCATCGGCCTGGCGCCACAGGAACTCGGCCGCGTCGGCGAGGTCTCCGGGCTCGTCGAGGACCAGCAGCGTTCCGGGATCCAGGTGGTCCAGGGCGGTGCTCGGAGCCAGGATCGGCGCCCAGATCTCGGCGGCATCGCCGACGTCGGCGGC
>JAQBHC010000130.1:0-6083 GCA_032128175.1 Chloroflexota bacterium | reverse complement strand
CCGGGAATACGGTCGCGGAGCTGCCGAATCGTCGCCGCGAAGGCGCTGGCGCCGCCATCAGGCAGATCATCGCGGGCGACAGAAGTCACGACGACATGCTCCAGGCCGAGACCCTCGAGGGCGTCGGCGACCCGGCGCGGCTCGTCGTCATCGAACCAGGTGGGCTTGCCCGTCTTGATATTGCAGAAGCCGCTCGCTCGGGTGCAGTTGTAGCCGAGGTTCATGATCGTGGCGGTCAGCTGGTCCCAGCAATCCCCGATGTTGGGGCAGTGCGCCTCCTCGCAGACCGTGTTCAGATTCAGGCCGCGGAGCAGGCGCTTCAGATCCTGGTAGTTCTCACCCGAGGGCATCCGTGCCTTGATCCAGTCGGGGTGCCGGCGCAGGGCCGCGGAACCGTCGGCGGCCGTGAGGCCGATGAGTCCGCCGCCACCCATGGCGATCGAAATCTGCTCCGCCGACGCGTGGCCGTGCCCCGTTCCTGGGGCCTCGAACATCGGGAGATCGCGGGTCACGGCCTAGTAGATCGCGGTGTCCGGACCGACGGCCTCGATCCAGGCCTTGATGTCTCGAAGGAGCGCCGCCCCACCCGCGCCGTCGTTCGCGCGATGATCGACGCCGAGGACCATGTTCATGACGCTGCGGATCGCGATCACGTCACCCTCGGGTGTCTCAACGACGACCGGGCGTTTCGTGATCCGATCCATGGTCACGATTCCGACCTCGGGCACGTTCATGATCGGCATGACCATGTTCGTTCCGAGCCAGCCGGTGTTGTCCACCGTGAACGTGCCACCCCCGAAGTCGTCGATCTTGAGCTTGCCGGTGCGTGATCGCTCGGAGACGGCCGCGATGGCGTGGTTGAGGCCCGAGATCGACAGCTGGTCGACGTCGCGGATCACCGGCACGATGAGACCGCCATCGACGGCGACCGCGATGCCGACGTTGATCCGGCGCTTGGCCATCAGCCCCTGCTCGGTCCAGTGGGCATTGAAGGTAGGGCTGCGACGGAGCGCCTCGGCCGAGGCCTTCACCACGAACGGCACGAAACTGAGCGAGATCCCCTCGCGGGCCTGGTAATCCTTCTTGTTCCGATCACGGAATCGGACGAGATTCGAGACGTCCACCTCCATCTGCACGTAGGCGTGCGGGACGAGGAGGGCGCGGGTCATCTGCGCTGCGATGCCCTTGCGCATCTGGGTCATCGGCACGAGGACCTCGTCCGCCCCGGCGGGGAAGACGATCGCGGAGGCCGCGGAGGACGTGGGTGCCGCTGGAACCTTCGCGGGCGCTCCGGCCGCTGGCGCCGCCTGCGTCGGCTGTGGCACGTTGATGGTCGGGGCGACAGCGGTCGGGGCGACAGCGGCCCCGCCCGCAGCATCCTGCTTGCCGACTGGCTTGCCGGTCCGCTGCGATTCGACGAAGTCGGTCACGTCTTCGCGCGTCAGTCGACCGCCGCCGCCGGTTCCGACCAGCATCGCCGCCTGGAGTCCATGCTCACGAAGGAGGCGCCGGACCGCGGGTGTCATGCGGGCGTCGGAATTCCCCGGCATCTCGTGCGGGGCTCGTTCATCGGAGCCGGCGGGGCCCGTCGCGAGCTCTGGTGCAGGCGTGGGCGGGGGCGCCGCCTCGGGTTCGGGCGCGGGTTCGGGCGCCGCGGCAGGTTCCGGCGCGGGTTCGGCAGCTGGCGCCGCGGCTGTGGTCGCAGCGGTCGGGGCTGTTGCAGCGGCAGCCGTTGTCGCCGGGGCATCGGCGGAGCCAGCTTCGTCGATGATCGCGATCTCGGCGTTGTTCGGGACGGTGGCCCCTTCCTCGGCGAGAATCTCCTTCAGGATGCCCTCGTACGGCGACGGGACCTCGGCATTGACCTTGTCCGTGATGACCTCAAGCAGCGGCTCGTACTTGGCGACATGGTCGCCCGGCTTCTTGAGCCACTTGCCGATCGTGCCCTCGGCCACGCTCTCGCCGAGCTGGGGCATCGTCACCTTAGCCACTGAGTTGAACCCTCCGTGCGGCGCGACGCGCAGAGCGCCATGCCGGTCTGCCGCCTAGTGTCGCGCATCCCGCGCGGATGCGCGTGCCGGGGAGGGGCGCCGATCAGCGCGACCGAGCCACCGACATCGACTTGCGATAGGCCATCCGGTGCTCCTCGCGTCGGGCAACGCCCCAATGGGGATTGCCGCCGGTCTGCTCGTAACTGCGCCGGGTCAGCTCGTCCAGCTCCTCGAGAAGTCCTTCGTCAACAGCCGTGAAGTTGAAGCACGACTTGCCCTGCATCCGGCGCTTCAGGGCCGGTGAGAGACCTTCCAGGAGCGACGGCTGGACGTAGATCGGCATCAGGTAGTAACTGACGTAGCGGCTGCCGACGCGCACGCCGCCGAACCGCGTCGTGGGATTGCGCTCGGCCGGTGGCGCCAGGTCGACGGCATACGCCTTCGCGTGGTCGGCGACGACATGCATGCGCGACCCGAACGGCTCGAGGATGCCGCGAAGCCGCTGGAATACGGCCTCGAAATCGGGCTTTCCTGCCACGGGCCTAGTACGCAGCCAGTTTCCGGATCGCGTCCGCGATCTTCTCCGGATTGACCATGAACCAGTCCTCGAGGACGTGGTTGTAGGGCACAGCCGGGACGTCCGGGCCGGCAATGCGCGTGACGGGGCCGTCCAGGTAGTCGAACGCCTCCTCGGAGACCATTGCGGCGACCTCCGCGCCGTACCCACCGAACCGATTGTCCTCATAGACGACCAGACACTTGCCGGTCTTCCGGACCGATGTCAGGACCGTCTCCTTGTCGAGCGGGCGCAGGGTCCGGAGGTCCACGACCTCGACGCTGACCCCCTCATCCATCACAACATCGGCCGCCTCCAACGCGTAATGGGCCATCAGGCCATAGGCGATCACGGTGACCTGCGAGCCTTCGCGGGTGACGGCAGCGCGGCCCAGCGGGATCGTGTAGTCCGTGTCCGGCACGTCCCCGCGGACCGAGCGGTACATCTTCTTGTGCTCGAAGAACAGCACCGGATCGTTGTCGCGGATCGACGAGCGCAACAGACCCTTGGCGTCATAGGGCGTGGATGGGATCACGATCTTGAGGCCCGGGATATGCGCGAAGAACGCCTCAACGGACTGCGAGTGATAGAGCGCGCCGTGGACGCCGCCGCCATACGGGGCGCGGATGGTCATGGGGACGCCGAATCCATTATTCGAGCGATAGCGCATCCGCGCGGCCTCGGACAGGATCTGATTGAAGGCCGGGAAGATGAAGTCGGCGAACTGGATCTCGGCGACCGGCCGAAGGCCATTCATCGATGCGCCGATGGATGCCCCAACAATCATCGATTCGGACAAGGGCGTGTCGATGACCCGGTCGTCACCGAATTCGGCCCACAGGCCATCGGTGGCCAGGAAGACGCCTCCCTTCTTGCCGACATCCTCGCCCAGAAGGATCACGCTTGGATCGAGACGCATCTCCTCGGCGAGCGTCTCGCGGATCGCCTCGATGAAGGTCTTGAGCGCCATCAGCGTCCGCCCTTTTCGTCGAGGCCGTGGTCATGGCTCGACGCGCCAGTGCCCAGCCCCCAGGGGGGCGGCTCCTCCGATGGCCAGTCCTCGGCGTAGACCCAGCGCATGGCAGTGGATGGATCCGGGTCCGGCTCCGATTCCGCATGCTCCGTGGCCGCATGGACCTCCGCCTTGATCTCGCCCGCAATGCGCGCTTCGATTTCCTCGGTCAGCACGCCCGCATCGACCAGCTCGGATCGGAAGTGCGGCAGCGCGTCCTGCGCCTTCAGCCCGGCCAGCTCCTGTTCCGGCCGGTACTTCGTCTGCTGGTCGTCCGAAGAATGGGCCGTGAGCCGGATGACCTTGGCCTCGATCAACGTCGGGCCGTCGCCGCGGCGCGCACGATCGACGGCTTCCTTGGCGACCCGGTAGCAGGCCAGGACGTCCGACCCGTCCACGACTACTCCGGGGATTCCGTAGCCCGCCGCGCGATCGGCAACGTGCTCAACGGCCAGCTGTTTCGAACTCGGCACGCTGATCGCGTAGCCGTTGTTCTCGATCACGAGGATGAACGGGAGCTTGTGGATGGCGGCGAAATTCAGGCCCTCGTGGACATCGCCCTGATTCGAGCTGCCTTCACCCATCGAGGTCATGGCAACCTGGCCGGTCTTGCGGATCTTGGAGGCGAGAGCGATCCCGACGGCGTGGAGCATCTGCGTCGCGACGGGCGACGAGAGCGACAGCAGGTTGTTCTCGGCGTTTCCGTAATGTCCGGGCATCTGCCGGCCACCGGATGATGGGTCGCTGGCCTTCGCGTACTGGGCCATCAGGATGTCCTGAGCCGTCATCCCGAAGGCGAGACAGGTCGCGATCGACCGATAGAACGGGGCGATCCAGTCCTTCTTCCGTTCGAGTGGCCACGCCAGACCGACCTGAGCTCCCTCGTGGCCCTGTCCGCTGATCACGAATGGGATTCGTCCCGCGCGATTGAGAATCCACATGCGCTCATCGACCGCACGCGCAAGAGCGACGGTCTGGTACATGTCGAGCAGGTCGCTGTCGGTGAGGCCGACCGACGCCGCGAGCTTCGATTGACCCTTTCGCGTCACGGCCATCGGGTCCGCGCGTCCCCGCTCAGAAGTTGATCGACCGGCCGTCGACGGCCATGGCCGCCTCGCCGATGATCTCGGAGAGCGTTGGATGGGCGTGCGTCGCCGCCCCGATCTCCCACGGTGTGGCGTCGAGCTGGAACGCCAGCGATGCCTCGGCAATGAGGTCGGTGGCGTGCGGCCCGACGATGTGGATCCCCAGCGTGTCATCCGTGTCCCGGTGACCGATCACCTTGGCGAAGCCCTCGTACTCCCCGCCGATGAGCGCCTTGGCGATCGCCTGGAACGGCACCTTGCCGACCTTGTAGGGGATGTCCTGTTCCTGACACTGCTGTTCGGTGAGACCGATCGAGGCGATCTCCGGGCGGCAGTAGGTCGCTCGCGGCTGGCGCAGGTAGTCGATCGGGTGGACGTCCTTGTCGCCAGCGATGACATGGGCCGCCACGAGGCCCTCGTGCGCGGCGGTGTGCGCCAGGAGGAGCCCGCCGACGACATCGCCGATCGCGTACAGGTGCGGCTGCTTCGTGCGCATCCGACCGTCTACCTTGACGAAACCGCGATCGAGTTCGGCCTTCGTGGTTTCAAGCCCGACGTCCTCGACGTTGGGGGCACGGCCCGTGGCGACGAGGAGCATCTCGGCGGCGATCTCGGGGGGCTCCTTGCCGTCCGGTCCGACCGTCAGCTTGACACCGGACTTGGATGTCTTGACCGACTTCGCATCGAACCGGGCGCTGGTCATGACCGTCACTCCGCGGCGGGTAAGGCTCCGCTCCAGCAACTGGCTGACCTCGCGATCCTCGGCCGGAACGATCGCCGGAAGGTATTCAAGCAGGGTCACCGCCACGCCGAGGTCGTGGTACATCGAGGCGAACTCAACGCCGACGGCGCCGGCGCCGATGATGATCACGTCCTTCGGGAGCGAGCCGGCAACGAGTACGTCGTCCGAGGTCACGATCCGCGTTCCGTCCGGCTCGAGACCGGGCAGCGACTTGACCCGGGAGCCCGTGGCCAGGATGACGTCCGTTCCCTGGAGCACCCGTTCGCCGCCAGCGCCGGGCGTCCCATCCTCGCCGTGCATCTGGACCCGCACCGTGGTCGGCCCTTCCAGGCGCCCGCGGCCCTGGATCCAGGCGACCTTGTTCTTGTCCACGAGCGTCTTCAGCCCGGTCCACATCCGCTTGACGACCTGGTCGCGCCGCGCGGCCATGCGCGCGTAGTCGATGACTGCGGCGCCGGGCAGATCGAGCCCGAAATCCTTGGCGTGGTTCAGTCGTTCCGTGAAGGCGGCCGATTCGAGGAGCGCCTTGGTCGGAATACAGCCGCGATGGAGGCAGGTCCCGCCGATCTTGCCCTCGTCGACGAGCGCTACGCGAAGCCCGAGTTGACCAGCTCGAAAGGCAGCCGAGTAGCCGCCCGTCCCGGCTCCCAGGACGACCAGATCGAAATCGTTGGACGAGCCGACGGCCATGGTCAGG
>JAQBHC010000129.1:0-5420 GCA_032128175.1 Chloroflexota bacterium | reverse complement strand
TATTGACTCCTGAACAAGGTTGGGCCGAATCTGGTCGCCACGCAGCGTGGCGCCTGGACACGCAGCGGGCGCTCGGCGCCACGGGGCTCAGCCTGCGCCACGCGACTCAGCCCGCGACGCGTACCAGGTACCGCTCGAGGCCAGCGACTGCCTGGTCCAGGTCCGTCCGCCCGAAGCCGATCCGGAAGTGGTTGCCGGGGTGGCCGAAGCGAGATCCCGGAAGGAGCAGCACGCCCTCGGCTTCGACCAACTCCGCCGAGAATTGATCGCTGTCGAGGTCGGCGCGGAGCCGCGGGAAGCCGATGGAGCCTCCGCGCGGGCGCACCCAGGAGAGCGTGCCGGACCATCGCTCGAACAGACCGTCCAGCGTCGACATGTTGCGCGCCACAAGTTCCCTCGAGCGCCCGAGCACGACATCTCGCGCTCGTAATCCGATCAGCGCCAGGATCTCCGACGGCGCGGACGCGCAGATCGTGGTGTAGTCCTTGAAAGCCTCGACCCGCGCCAGCAGATCCCGATCGCGCGACGCGAGCCAGCCGATCCGCAGCCCGGCCATCGCCAATGACTTCGACATCACGCCGAGCGAAATCACGTGCGGGCCGGCGTCAATGCCGGCCGGGAGCCGATCCGCCTCATCGAATTCGAGGTAGCGGTAGACCTCGTCAACGAGCAGGTACGCGCCGGCCTCGGCTGCGATCGCCACGACGGCGTCGAACGTCGCGCGATCCGGGAGCATCCCGGTCGGATTGTGCGGGGCGTTGATCACGATCAGCCGCGTCTGCGGCGTCACCTGACCTCGCAACGCCTCGGCATCGATTCCCCAGCCGGCATCCTCGCGAAGCTCGTGGAGCGTGACGTCCGCGCCACTGGCTCTCGCCACCTCATACAGGCTCTGGTAGCCGGGCCACGTGACGATCGCGTGATCACCCGGGCCGAGGAGGACATTGACGAGGGCGAAGATCCCCTCCCCAGCGCCGGACACGACCAGGACGTCAGCCGCGTCCGCCGTGTCGTACAGGGTGGCGATTTCGCGGCGCAGGAGCGGGTGCCCGGGCGCCTCCGGGTAGCCGAGGCGCAGGTCGCGCCAGAGCGCAGCGGTCTCGTCATCGGCATGGTCCAGGAGTTCCGACATGAACCAGCCCTCGACATCGCTGGCACACAGGACATGACGGACCGCGAACTCCCAGCGCGCGAAATACCGCTCCAGCTCGAATTCGGCGATCCGCATTCACGCATCATGCCCGGCCGCGCGCCGGTCCGTATCCGCGGGATCCAAGGGCCGGGTGTCGGCGGGCTTGGGTCAGCCGGCGGCGGCAACCCGCAGCAGAGCGGCACACCAGGCCACGAAATCGGCTTCGGAGATCCCCAGGCCGGTGACACGCCAGGACGGGTTCGCTCCGCGGTCGACATCGAGCACCAGGCCGTTGGCGAGCCGCCCTAGCTCCCCCGTCTTGTCTCCCAGGGCGATCGGGCCGATGACGGTGTCTCGCGGTGCGCAGACGTCGACGTCGGTACCGACGGAATCGCACACGTTCCCCTCAGACATCGCCACGTGTGCATCACCGGGACCTCGGTAGGTCACGTCCAGGCGTCCGCCATTGGCGAGACGGTACGTGCCGGTCTCGAGAAACCAGCCGTCCGGCAGGACGGCGCAGTAGACGGGCCAGGCCATCGCACTGGCTGCCTGCTTGAAGAATTCGCGGTTCGCTTCACTGCCGCTGCAAGCCGCCGCGCCCGTGGACGGCGAGGGCGACCCAGTCGCTGCCGAAGGTGACCCTCCGGGCGCGCTATCGCCCGGCGTTGCGTCGGGGGACTGGGTCACGCTGGGCGCGGCCGAAGAGCCGGCCGACTCGCCCGCACCCGCGGACGGCGTCCCCTGCCCGGGTGCGATCGTGGACGTGGTGTTTCCGCCACAGCCAGCAACCACCAACGCCAGCATCAGCCGGGCGACAGGGGGGAGCGGTCGAGGCAGGCGGTGCGCGGTGCGCGCTCGAGTCACGATGGGAGCGTAGCACGAGCCCCTGCCGCGTCCCAGACGGAGATCCGGCTTTGAAACCCGGCGAGATGGGCTCACGCGGTCAGGCCCGCAGGCGCACGAACGATGGGTCCACGCCGAAGACCTCGCTGATCCGGTCGGGGCTGAGCACGTCGGCCGGGGACCCGTCAGCGACGATCCGACCCCGATCCAGCAGGATCAGGCGCGGGAAGAAGTGCGCGGCAAGTCCGAGGTCGTGGAGCACGGCCAGGATCGTCGTCCCATCGCGGGTATTGAGGTCGCCGACCAGCTCCATGACTTCCACCTGGTGACGCAGGTCGAGGTGCACGGTCGGTTCGTCGAGTACCAGGACCGGGGCGGCCTGCGCGACGGCCATCGCCAGGAGCACCAACTGCCGTTCGCCGAGCGAGAGTTCGCGAGCATCCCGGCCGAGGAGGTGTCCAACACCGACCCGCTCGATCGCCGCCGCAACGGCCGCGCGGTCCCCCGGACGCATGCCGCGGATGGGGTGTTCATGGGGCAGGCGTCCGAGGGCCACCACTTCCTCCACGGTCGTAGCGAACGGCAGGACGGGCAACTGCGGGACGACCGCAAGGCGGCGCGCCACGGCCCGTCTCCCGATACGATCGATCCGCTCCCCGTCGAGTTCGACGGTCCCGGTGGCTGGCTTGAGGAGGCCGGCGACAACCCGCAACAGGGTCGACTTCCCCGCCCCATTGGGCCCGATGATGGCGACTCGCTCACCGGCCTCGACGTGAAGCGAGATGTCGCGCAGGGCCGCCCGCTCACGGTAGATCGCAGTGACGCCTTCGATCCGGATCACAGCTCGTACCCGGCGTGGGCCCGGCGGAGAAGCGCCAGGAAGAACGGTGCCCCGACGACGGCGGTCACCACGCCCACAGGGATCTCGCCGAGCAATCGGGCGATCAGGTCCGCCCCCACCATGAGGCTCGCCCCGAGCAGCGCGGCCAGAGGTAGCACGAGGCGGGCATTCGGCCCGACCAGGAGCCTGACGACGTGGGGCGCGACCAGCCCGACGAAGCCAATCAGGCCCGAAATCGCGACCGACGCGGCCGTCGCCAGCGAGGCAACCGTGAGGAGGACGGCGCGTTCCCTCCGGACATCGACTCCAAGATGGGCCGCGGCCTCCTCGCCCAGCAGCATCCCGTTCAGGGACCTGGCGCGCAGAAGGATCACCAGGCTCGCTCCCAGGATGAGCGGCGCCGCCACGGCGAGCCGACCCCATGACGCTGCATCAAAGCCACCGAGCAGGTAGGCGAAGATCTGGCGAAGTCCCGTCCCGGACAGGTACATGGCCATCGCCAGACCGGCCGCGAGGAGCGAACTGACGGCGTACCCGGTGAGGAGGAGACTCGTCATCGGGGCGGTCGAGCCGACGCGTGACAGGCGATAGACGACCAGCACCGCGCCGAGCGCACCGAGGAACGCGAGGGCGTGGAGAAGGCCGAACTGGAGGATCAGCGTCCGAACGGGGATGAGGACCGCGACCGACGCGCCGAGCGCGGCGCCGGATGCCGTGCCCAGCACGTACGGGTCCGCGAGCGGGTTCCGGAGCAGGCCCTGGAACGCGGCGCCGGCGACCGCCAGCCCACCCCCCACGACCATGGCCGTCAGGACTCGTGGCAGGCGGAGATCCATCACGATCGTTTCTGCGGCCGTACTCCAGGTGGGCGCCACGTTCAGGCCGAGCACGCGCCGGGCGAGGATCCCAAGCGTGTCCAACGGCGCGATTGCGACCGATCCGGCCCCGATCCCGGCCACCAGCGCGACCGCGAGCAGAGCCAGCCCGATCACCGCGACGACCAGCGGCCGACGAGCGAATGCCGCCCTGAGTCCGGGCATTGGGCGAGGGGCGAGAACCCCGAGGCGAGCGTGCCCGGTCAGAGCTGAACCTCCGGGTGGAGCGCCGCGATCAGGGCCCGCAGGCCATCGACCAGGCGCGGTCCCGGTCGCGTGATCAGGGTGTCGTCAACCGGAATGATCGTTCCGTCCTCGACGGCCTGGATTCCCGACCAGTTCGGTCGGTTGCGCACATCCTCGGGCGTCGTGTAGCCACCGTCGCCCAACAGGATCACCGTAGGGTTCGCCACGATCAGTTCCTCGAGCGAGATCTGGTAACTCGAATCCGTCGTTATCGGGTCGGCCCCGGCCAGTGTCAGGAGTTCCTCGTACAGCGACCCGGCCGGCACCGTGTAGATGTCGGACGTCGCATCGATCTCGTAGAACGTCTTCGGGTGCTCGAGATTCTGGGTCAGCCCGGCGAGACGATCGATCTCGCTGCGCATGCTCGCAACAAGGCGCTTGGCGTTCTCGAGCTCGCCGCTGGCGCGCCCGATGGTTTCGATCCCCGCGAGGGCTTCCTCGATCGATTCGGCATACAGCACGATCACCGGGATTTCCAGGCTCCGTAGCTGGGCGACCGCCGCGGGCGGCGTGAATCCGAGGCCCCCGGCGATCACGAGGTCCGCCCGCAGGGCGACGATCTGCTCGATGTCCACGCCCTGGTAGGTGGCCACGACGGGCAGGCCATCGGCCTCAGGCGGGTACGGGGCGATGTCCTCGACCTTGGCCACGACGCGATCTCCTGCCCCGATGGCGAACAGGATCTCGGTGGCCGCCGGCGTGAGGGAGATGATCCGCTGCGGTTCCGCGGCGAGCGCCAGGGCCGCGCCCTCATCGTCTGTGATGGTGACCGGAAATTCCGGGGGCGGCGGAGTCGTCGTCGGAGCAGCGCTGGCTGCGGCGGTCGGCGTGGGTACCGCCGCAGGACCCTGGGTAGCCGTGGCGCCGACGCACGCGGCAAGCACGATCACCAGAGCAAGCGGGAGCGCGCGAAGGCGCGCCGCAGTCATCGCGGTTTGGGTGGGCATTGGGAGTGGAGCCTGCCTTTCTCTCGAAGGTCGTGCATCCACCGTGTGTCGGCGACCGGACTTACGTCGCCGAGGCGACGATCACCGTAGCGGGACTGTGCCGGAGTTACACCGGCTTCGCGACTACGCGGGGAACCGCCGAAAGCGGTCGGGAGAAGCGTAGCACTACCCCGGCGCGACGGCGAGACGCTGTACTCGTCCAGTACGTCCGTTACACATCGATGCCGACGGAGGCGAGGTATTCGGCCGGGGTGAGATAGCCCAGGGCCTGGTGGGGTCGGATGGTGTTGTACACCGTCTCCCACTCGAGCAGGGCCGGGCGGAGGTCGGCGAGGGTGGCCTCAGCGTCGGTGACCTCGTAGAACTCCTCGGTATGGGTCCGGTTGGCCCGCTCGACGCTGCCGTTGAGCTTGGGGCTGCGCGGGGGCAGGGTGAGGAGGGCGATCCCCCGGGCCGCGCAGGCCTGTTCGAACTCGGCCATGAACTCGGAGCCGTTGTCGACGGAGATGGCGCCGATCGCGAACGGCATCCGC
>JAQBHC010000128.1:0-15457 GCA_032128175.1 Chloroflexota bacterium | reverse complement strand
GTGGCCGGCGCGGTGGTCTTGGTATCGATAGCGTCAGTCATGGCGGGGTGGGGCGCTCCCTACTAAGCGCTGAGCGTACCACCAGATCGTCCGAGTGCCCGCCGTCGGGTTCCGGCGGGCCGCGAGCTGGTCGCCGTGGTGGCCCTTGCGGGCCGCGCAGTTTGCGTCCAGCGCAAACGACTCGTGCACGTCGCCTTTGTAACAAGCTGGCCACGTCAGTCCATGACGTGAGACGCAACGTTCGGGTCAGGACGGCCAGATGGGGCCGTTCCGAGCCCAGTTCGGGAGATTCGTTGCGCACGGCGCCAAGGAACGGTCGAGGCGGCCCGCAGCGCGAATCGAATCGGCCCTCAGCGCAGAGTCGTTCGCGCCACACGCAACGCGCGTCCACCCGTTTGCGCTTGGCGCAAGAATCTGGCGGCCGAGGTCAGTGCGGCGGCTTGGGTCACGGCGGCCGAGGTCACGGCGGCCGAGGTCACGGCGGCTTGGGTCACGGCGGCTTGGGTCACGGCGGCTTGGGTCGTGCCGCCGCCGACGGACGCCCCGAGATCAGGCGGTGGGCTTCACCACGATACCGGCGACGCGGTACTGTTCTGGCAGGCCCGCCGCCTCCGCGTCGGTGTAGCCCGGGCCACTGAGCGACCCGTCCGGCTCGAAGAATTCCGCGTAACGATCCCGATGCGTCGCCGCGTACGTGTACGCAGCCGCGATCCCCATGCGCTTGAGCTCCGGGTGATCCTTGATCAGCTCCGTGTATCCGTAGCCGTTTCGACGCAGTTCGAGGAGTTGGCGGACGGTCAGCCGGGACCCGTAGCAGAACGGCTCGCCGTTCATGACGAGGGGGTCCTGCTGCACCCACTTGATCGTCATATCAGGCGCCCTTGTAGATGAAGGCAATGAATGCATTGCGCTTGCGGGCGTCACCCGCGAGGCGGCGGTGCCACTTGAGCGCGGCGACGGCCGCTTCCACGGCGGCGTCAACCGCCGCGTTCGCATCGGGGGCGACGACAGTCGCCGCCCCGACGCGGAGGCCTTCGCACAGAAGGATCACATCGTCCAGGGGCACGCTTCGCTTCCGATAACGAGGAGCCAGGTGCTCGGCGAAGCTCCCCATGACCGCGGGGTCCGCGCTGGCCACGGCCGTCGCCAATTGATCGGCCAGGGCCTCCGTGTCCGCCAGCAGCTCGCGAAGCGCGATGTCGCCATAACGACCGCGGAACGTTGGATCCTCGTCAATGGCGCGCTCGAGCGCTCGCGCGGCAAGCCTGGGGGCGGCCGTTCGAATCGCTGCCGCGTCGACCGGATGGCCGGCGGTCAGGTCGCGGGGCGGCAAGCCGAGCGATGGGTGACTCACGAGCCGGAAGTCTAGCGCGCCGATGCACCGTGTGTCGGGGACCGGCCGCTCCCGTACGATGGCCACATGCCCGATCCGGCCGCTGGCGCGGTCCACGCTCGCATCCCGCGCGGCGCCTTGGTTGTGGCGCTCATCGTCGCGCTGCTCGGCGCCGCCGTGCTCACGCTGCTGGTTGGCGTCCTCGCGACGACCGGCGGAACGCTGCTGGTGAGCGGCGTTGCGGGCGCAGCCATCGGCCTGATGATCGCCTCGGCGACGCTCCCGGGCTCGGTGTCGTTCCCGGGATCCGCGACGCTCCCGGGCTCGGGGCCGCGGCCCGTGAGTACCGCAGCAGCCCTCACGCGGCAGGCCGCCAGTCGCCTGGCGATGGGCATCGCGGTCGGAATGATCCTCCTGGCCGGGCTGGCCGTGTGGATTCTCGCCCGCAACGAGGGTGGCGTGATGGATCCGATCGGCTATCTGTGGACGACGTTCGGGTTCGGCATACCGGCACAGGGCGTCGTCGCGCTGATCGCAGCGGCCTGGGGCGCAGCGAACGGGCCCGTGCGCTGGCGGCGATGACACCGCTTCGCGTCCGCGCCGCGTCGTGGCGGCGATGACACCGCTTCGCGTCCGCGCCGCGTCGTGCCCGCGCCGCGTCGCCTCCGCGTAGCCGACAACTAGGCGGCCCCAGAACCCGCCGACAGGTCAGCCACGATGGACGAGGGCGAGCGCGCCTCACGGAGCAGCCGTCCAAACCGGCCGATACGCTCGGGTTCCGGGACCATCTCGAGCCACCGGGCGAGGAGCTGTAGCCCTTCGCTGTAGACGAACACGTACGTGTGCCACAGTGGGTGCTCGATGAAGTCGAGCTGCTGCTCGGCTCGTTCACGGGAACGGTGCCCGACGCTGACGAGGTAGTCGACGACGACGGCGCGTGACTGCCCATCCACGTGCCGCATGAGGGCCGCGTTCCCGGCGATCCCACGCAGTCCTCGGCGCGCGCGGCCAACCAGGCTCTGCTTGACCGCGGCGGCTCGCGCCGCGGCGGGGTCGGCTGCGATCGGCAGGCCGGCCACCCCGATTGTCTCCTCGATGAGCGACGCCTCGTCCGAGCCAGGGACGGCGAACCGATAGCCGAGGTCGGCGAGGCCTTCGTGCATGAGGCACTCGGGCGTGTTGATCGATAGCAGGGTCATCTCGGCACGACTCTCACCGTCCACGAGATGGGCCTCCTTGGTGGCGGCCTCGAGATGGTGGCCCGGGTAGGTCTCGTGGGCGACGACGTGCAGCAGGTCACCGACGCGAACGGGCAGATCGAGGTTCAACTCGACCCGTGATCGGCGCCCGCCCTCATACCAGTTGTAGCCGCTCCAGGGCTGCTGTCGAACCACGGAGATTCGGGCGCTCTCGCCGTCCGGCAGGCCGAAGAGCCGATCGGCCTGAACCCGGAAGATCGAGGCCAGGTGGCCCGCGGCGACCGCTACGCGCTCGGAATCGATGGTCAGGCCTGCTTCCCAGGCCGCCAGCCGTTCGTTGAGTGGCTCGGTGCCGGGCAGGACCAGTTCGAGCTCTTCAGCGGCCGTCTCGAAGACGGAATCGTCGACACGGGCCATCGCATGATCGAAGTAACGCGCGAGGAGCGTCTCGTACGGGATGGCCTCGCCGGCTGCATCGCGGGCCTGTGCCTCGAGGGCCACCAGCTGGGCCCGGAGGAAGTCGCGTCGTTGCGGGTCCGCGACCTCGGCAGGCAGGCGGGCGAGGAGCTCGGCCGCGTCCTCCGCGAGCCGCGCGGGGGTACGCAGGGACTCCATGTCCGCGGCAGCCTTGAGATCCGCCGGCCCGTAGTACGCATCCACGAGACCCGGGCGGTGCTGATCGAGGCGCAGGGCGAGGAGCAGGTAGTCGCGCGCGAACGGATCCGGCGCCGGGACGGTCCTCGTCCCGCCGACTGCCGGAACGCGCTCGATCATCGCGCGGCCCGATCGTCGGTCTCACCGACGAATGGCATGTTGAGCCGTGCAACCGCGTCGACGCTCATCTTGAGGACGGCCGTCTTCGCGGCGGCCACTTCGCGGACATAGATGGCCGACTCTTCAGGCAACATCGGCCGGCCACGCACGATCTGCTTCGGTCGCCCAACCTGGAGCCACGACAGGTGGTATCGATCCATGCTGCCCCACGCTGCTGAGAGCAGCTCGTCGGACAGCTGGAGCCACGTTCGCAGCGCATCCATCGATGGGTTCGCCTGGAGGCGGTCGCCCTCGTCGATGAGCTGGCCGGTCCGGGCGATGAGCTCGGCCCGAGTCACCTGGAATCGTCGCCGCGCATGAAGGCCTCGCGGTCCTCCCGGGCCCGCATCGTCCAGGGACCGGGGCGCCCGTCACCGATAGGACGGCCGTCAAACCGGGTGACCGGCAGGATGCCCGCGACGCTCGAGCACACGAAGGCCTCGCTCGCCTCAGCCAGCTGACGCGTCGTCAGCCAGTCCTCAACCGGCGTCAGCCCGACGCCCGGGGCCCAGGCAAGGACCCAGCTGCGCGTGGTCCCCGGGAGGATCGCGCAGGCGAGGGCCGGGGTCGAAAGCTCGTCACCGTGAATGAGGACGATGTTCGCCGACGTCGCCTCGGAAAGATGGCCGTCAAGCGTGAGGAACAGCGCGTCGTCAGCGCCGGCGCGGCGCGCCTCGAGCCGAGCGTGGACGTAGTCGGCGCGACTGGTGGTCTTGAGGGCGACCAGTGGGTTCTCCGGGTCCCGCCGGATCGAGCTGACCACCAGATGCAGTCCGTCTGCGAGGTGCCCGGGTGGGGGCGGCAGAACGGGCCACGCCTGGATGACGATCGTCGGCACGATCCCGCCGGCCGGGGGCAGCAGCCCGCGTCCGCTGAATGATCCCCGAGTGACGGTCACGCGGATCGACGCATCGTCCTCGGGGCCCGCCAGGCCTTCGATCTCCAGCAGGCTCGTGATCCCGCGAGCGATCTGTGTCCCGGTCCCAACGGGGAGCTTGATGTCGAGGCCCTTGGCTGAGCCCTGGAGCCGCACCAGATGCTCGCGAAGCTCCGCGACCCGCCCGCCGCGAGCCCGCAGCGTCTCGAAGATCCCATCACCGAGCTGGAAGCCGCGATCGAACGCCGACAGGTGGGGGCCCTCGGCCGGAAGGATGCGGCCGTCTACCCAGACGTGCGCGGGCTGCCCGGCGTCGGTCGCCGTCACGCGTCCACCTCGCGTCCGCCGATCGCGGAGAGCGGACCTCGTGCCTTCGCGACGGTCTCATCCCACTCCTCGGCCGGTTCGCTCCGCCAGGTGATCCCGCCACCAACGTGGAGCGTGAGGCGCGCCCCGTCGGCCACGAGGGTTCGAATGAGAATGCTCGTCTGCATCGCGCCGTCAGCGCCGATCCAGCCCGCAGTTCCCGTGTACGGCCCGCGCCGGACCGGCTCCATCCCCTCGAGGAGCTCCATCGCCCGAATCTTCGGCGCGCCCGTGATGCTGCCGCCCGGGAACGACGCCGCGAGCAGGTGGAACGCGTCCATCCCGGCGGTCAACCGGCCCGTCACGGTCGAGACAAGGTGCTGAACCGCGGCGGTCCGCTCCAGGCGACAGAGTCGTGGCACGCGCACGGATCCCGGCACGCAAACGCGCCCGAGATCGTTGCGCACGACATCCACGATCATCACGTTCTCGGCACGATCCTTGCCGGACAGCATGAGTTCCCGGGCTAGCGCGCGATCCTCGGCTCGATCACGACCCCTCGGTCGCGTGCCCTTGATCGGATCGGTCGCGACGCGGCCGTCCTGCGTAACCGACAGGAACGGCTCGGGCGACGCGGACAGGATGGCCCGGGGAGCCCCGGTCACCGGGCTCGGCCCGAGGTCCAGGAACGCGGCGAAGAGGGCCGGGTCGCCGGTGCGGAGGCGGCGGAAGATCGGCCAGGGGTCGCCCCGGAACGGCGTCTCGAGTCGCCGGGTGAGGTTGGCCTGATAGATCTCGCCCCGGGCGATGGCATCACGCACCACTTCGACGCCTGCTTCATAGGCGGGTCGTCCAAGGCCGGAGCGAAAGTCGAATGCTGTTGGCGGATCGCCGGTCGTGCCCCGTTCCCCGCGATCCCTCGTCAGGAGCTGTTGCCTGACCTGAGCCAGGCGGCGATCAAGGCGTGCGATCTGCTCATCGAGGGCACGCCCCGCCAGCCAGGCGTGTCCGGTTCGGCGGTCCCAGGCCAGCACCCAGTCGTGGAGCGCCAGGCGGAGCACGGGCAGCTCCTGGTCGGCGAGGGCCAATGCCGGCAGCGTCTCCAGGCGACGTCCGAGGTCGTAGCCGAGGTAGCCAACCAGGCCACCCAGGAACCGCGGAGCGTCAGGATCGGTGACTGGATCGGCGGCCAGGCGCCCAAGGACACGGCGCGCGGTCGCGAATGGGTCTGCGCCGTCCGCCGGCGCCTCAAGGACCGCGACCGGGTCGGCTGTCAGGTAACTCCACCGAGCATTTCGGCCCGGGCGCGCGCTTTCGAGGAGGGCCAGGCCGGGCAGGTCCCGCAGTCGCTCGGCGGCGTCCATCGGCGCGATATCGTCCAGCTCCGGCATCCGAGTGCAGCGGATGCCGGGCCGAGGAGATGTTGCCCGTCTGGCGGGCAGTCGGGATGGGGTCACGGCGCGATGATACCGGGCGCCGTGCGTGGGTCCGGGCGCCGGGCGTGAGCCTGGTGGCGCCGGGCCTCGACCCGTGGCACCGGGCCTCGACGCGTCGGTCAGTCCCCGCCGCTCGGCCGCTCGCGCCGGCTGAAGTCGAGCAGCAGCTCACGACACGTGGCCGCCTCGCGAGCCGCCTGTCGAAGGATCCATGGATCGACGCGAGCCGACTCCTCGATCGTGATTGTCGTGCCGATCTCGCCCTCTTCGATGACGATTCCGGTCGTGTTTCGATAGTCGGCGATCCAGTTGGCCTGCAGCTGGAGGATCGCGTCGGCGACGACGCGCTCAGAGAAGAGCCAGTCCAGATGCGTCGCGTTCAAACGATCGACGATGGCGCGCAGGGCCACCGGTCGACCGCGGGGGATCCTCGCGAGCAGATCGACGATTCGCAGAGCCCCGAACGGGTCGCGAGATTCAGCGACGACCGGTGGCGCGAGACTCGCGTCCGGCATCCCTGCCGGCGGCGGACGAAGCTCGCCGAGCAGCGCTGCACTCGTGCCGGCTGGCTGGGTCACGATGGGCTGAACCTCCGAATGGCGTGCCTGAAAATTCGATCGGGAGCCTAGCACGGTCGGCCGATCCGACGACGACCCCGCCGGGAGGGCAGGCGCGACGGAGGATCGGCCACCCACATCGCGGATCGGCCCTCCGCGTTGCCGATCGGCCGGATAGGATGCGGCCATGACCCCTCCGAACGAGCGCCCCGCGGACATCCCATCGGCTCCGGCACGTGCCCGCGGGCAGGCTCGCCGGGCGGACGAGATCACCTTCCGGCGACCGCTCGAGGACGACTACGGGCGCGTCGTCGACGTCGTGGATGACTGGTGGAACGGCCGCGCGATCCACGTGCTCCTGCCGAGGCTCTGGTTCCAGCACTTCACCGGAACCTCGTGGCTCGCGCACGATGCCGACGGCCGGCTGGCCGGATTCCTCGTCGGGTTCATCTCGCCGGACCAACCGGAGGTCGCCTACTGCCACATGATCGCGAGCAATCCCAACCTGCGCCAGGCCGGCGTGGGCCGGCGGCTCTACGAGCGGTTCTTCGAGGACGCGCGGGCGGCCGGTGCCACCGCCGTCCACGCGATCACCTGGCCTGGCAATCGCGCATCGGTGGCCTTCCACCGAGCGATGGGCTTCGTGGTCAAGGACGGGCCGGGTACGCAGAACCTGTACGGGACGCCCGCGCTGGCCGGCTACGACTACGGCACCGAGGACCGGGTGGTCATGGTCCGTCCGCTGTGAGCTTGGCGACGGGCGAGAAGAGTCCGAACTAACGCGCGCACCCTTGGGGCACGGTTGAATTATCGCGTCCCACTGTTGATCGGACGTTAACCGCGCGGCGATCTGCGGTTCATCTGATGCCCCGAGCGTGTCCATCGGCGGCTTCGATTGAAGCCCAACATGGAGGAACCGCATGATCCACCGTATCCCCGGTGTCCAGGGCGCGCTGATTGGCGTCGCGCTGCTCATCGCAGCGTGCGGCAGCTCGGGCCCAGACGGCTCCTCGCCGATGTCGTCCGGCGATCCGGCACTGAGCGGATCGATCACCATCGACGGTTCGAGCACGGTCTTCCCGATCACCGAAGCCGTCGCGGAGGAGTTCCAGATCGCTAACCCGGGGGTTCGGGTCGCCGTCGCATTTTCCGGCACCGGCGGCGGCTTCAAGAAGTTTTGCGTAGGCGAGACCGATATCAATGACGCGTCCCGGCCGATCAAGGAGAACGACCAGGGTGAGGGTCTCGCCTGCACCGCGAACGGGATCGAGTTCGTCCAGCTGCAGGTCGCGATTGACGGATTGACCGTCGTCGTGAACCCGGAGAACGACTTCGTGGAGTGCCTGACGGTCGAAGAGCTGTCGATCGTCTATGGGCCGGATTCGCCGGAGGGCCTCCTCTGGAGCGATGTCCGGGCCGGGTTCCCAGCCCGACCCGTCGTCCGGTTCATGCCCGGCGCCGACTCGGGGACGTTCGACTACTTCACCGAGGAGATCAACGGCGAGACCGATGCAGCCACCCGTTTCGCGACGCAGTCGGAGGATGACAACGTGCTCGTGACCGGCGTCGGTGGCGAGATCGATGCGATCGGGTTCTTCGGCTACGCGTACTTCGCCGAGAACAGCGACAAGGTCGCGGCGATCGGCGTGGACGGCGGGGCCGGCTGTGTCGAGCCGACCGAGTCGACGATCAACGACAACAGCTACGCGCCCCTCTCGCGCCCACTGTTCATCTATCCCGACGCAGGATCAGCGGCGTCTCGCCCCGAACTGAAGGCCTTCGTCGACTTCTATCTCGACCAAACCAGCGAGCTCGCTGCCGAGGTCGGCTATGTCGCGCTGCCCGAGGCGATCCTTCAGGCGCAACTCGACGCCTGGGCGGCGGCCGTCGGGAAGTGAGCGCGATCATCGCGCCGAGCCGATCACTGGCGCTGTCGCGACGACGGCCCTTGACCGAGCGGGCGGCCGAGGCACTCCTGCGTGTGGCGGCTGGGGTCGGCGTCCTCACGACGTTCGGCATCGTCGCCGTCCTCGCAGTGGAGACCTTCGGCTTCTTCCGCGAGGTCAACCCGATCGACTTCTTCACGGGCACCGTCTGGTCGGCCTCGATCAAGCCCTACGCGTGGGGCATCCTGCCACTGGCCGTCGGCACCCTGCTCGTCGCCGCGATCGCCCTGGTGGTCGCGATCCCGTTTGGGCTGCTGAGCGCGATCCTCCTTGCCGAGTACGCATCTCCCAGGGTGCGCGACGTGGTCAAGCCGGTACTTGAGACGATCGCCGGCATCCCGACGATCGTGCTTGGCTTCTTCGCTCTCTACTTCCTCGCGCCGAACGTCCTCCAGCCGCTGCTCGGGAGGGACGTGATCGGCACGTTCTCGGCGCTGTCGGGTGGCCTCGTCGTCGGCCTGCTCGTGACGCCCCTCATCGCGTCGATCTCGGAGGACGCCCTGCGCGCCGTCCCCCGCGGGATGCGAGAGGGCGCCTATGCGATGGGGGCGACTAGGTTCGAGGTCGTCCGCTCGGTCGTTGTCCCGGCCGCGCTGTCGGGCATCATGGCCTCGATCATCCTCGCCATGAGCCGTGCAATCGGGGAGACGATGGCCGTTGTCCTCGCGGTCGGCACGAACCCTCAGCTCACGCTGGACCCGACCGAGAGCATCCAGACTATGACCGCGTTCATCGTCCAGATCAGCCTTGGGGACACATCGCAGGGGTCGATCCAGTTCAAGGCCCTGTTCGCGGTCGCCGCGGTGCTGTTCACGATGACCCTGGCCCTCAACCTGCTGAGCAATCGGATCGTGTCCAGGTTCCGGACGGGCTACGGATGAGCATCGCGAGCGCTTCGCGCACCGCGTCGCCCTTCGAGCCCACCCTTGTTCGCCGACGCGTCGCCGGGACCGCCTTCGCCGGCCTCGCCGTTGCCGCGATCAGCGTCCTCCTCCTGGCCCTGGCCCTGCTCCTCTACGACGTCCTGTCCCGCGGCCTGCCGTGGCTCGACGCCGACTTCCTGTCCGGTGTCCCATCCCGTCGACCGGAGCGGGCAGGCATCCTCCCGGCGCTTGTCGGATCAATGCAGATCGCCGTCATCGTTGGAGCGCTGGCCTTCCCGGTCGGCATCGCGGCGGCGATCTACATGTCCGAGTACTCCCCGGACGGACGGCTGAGTCGGATCCTGCGCACGAACATCTCCAACCTGTCCGGAGTCCCCTCCGTGATCTACGGGATCTTCGGCCTGGCCCTGTTCGTACGCCTGGCCGGTCTCGGCTTCACGCTCCTGGCCGGAGCCCTGACGCTCACCCTCCTCATCCTGCCCGTCGTGATCATCGCGTCGATCGAAGCCATGAAGGCCGTACCCGATAGCCAGCGCGAGGGCGCCTTCGCGCTGGGAGCCACGCGCTGGCAGATGGTCCGGCGGGCGGTCCTGCCTGCTGCGGCCCCGGGGATCATGACCGGGATCATCCTGGCGATGGCTCGAGCGATCGGCGAGACGGCCCCGCTCGTGCTGGTCGGGGCGTTCACCTTCGTGACGTTCCTGCCCGACCCCTTCCAGGGTGGCTACACCGCGTTGCCGATCCAGGTCTACCAGTGGGCCCAGCGACCGCAGGCCGACTTCCAGTCGATCTCGGCCGCGGCGATCATCGTCGTGCTCGCGCTCATGCTGGTCCTCAACGGGCTGGCGCTCGTCATCCGGGCCCGGTTGTCCCGCAACATCCAGTGGTAGAGGAACCCGCCGTGACCCTGACGATCCCGGCCCCTCCGGACGGCGAGCCCGCCGCAGCTCCCGACACCTCCGCCGGGGGGTGGCGACCCGGCGTCCGACTCCGCGCCGTCGACCCGGGATCCGCCGCCCGCGTGGATCACCCCACGGCGACGGTCGACCCGGCCCTGGACCTGGAGGGCGTCTCGTGCTGGTATGGGCCGTTCCGCGCCGTGCGCGATGTGAACGTCCGCGTCGAGCGGCGCCGAATCACCGCCCTGATCGGCCCGTCCGGATGCGGGAAGACCACCCTGCTGCGGACGCTCAACCGGATGAACGACCTCATCCCGACCTTCCGCCTCGACGGCCGGATCCGATTCGACGGGCACGATCTGTTCGGCCCCGGCGTCGACCCGGTCGTCGTTCGACGCCGGATCGGCATGGTGTTCCAGAAGCCGAACCCGTTCCCGAAGTCGATCTACGACAACGTCGCCTTCGGTGCCCGCATCAACGGGTACACCGGCGACATGGATGAACTCGTCGAGCGGAGCCTGCGGCGAGCGGTCCTGTGGGACGAGGTCAAGGACAAGCTGCGCCAGTCGGGAATGACCCTGTCCGGCGGCCAGCAGCAGCGGCTGTGCATCGCCCGGACGATCGCGGTGGAGCCCGAGATCATCCTCATGGACGAACCCTGCTCGGCACTCGACCCGCGCTCCACCCTCCAGATCGAGGAGTTGATGGCCGAGCTCACGCGCGACTACACGATCGTGATCGTGACGCATAACATGCAACAGGCCGCCCGCGCATCCGATGCGACGATCTTCATGACGATGGGCGAGGACCGTGGCGGCTACGTCGTCGAGCAGGGCCCCACGATGGACATCTTCACGAACCCCAGGGATCGGCTGACAGAGGACTACGTCTCCGGTCGGTTCGGTTGAGTGAGGAACACGACATGACCGAACGCCTCGGGGACCGATCAGCGCGCCCATCACGGCCCGGCCTGGACCGCGACGAGCGCGAGATCAAGGACGCGGTCCTGCGGATGGGTTCACTCGTCGAAGAGCAGATCCTCGCGGCGATCGACGCCCTGATCGCCAACGACGCGGAGCGGGCCACGGAGGTGGTCCTCCGCGACCGCCTGGTCAACGACGCCCAGCGCGAGGCATCCACGCTGATCGCGAGGACGATCGCGACGCAACAGCCGGTCGCACGCGACCTGCGCTTCCTCCTGGCGCTCGACCACGTGACCTATGAGCTCGAGCGCATCGGGGACCACGCCGGGTCCGTCGCCAAGCAAGCCCGCAAACTGTCGGCTGAACCACCGCTTGATCGCTACCTCGACCTGCCCGAGATGGGCCGATTGGCCGCCGACCTCCTGCGCAGGATCCTGCAGGCGCTCGTGGCAGTCGACCACGTCGCGGCACGCGAGGTCGCGGCGGAGGACGACGAGATCGACCATCGCTACAACCGGATCTTTGGCGAGATCGTCGATCTGATGCGAGCCGACCCAGCGAACGTCGAGCGCGGCACGCACGTCCTCTTCGCGGCGTACTACATCGAGCGGATCGGGGATCGCGTGACGAACATCGCCGAGGACGTCGTCTACCTCGCGAGCGGGCAGGTCGAGGATCTGAACCCCTAACCCGACGCGATCGGGATCGTGAACGTGAACGTCGACCCGATCCCTTCCCTCGACTCGGCCGAGATCCGGCCGCCGTGGCCCTCGACGATGTGGCGCGCGATCGCCAGTCCAAGCCCGGTTCCGCCGCCCCGGACGCGCGCCCGGTCCGCTTTGTAGAAGCGCTCGAAGATCCGGGGAAGGTCCGCGGATGCGATACCCATGCCGTCATCCGACACGGATGCGACGAGTTCGCCTCCGAGGGAGCGGACGATGACCCGGACCGTTCCATCCTTCTGGCTGAACTTGACCGCGTTGTGGATGAGGTTGGCAAAGACCTGGGCGAGGCGCTCGGCCTCGCCGCGGGCCTTCGGGCACGCTGTGGGCACGTCCACGACCAACTCGATCCCCTGACGCTCGGCGAACGGGCGCAGGCGCTCGACGGATTCGACGGCGATCCGGCTGAGATCGACGTCGTCGAGGTGGATCTGCCGACCGCCGCTCTCGATCCGGGCGAGGTCGAGGATCTCGGCAACCATCTGTCCGATGTGGCCCGTTTCCACTTCGAGCTTGGCGATCCGCTCGCGCATCCGGGCCGGGAGAGCGTCGCCGGCATCTGCGGCATCCCGGGCCAGCGTCTCGGCCAGCAATCCGACGGTCGTGATCGGGGTTCGCAGCTCGTGGCTCAGGTTGTCGATGAACTCGGCGCGAATCCGCTGGAGACGGCGCAGCTCGGCGACGTCCTCGAGGACCGCCCAGATGCCCAGGACCGGCGACCGGCGGGCCCGGACGATGAGCGTCGCGCCGTCGGATCCAGGACGCTCGACCTCATCGTTGGCGGACCCGGACTCGAGCGTGGCACGGATGACGGCCTCGATCCGATGGTCGGCGATCGCCTCGATGGCGGTTCGGCCCACCATCGTCCCCGGGTCGCGGCCGAGGAACACATGGGCAGCCCGGTTGGCGAGCTCGACCCGGAGGTCGTCGGACAGACGGATGATCCCGACGCCGAGCAGGTCGGCGAGATACGCGAGATCGCGGACCCGCTGGTCGGCGACGGCCTCGGCGGCCTGGGCCCGCCGCCGGAGACGGCGGACTCGTTCGACGACGTCCGACCGGCGGGCTCGGGCAGGCGCTTCGGTAGGGGCCCGCTCGTCCGGCCCGTCGGCCAAGCTGGCGCCGATCGTCGCGAGGTCGCGGCCGCGGTTTATCGCCTGGATGGCCACCAATGCGAGGACGATCGCCTGCCCGGCGACGAAGACGATGACGAGCCAGTCCACGCTCCGAGCATGGCACACCCGGCGGTTGGCGCGCCAACTTGAGTCAGGACGTGCGACGCAGGACGTAACCGACGCCGCGTACCGTCTGGATGAGCGTCGGTCGCGCCGGATCCACCTCCACGGCAGCACGCAGCCAGTGGACGTGGACGTCCACCGTTCGCGTCTCCCCGGCGTAGTCGTATCCCCAGACCTGCTCGAGGAGCTGGTCGCGCGACAGGACGTGGCCGGCGTGTCGAACGAGGAACGCAAGCAACTCGAACACCTTCGGCTTCATCGCCACTTCGTGGCCGGCACGCAGGACGCGATGGCCGGCGAGGTCCACCTGGATGGCGCCGAGGTCGACGAATGAGAGCGTCCCAGCGGCCGCGGTCTGCTCCGCCCGCCGGAGCAGAGCCCGGATCCGCGCTGTGAGCTCGCGCAAGCTGAACGGCTTCGTCACGTAGTCGTCCGCTCCGAGCTCGAGCCCGACGATCTTGTCGACCTCGGAGCCGCGCGCCGTGAGCATCACGATCGGCACCGCCGATTCGGCCCGGATGATCCTGCAGACATCGATCCCGGACAGTTCCGGCAACATCAGGTCGAGGAGGATCAGGTCCGGCTGTTCGGCGCGGAAGCGCTCGAGCGCGGCAAGACCGTCGGCCGCGACGACGACGCGGAAACCTTCGCCACCGAGCGCATCGGCGAGCGTCTCGCGCAGGGTCGGCTCATCCTCCACGACGAGGATCGTTCGGGCCATCCACACGAGGATAGCCGGGTCTGTTAACGGCGCGTTGGCCGCGCGATCAGGCGGGGCTCGAGTCACGACCGCAGTCGGTGCGTCGATCGCACCCCGGCGGATCGACAGCGCCACGACTCCGGCGCCGGGCGCCCGCGTCCCGTCCGTGGGAGCGGGCCCGGCGGTCATTCCGGGCTAGAGGAGTTCGCCGTGTGCGGACCCGGTGGGTTCACCGTCACGCGGGCGCGGCTCCTCGCCTGGGGCGAATTCCGGCTCCTCCGCCGCGGGGGACGTCGCGGCCGCAGCGGGGGAAACTTCGGTCTGCCGGCCGTTTCCCGGCTCGATGACCTTAAGCGGCGCGCCGGCCTTGCCCTCGATCGCTCCGACCCCGAACGGAACCCATTTGGACGGGTCCTGGAGCCTGTGCGCCTCGGTGTTGCCGCGGGAATGGACCTCGGAGAACCCCTTCGGCTCGATCCACATGCGCTCACCCTCGAGCAGACCAAGCACGCCGGACTGGCCGACCTCGGGGCGCTCATGCTGGCAATACGTGCACGCAGTCGAATCGTGGCGCTGGTAGGTCTCAGGTTCCTCGTACGTCGTGATGTAGCCCTCGTAGTTGCGCAGCACGACCTTGTGATCCGAGTAGCTGATCAGGTAGTTCGGCATCACCGGGATCTTGCCCCCGCCGCCGGGGGCATCGATGACGAAAGTCGGGACGGCATAGCCGGAGGTGTGGCCGCGCAGGCCTTCCATGATCTCGAGACCCTTGCCCACCGGGGTCCGGAAGTGACCGGATCCCTCAACGAGGTCGCACTGGTAGAGGTAGTACGGCCGGATCCGGTTCTCGACCAGCTTGTGGACGAGGGATCGCTGGATGTGCACGCAGTCGTTGACGCCGGCCAGCAGCACGCTCTGGTTGCCGACCGGGAGCCCGGCCCGCGTGAGCTTGTCCACCGCCCGGCTGACCTCGGGCGTGATCTCGTTCGGGTGGTTGAAGTGGAGGTTGATCCAGAGCGGGTGGTATTTCTCAAGCATCGCGCAGAGCTCGTCGTCGATCCGCTGCGGGAGGAAGACGGGCACCCGGCTGCCGATCCGGATGATCTCGATGTGCGGAATCTCGCGGAGGCCACGGAGGATGCTCTCGAAGAGCTTCGGGGCGAGGGTCAGGCCATCGCCGCCGGAGATCAGCACGTCGCGAACCTGCGGGGTCCGGCGCAGGTAGTCGAGTTGGGCCTCGTGGTCCTTGCGATTGAAGTTCTGGGTTGGGTCGCCGACGATGCGGCTCCGCGTGCAGTACCGGCAGTAGCTGGCGCACTGGGTCGTCACCAGCATCAGGACCCGGTCAGGGTAGCGATGGACCAGGCCCGGAACCGGCGAATGGCGGTCCTCCGCGAGGGAGTCCTCCATCATCGCGGTGAAGGCCTCGTGCTCCCGGCCGACCGGGATCACCTGGCGGCGGATCGGGTCGGCGGGGTCATCGGGGTCGATCAGGCTGGCGAAGTACGGCGTGATGTCGACGCGGAACTTGTCCGGGGCAGACAGGCCCTCGCGCTCATCGTCCGTCAGGTTGATGACCGCGCCGACCTCTTCAAGCGTGTTGATCCGGTTGCTGAGCTGCCAG
>JAQBHC010000127.1:0-36530 GCA_032128175.1 Chloroflexota bacterium | reverse complement strand
CCCTCATCCGGCACCCCCGGCGGTGTGGTGGCTCGTCGCGCGGTACGCTTGCATCAATCGAGTGTAGCCACCCAGCGAGGGAGCAATCTCCGTGCCCATCCGCGATCCGTTTCGGGCCCGCAGTCCACTCGGGCCCGGGCTGCCCGACGTCTATCGGCTGGCTGTCCTCGGCCACCTGGTCGATCTTGAGCGCGCACCCATCACCCTGAAAATCCTGCTCGAGAACGTGCTGCGTCACGCGGGAAACGGCATCGTCGAGACTGCCGATGTCGAGCGACTGGCCGCTTGGAGGCCCGGTTCCGCCGCCGAGGTCGAGATCCCGTTCATGCCCTCGCGCGTGATCCTCCAGGACTTCACCGGCGTGCCTGTGATCGTCGACCTGGCCGCAATGCGGGATGCGATGGCCGCCCTCGGCGGAGACCCGGGTCGCGTCAACCCGCTCGTGCCCGCCGATCTCGTGATCGACCACTCAGTCCAGGTCGATGCCTTTGGGACGCCTGGCGCCTACGCCGTCAACGTCGCCCGCGAGTACGAACGGAACGGTGAGCGCTACCAGTTCCTGCGTTGGGCCCAGACCTCCTTCCGCGACCTGCGCGTGGTGCCACCCGGGATGGCGATCGTCCATCAGGCCAACCTTGAGTTCCTCGCGTCGGTGGTCGGTGAGCAGACGGACGAGGCCGGCCGGGTCGCCTTCCCGGACACGGTCGTCGGGACGGACTCGCACACTACGATGGTCAACGGCCTGGGCGTGCTCGGCTTCGGGGTCGGTGGGATCGAAGCCGAGGCAGTGATGCTGGGCGAGCCGCTCTACCAGCCTATGCCACGGATCGTCGGGGTGACCCTCTCCGGCGCACTGCCTCGGGGATCGACGGCCACGGACCTGGTCCTCGTCGTGACCGAGATGCTGCGGTCATTCGGCGTCGTCGGCGCCTTCGTGGAGTTTGCCGGGGATGGGCTGGCCGGACTGTCGCTCGCGGATCGCGCGACGATCTCGAACATGAGCCCGGAGTTCGGGGCTACGGCGACAATGTTCCCGATTGACGACGAGACGCTCGCCTACCTCCGGCTGACCGGCCGGGAGGCGGACCATATCGCGCTCGTCGAGCGCTACGCCCGTGAGCAGGGACTGTGGCGAGAACTGGGCCGCGGCCCGGACTTCGACGCTCGCCTGGAGCTGGATCTGGCCACGGTCCACCCGTCGCTGGCCGGGCCGCGCCGGCCCCAGGATCGCGTGGAACTCCCCGGGCTTCCGGCAAACTTCCATGCCGCGTTTCCCCAGACGGGCCTCGCCGGCGAGCCAGCCGCGCAGGTGGACATCGAATTGCACGGCACGAGCGCGTCGGTGGGACACGGGTCCGTTGTCATCGCCGCCATCACCTCCTGCACGAACACCTCGAATCCGACCGTCATGGTCGGCGCCGGGCTGCTGGCCCGTAACGCCGTCGCCCGGGGGCTGACCGTGTCGCCCGTCGTCAAGACGTCGTTGGCGCCGGGTTCGCGAGCCGTGACCGGTTACCTCGAGGCCGCCGGGCTGATGCGCCCGCTGGAGCAGCTCGGGTTTGCGCTGGCTGGGTATGGCTGCACGACCTGCATCGGCAATTCGGGTCCGCTCGAGACGGAGGTGTCGGAAGCAATCGAGCACCACGACCTGATCGCCGCGGCCGTGCTTTCCGGCAACCGCAACTTCGAGGGCCGGATCCACCCGCTCGCCCGGGCGAGCTATCTCGCATCGCCGCCATTGGTCGTGGCCTTTGCGCTGGCCGGCCGCGTGGACATCGATCTGGCGACAGAACCCCTGGGCATCGGCGATGACGGCAAGCCGGTCTTCCTGGCTGACCTGTGGCCGGATCCCGATGAGATCCGATCGGTCATCGGCGAATCGATCGACCCGGAACTGTTCCGACAGACCTACGCCACCATCTTCGAGGGCGACGAGCGCTGGCAGGCGCTGCCGATCCCGAGCGGCGATCTGTACGCCTGGGATCCGGCGTCCACGTACATCGCCCGGCCCCCGTTCTTCGATGGCCTGACGATGGATCCAGCGCCCGTGGTGGCCATTGCCGGCGCGCGCGCGCTGGCCGTGCTGGGTGACAGCGTGACGACGGACCACATCTCCCCGGCCGGTTCCATCGCGCCGCGGTCGGCGGCGGGTGAATGGCTGCAAGCGCAGGGCGTCGGCCCGCTCGAATTCAACTCGTACGGATCGCGCCGGGGCCATCACGACGTGATGATCCGGGGCACGTTCGCCAACATCCGTCTCCGCAACCAGCTGGTTGTGGGGAAGGAGGGGCCCTTCACGCGGCACCTGCCGGATGGCGCTGAGGGGACCATCTATGACATCGCTGCCCGCTATCGAGCCGAGGGCGTCCCACTCATCGTGGTGGCCGGCAAGGAATACGGATCCGGATCATCCCGAGACTGGGCCGCCAAGGGCGCAGCACTGCTCGGCGTCCGCGCGGTGATCGCCGAGACCTATGAGCGAATTCACCGCAGCAACCTGGTGGGCATGGGCGTCCTGCCACTGCAGTTCCTGCCCGGCGAGAACCTCGCCGCGCTCGGTCTCAGCGGTGCTGAGTCGTTCACGATCCACGGGGTGGAGGGCGCGCCGGAGCCACGCAGCCGGCTATCCGTCGATGCGCTGAACGACGCAACGGGCGCCACTCGACGATTCGAGGTGCTCTGCCGGTTGGACGGGCCGATCGAGGTCGGCTACATCCGACAGGGCGGGATCCTGCCGTCCGTACTCAGGCGGCTGGCCGCGTCCTGAGGCGGCGGATCCGTCGAGGCGCCGCGAACAGCCGGACGCCCCCGGGGGGCCCGGAGGCGTCGACCTGGAGGAGATCCGGCGGGCACGCACGCCCGCACTGCTGGTTGGACGCATCCGCCCCCTGTCGCGTGACGCGGCGTTGAATCGGCGCCCGGATTGGTATCGTGGGCGCGTGACCGACCTGCTCGCCGTCAGCATTCCGACGGACATCCTGCCCGACTACCGGGATACGCCGATCGGACGGCTGCTCGAGTACCACAATCTCGGGCGTACCCCTGATGCTCCGTCAGCACCCGAGCTGCTCATCGGCATGTGCATGGACAGTCGGAAGGCGCTTCGCCTGCCCGCCGATTTCGCCTTCGTGCTTCGAACCGCCGGCGCGAACATGCGCGACAACGAGTTCCGGATCTCGTACTCGATCGCCATCGGCGGTGTCCGAACCATCGCGCTCATTGCCCATACGGACTGCGGGATGAAACGTGTCGCCTCGCTGCACGACGAGTTCGTGCGCGGCCTCCAGGAGCACGCCGGCTGGAACGAGGCCCAGGCTGAGCAGATGTTCCGCGAGGGCGTACCGAAATTCGGTATCGCCGACGAGGTGGACTTCGTCATGCGGGAGGCGGCGCGGCTGCGGGACCTGTACCCCCGAATCGCGATCGCTCCCCTGCTCTATCGCGTCGAGGACGATCTGCTCTACCAGCTCCGATAGGCCCCGCCGGCGCGTCCGGTCACGAGGAAGTCGGACAGGGGGGATGGTGGGCGATACTGGATTCGAACCAGTGACCTCGCGGATGTGAACCGCGCGCTCTAACCGACTGAGCCAATCGCCCGGAAAGCCGCCGGCACGCCGGCCGGATCGGGGCGCCGATCATACACCGAGGTCTGGCCAGCGAGCTCGAAGCACCGCCCGTTCGATACCTTCGATCGCGACCACCTTGCGACGATTGGTGGAGCCCGCGACGATCCGCACCGTGGACGGCGCAACGCCAAGCGCGTCGGCGATCAGGCGGGTCACCGCGGCATTGGCTCCACCGTCCACCGGCGCGGCCACCACCCGCAGGTGCAGGATGCCGTCGCGAACGCCCTCGATCTCGTCACGCCCGCCTCGCGGTGTCACCCGGATCGACAACCGGGCGGCGCGCGTCGGGGTGCTCATCGAAGCGCGCGGATCACAGCCCCAAGCACCAGCACGACGACGAACGGCGAGAAGTCGAGACCTCCGGTCGATGGCATGAACCGACGCACGGGGCCCAGGATGGGCTCCGTGATCATGGTCAGGAATTGGGCCACTGATGACCGGCCCTGGGGCTGGACATACGACAGGAGGACCCGCCCGATGATCGCGAGCTCGAGCGCGATGAGCAGGAACTTCACGAAATTGATGACGAAGACGACACCCATTCCCGGAGTCTAGTCGGCGACGCGGGGGCGTGTGCCAAAGATGGCGCGGCCGATGCGCACGATCGTGGCGCCTTCCTCGATCGCGACCTCAAAGTCGTCGGACATGCCCATCGAAAGCTCGGCCCCAAGCTCCCCCTTCTTCGCTCGGAGACGTTCGGACAGGCGGCGCAGGGCGACGAAGGTCGGACGAGCCAGCGCGGCGTCACCGGCCAGACGGCCGACCGTCATCAGTCCCCGCACATCGAGATTGGGGTGGGCCAGGATCGCCGGGAGCATCACCTCAAGGGTAGATGGATCGAAACCGGCCTTGGCCAGGTCGTTATCAACGTTGACCTGGAGGAGCACCGGCAGTGGGCTACCCGATCGGAGCTCGAGAGCGAGCCGGTCGAGGCGGGCAGCCAGCTCAGCTGTGTCCACGGTCTGGACCATCGCGAACTGCTCGACGGCGCGACGCGCCTTGTTCGACTGGAGGGGTCCGATGAGGTGCCAGGTCGCGCCGGGAACCTCGTCGATCTTGGCGGCGGCTTCCTGGACTCGATTCTCCCCGAGCGTGTCAAGGCCGATCGAGACGGCGGCCCGAAGTCGCTCGGGCGCAACGGTCTTGGATACGGCCACGAGTTGCACGCCGGCGGGATCGCGGCCGACGCGGCCGCACGCCCCGGCGATGCGCTCAAGGATTCCGGCGCGGGCGGCGCCGATGATCAATGCATCGGCTGGATCGAAGTGTGCTGGCGCGATGTCCTGGGCTCGCTCAGCTGACCCGTGGCCGGCATCCACCGGCGGCGCCTACTTCTGGCGGCGAAGGAAGCTGGGGATCTCCAGATCCTCGGCATCGAAGGCCGGGCGCTTCACGGGCACGGGCTCTCCGACCGAACGGCCGGTGCGGCCCGCCACATCGTCCGGACGAGCGCCCGGGGCATCAGGCACGCCGACGTCGTTGAGCTGCATCCGCTGTCGCTCGAGCTCCTCGAGGAAATCGCGCGGGACGCGCGATGCGGCGTCCAACTGGGACGTCGATGACGCCTGGCCGGACGACCGAGCCCCGGGGCGTTTCCCGTCGAAGCCGGTCGCGATGACCGTGATCATGACTTCTTCGCCGAGCCGTTCGTTGAAGCTCGTGCCGAAGATGATGTTGGCTTCCGGATCGGCGGCCGCCCGAATCTCCTCGGCCGCCTCGGTGACCTCGAAGAGGGACAGGTTCGAGCTGCCGGTGACGTTGAACAGGATGCCCTGCGCCCCCGCAATGTTGACCTCGAGGAGGGGGCTGGCGATAGCTTCTCGAGCAGCATCAATCGCCCGGTTCTCGCCACTGGCGCGGCCAATTCCCATGAGTGCCGATCCGGCGTCCTTCATGATCGCCCGAACGTCCGCGAAATCGAGATTGATGAGACCCGGCATCGTGATGATGTCGCTGATGCCCTGGACGCCCTGGCGGAGCACGTCGTCCACGACGCGGAAGGCATCGAGGATCGAGGTGTTCTTCTGAACGACGTCGCGGAGCCGGTCGTTCGGAATGGTGATCAGGGTATCGACCTTGCCGCGGAGTTCCTCGGCCGCCCTCTCGGAGACCAACTTGCGCTTGGCGCCTTCGAAGGCGAAGGGCTTGGTCACGACACCGATGGTGAGGGCTCCTGCCGCTTTGGCGAGCTCGGCAACGACTGGAGCCGCCCCCGAGCCGGTCCCGCCGCCCAGGCCGGCGGTGATGAACACCATGTCCGATCCTTCGAGCGCCGACGCGATCTTGTCCGAGTCTTCCTCGGCCGCCCGCTGACCAATCTCGCTGTCCCCGCCGGCGCCGAGGCCGCGGGTGATCTTGTCCCCGATCCGGATCTTGTGCGGTGCATCCGACTGCAGGAGTGCCTGCGCGTCTGTGTTGAGGGCGATAAATTCGACGCCCATCATCTCCGCACGGATCATCCGATTGACGGCGTTGCTGCCGCCTCCGCCGACGCCGATCACCCGGATGAGCGCGAAATTCTCCGAATCGGAACGCAGCGCCACCGTAATCCTCCAATGGCCTTCGGGGCCGGGCTGAACCGTCTGGATTGGTGACCTGGAGCCGTCGGGAGTCGCCAGAAATGCGCCACCGCCCTGGGTTCCGGATCGTTGGCCGAGTCTACCATCGACGGCGGTCGGCGTGACCCCACGATTTCGCTGTACTCGGTGGATAACGAGGGGCTCGAAGGACCCAAGGGCGAGCTACGGAAAGATGCTCCGCAACGAGTCTCGCAGCCGACCCAGGAGTCCGAATGCGGGTGTCGACACATAGCGGGCTGGTTCGTCGTCGGCGAGCGATCGCGCTCCCCATTGAAGCAGCCCGATGGCGCCGGCGTAGGCCGGGGTCAGGATCGAGTCGGTGAGCCCGGTGACGCCCGTCGGGGCGACGACTCGGACCGGCATCTGGAGCACCTCGCGACCCAGCTCGGCAAGGCCGGACAGCTGCGCGGCGCCGCCGGTCAGGATCAGGCCGGCCGGCAGCATGCCGGCGCCCGCGGAGCGCATCTCCGCTCCGAGGAGCTCGAATGTCTCGCGCATCCGAGCTTCGATGATCTGGCACATCTCGAGGCGGTTGATGGTCCGGCCGGCTTCCTCGCCCAGGACCGAGACGCTGATCTCCTCGTCGTCGCCGAGGCCACGCAGATCACACGTTCCGTGCATGATCTTGAGTTCCTCGGCAACGGGAAGCGATGTCTTGATCCCGATCGCCACGTCGCTCGTGACGAAGTTGCCGCCGACGGGCAGGACACTCGTGTGGAAGGGCGATCCCTCGCTGAACATGGCGAGGTCGATGGTGCCGGCGCCGATATCGGCCACCGCGACGCCGAGATCCTTCTCGGTCTCCGAGGCCACGGCCTCGGCCGACGCCAGGGCGTTGGCGACGCGCTCGTCGATCTTGACCCCGGCTGCCGCAACGCACTTGGTCAGGTTCTGGACGGCCGTCTGGGGCGCGGTGACGATATGCGTCTCAACCTCGAGTCGAAGGGCGCTCATGCCGAGCGGATCCTTGACACCTTCCTGGCCATCCACGATGAAACCGCGGCGCTCCACGTGGAGCACGTCGCGATTGGAGGGAATTGCTACTGCGCGGGCGACCTCGATCGCACGCAGGATGTCCTCGCGGCTGACCTCGCGGTCGTGGGCGCTGACGGCGACCTGGCCCGTCGAGTTCAGGCTCTCGACCTGCGCTCCACCGACGCCGACGAATGCCTTGGAGATCTTCCAGCCGGACAACCGCTCGGCCTTCTCCACGGCGTCGCTGATGGAGCGGACGGTCTGGTCGATGTTGACCACGGCGCCTTTCCGCAAGCCGGACGAGGGTACGGTGCCGTGCCCGATGACGGCCACGCGGCCGTCGTGGCTCACCTCTCCGATGAGCACACAGACCTTGCTCGTACCAACGTCGATTCCGACGAGGACGCCTTCGACCACAGTATTGCCTGCTCCCTCCCGGTTTCCCGGGTCAGATGAAGTGCCGCCGGATCAAAGCGACGTTGTTGAAGATCCGGAACCCGAAATTGATGAGAGCCACAAGGTACAAGTCCAGGCCTAGTCGGTCGCCGATGAACGTGAGGATCACGGCGACCACCGCGTTCGTGACGAAGCCTGAGATGAAGATTCGATTGTCGTAGACACCGTCGAGCTCGGCCCTGACCGCCCCGAGGACCGAGTCGAGCGCGGCGAGGATCGCCACGGCCGAGTATCGGCTGAACTCGAAGCTGACGTTGACGTTGAGGACGAGCCCAAGCAGAACGCCCACGATGAGGCCCGCCAGGGGGAGCAACACGCTGTTTCGTCCTCGCTACGGGGCGTTTCCGCAAGGCTACTCGACGGCGGCCGAGGCGGGCAACTAGCGGCGACACGACGAACCCCGATCACGGGGCCGTCGTGGCCTTCGGAATGAACGTGCCGCTGTCCTCATCGGCGAGGATCACCCGGTCGATGATGTCTTCTCGCCCGGTCAGCAGGCTGCGCAGGAGCCGCACCTGACCCGGGATGATGGCCGGTGTTCGGAGGTTCGGTGTGTACAGTCCGAACACCGCGGTCCAGGTGCGGGGAATGGTCCTGACGACGAACCCGCTCGCCTCGGTAATGGTCACGAGCAGCCCGGCGGCGCTGCTCCGGATGTCCGCCGGGACGAGCGAGCCGAGCCTCGTTGCGGCGTCGAGGTCAATCGGATCAAGGGCGGCTCCGATGGCCAGCAAGACCGACTCGGGCCGCGTATCGACGATCCTCGGGAGCCCGGCGGTAGCGACTGAAGCCGGCGGCGCGTCGGCAAACAGCACGCCCTCGCGGTCGACCAGCAGCCTGACGTCGCCAATGGCCCAGATCAGGATCGCCTCGCGCTCCTCAATCGTGACCGCGATCGTATCGGGAAGGCTCACCGTGACCCGTGCGTCGGCAATGCCGGGCAGGCTCCGGAGGCGGTCCTCGATTGGTCCGGCCCGGATTCGAAACAGGCTCGAACCATCGGGCGTGGCGACTGCACGGGTGAGGGCATCGTGCGTGGTCCAGCGCAGCTCGGGGAGTTCCGTGCGGGCGAGCGTGAACGCCGGTGTCGCCGCAAGGCCATAGATCGCACCCGCCGAGGCCAGGAGGCCGAGGATGGCCGCGGCTCGCGGCGCGGTCAGACGCCATCGGCCGACGATGGCCCGGATTCCAGCTCTCCGTGGTCCCATCGGGCGCGCCGCGTCGCCGCGGGACGAGGCCCGTCCCCTCGATGTCGGCGGCCCTGCTGGTCCTCGCAGGGAGCCGCGCGGTCCAGGCCGGCCGACGTTCACCGACTGCGCCTCACCGGGGCAGGTCGGACGCGGTCAGCCGAGCGATCGCCCGGCCGGCGTGGCGCTCGAGGGCGAGGTCGATAGCCCGGCGGCACACAGCGGTGAAATCGAGCCCACCCTCGGCCGGCATCGTCGGGAACAGGCTGATCGGCGTGAAGCCCGGAATCGTGTTGATTTCCGAGAGGTAGACATCATCACCGGCGAGCAGGAAATCCACGCGCGCAAAGCCCTCAATCCCGAGGGCCCGGTACGCATCGCGGGCGAGCTTGTGCATGCCGATTCGGAGGGCGGCAGGGATTTCGGCCCGCGTCGAGGTCTCCGACATGCCCGGCGTGTATTTCGCCTCGTAGTCGTAGAACTCGTGGCCCGCCACGATCTCGCCGGGCCCGTAGACGCCGAGGGGCGGCTCGTTCCCGATGATCGCGATCTCCAGGTCCCGCGCGGCCGGCAAGTAGCGCTCGGCGAGCGCCGTCGTGTCGAAACGGAACGCGGTATCGAGCGCCGGTCCGCGTTCGTCGGCTCCGTGGGCGAGGGTCATGCCGAGCGAGCTTCCGAGCCGGGATGGCTTGATCATCAACCGGGGGTCACCGTTGCCGGCAGCAAACGACTCGAGCTCCGCGAGGACCAGGGGCCGATCAGCTGCCCAGCTGGCCGATCGGATCTCCCGCCAGTCGAGAACCGGCAGCCCCAGGCCGCGCCACATCCGCTTCTGCATGGCCTTGTCCATGCCCATCGCGGACCCGAGCACGCCGGAACCCGTGTACGCGAGTCCAACCGCCTCGAGCAGCGCCTGGACGGTCCCGTCCTCACCAAACGGCCCATGCAACGCGACGAAGACCACGGGTGCGGGATCCTGAGCGGCGAGCCGGTCCACGGCGGCACCGGGCCTCACTGGTCCGTCGGCCTGCAGGCTGATCGGATCATCGTAGTCGGCCGGTTTGCGGTCTCCGCGGGCGTGATCGACCGGCAGCCACCACCACCCACCGGCCAGATCGATCAGGATCTGGCGGACCTCGAAGCCGTCCGTCGCCAGGGCCGCGGCGATGGCCGTCCCCGACACGATGGACACGTCGTGCTCGGCAGACGGGCCGCCCAATAGGACCACGATCGGAGGGCGGACTGCATCCGGACGGTTCATTCGGCGTCGCCCCCTCCACGCTCGTCGCTCGGCCAGGGCCAGCCCGACCAATCCCCGACGAACTCAAGCTCGAACTCGAGCTCCACCCCGTCGGACGCCAGAATCGTCGCACGGACGCGGTCGGCGAGGTGGCGCACGTCGGCGGCCGTTGCCCCTGCGTCCGTGATGATGAAGTTGGCGTGCTTCTGCGACACGCTCGCCCCGCCGACGCGACTGCCCTTGAGCCCCGCCGCGTCAATACGCTCGCCCGCCGAAGGACCGGTGGCCGGATTTCGGAAGACGCTGCCGGCTGACGGCAGGCCGAGAGGCTGGTGGGCCTGCCGCCAATGGCGAATCTCGTCGAGTCGGGCGCGGATCACGTCCGGCTCGGCGGGCGCGAGGCGAAACGTTCCGCCCAGCACGTACTCGCGGGTCGCGGCGTCGGACTGATGCTTGAATCGGCTGTCGCGGTAGCCGAATCCAAGCTCGGCGACCGGCACGCGGACCTCGCTGCCGTCGGCGAGGAGGACGTCGGCGGATTCGAGGACCCCCGCGACGTCGGCGCCGTGGGCTCCGGCGTTGGCCCAGATCGCACCGCCGAGAGCGCCCGGGATGGCGAGGCCGAACTCGAGTCCGGACAGGCCCGCCTTCTGCGTCTCCGTGGCCGCACGGGCCATCGGCGTTCCCGCAGCCGCGATGTAGCGGTCACCCTCGACCCGGCTCTGCTCTGCGCGAACCCGGATCACGAGACCGCGGACACCCCGGTCCGACATGATCACGTTGCTGCCTCGGCCGAGGACCATGAACGGCAGGCCGCGTGACCGGGCGAATCGGATCAGGCCACGCAGCTCGAACCCGTTGTTGGCGACGACCAGGAGATCCGCGGGCCCACCGACGCGCATGGTCGTGAGGCGCGCGAGCGGGGCGTCTCGTTCAGCTCGGACGCCGACGCGGCGGGCAATATCGGCGGCCAGCGCCGCGTTGTCGAAGACGTCTTCTCGCGCGGTCATGTAGCGCCCCGGGCGAGTCGACCGACTGTCTCTGCGTCTGGCAATGTCACGCGTTCGGCGAGCGCCATGAGGATCGTCGCCACGGCCTCGGCGGCGCCTGGGCGACCGAGCTCCCGGGCAGCG
This sequence comes from Chloroflexota bacterium, assembly GCA_032128175.1. Classification (GTDB taxonomy): domain Bacteria; phylum Chloroflexota; class Limnocylindria; order Limnocylindrales; family CSP1-4; genus UBA5189. Next base: position 25,334 of record JAQBHC010000127.1, on the reverse strand, counting down.
GCCGCCATGCGGGCGTGCCGTGCGGGATCGTGGAGTACGCCCAGGGCCTCGAGCAGGGACGGCCCGTCAAAGTCGGGGTCCTCGATGATCGTGGCCGCGCCGGCGTCGGCCAGGATGGCCGCGTTCGCCCGTTGATGGCCGCCGGCGTGTGGATAGGGCACGACGATCATGGGAGTGCCCGCCGCCGTAACCTCGGCCAGAGTGGACGAGCCCGCTCGTCCAACCACCAGGTCGGCTGCGGCCAGCGCCGCCGACATCTCCTCATGCAGGAACGCGGCGGGCTGATACCTCGACCGCAGCTCAGGCGGCAGGGCCCCGCGAGCACGCAGCGCGCCCGCGTATCCGCTCTCGCCGGTCACATGGAGCACGTGGAACCGATCCACGAGGCTCGGGAGTGCTTCGGTCACGGCGTCGTTCAGGCGCCGTACAGCCTGCGATCCTCCGAACACGAGCACCAGCCGCTCATCGCCCGCCACCCCCAGCCGCTCCCGCGCTTGGAGCTGGTCGACGGCCCCCAGATCACGAATCGGCGTGCCCGTCTCGAGGCAGGGGCCGGACTCTGGCCCGCCGACACCGCGGAGCGCCTGACATGTGGCCGCGAACGAGACCGCCAGCGCGGAAGCGAGCCCGGCCGTGGCACGCACACTCCGCCCCGGAACGACGTTGCCCTCCCAGAGCAGCGTCGGAATGCGCAACAGTCGAGCGGCAATCAGCACGGGGATCGCGACGTAGCCACCGGTCGTGAAGACGGCGGCGGGCCGCTCACGCACGAGGATCGCCAGCGCCTGGGGAATGGAGAGCGCCAGGCGAAGCGGATCAAGGACGACGTGGACATCGCGTCCGGCGCTGCGCAGGGAGCGCAGGGCGAGGAGGCGCAGCGGGATGTCGGCCGCCGGCACGATCCTTGACTCGATGCCTCGATGGCCGCCGAGCCAGCGGACCTCAGGCGGATTCGACCGGCGGCGCAGCGCGTCCACGACGGCGAGGGCCGGGTAGATGTGTCCCCCCGTTCCCCCGCCGGCGATCAGCAGGTGCATCTGACTCCTGATTTCTGGTTTCGATTGTCTCCCGTGAGATCGCCAGCAGGATCCCGACGGCGGCAAAGCTGATGATGAGCGACGAGCCCCCGGCACTGATGAACGGCAGCGTGATGCCGGTCACGGGGAGCAGCGCGACGACGACGCCGATGTTGATGAACGCCTGAATGCACAGCCAGGCGGTGATCCCCACCGCCAGGAGCGCGCCGAACGTGTCAGGGGCGCGCATCGCCGTGCGAATGCCAGCGTAGGCCAATACGCAGAACAGACCAATCACCGCGACCGCGCCGATCATCCCGAACTCCTCGCCGATGATCGCGAAGATGAAGTCATTCCAGGCATTGGGCAAGTACAGTCCGCCGGCCAGTTTCGACTCCCCGAGCCCGGCTCCGAAGATCCCGCCGAGGCCGAGGGCCAGGAGGCCCTGAATCGTGTGGAACCCGGCGCCGAGCTGATCCTGCCACGGATCGAGGAAGGTCCGGATGCGTGCGATCTGGTAGTCCCGCAGCCCGACGACGATGGCGGCCAGAACGCCCAGGACCGCCAACGCTCCGAACTGCCACAGCCGGGCCCCGGCCACGAAGAACATGGTGAAGGCCGTCGCCGTGATGACGATCGTCGTCCCGAGGTCAGGTTCCTTGAACACCAGCGCGATGATCGGCACCGAAATGAGCAGGAAGGGCACGGTGCCGGATCGGATCCCCGCGACCTTGTTCCCCCGCGACGCCATCCAGTGGGCGAGGTAGATGACCAGGGTCAGTTTTGCAATCTCGGCCGGGTGGATGGCGGGCAGCCCTCCAATCGCCAGCCAGCGCGCACTGCCGCCGACCACTCGATTGAGACTGGGGACGAACACGAGGACCAGGAGCACCGCCCCGAACACGTAGGCCGGCAGGGACACGAGCCTGAGGATCCGGTAATCCACGCGCATCATGACCAGCATCGCGATCAGCCCCAGGGCAGCCCACAGGATCTGCGGGCCGACGATCGCGAGCGAATCGTCCTGCAGGATGTAGGCGCGCATCGCCGACGATGAATAGACCATCAGGATGCCGATCGCGGCCAGGGCAACGACCGCGACGAGGATGGACCAGTCGGGCTGGTGGCGGTCCCGCTGCAGGATGTTCGTCCGGGCGGCCGAGGACGTTCGCGCCGTGCCAGTCCCGGCCGGGCTGCGGCCAGCGCCGGTCCGCGGCCGCGTCCGCGGCCGCGGGAGCCTGTCCGACTGGGGTCCGCCGAACGTCCGTGGGAGTGAGCGACCGACGAGTCCCATCAGCGGCTCCCGTCCGGTGGTGGACCCTGGCGGGCAGCCGACGCACGCGCGACGATTCGCCGCACGGCCTCTTTGAACGCATGCCCACGGGCCGCATAGTCGACGAACATGTCGAAGCTCGCCGCCGCCGGCGAGAGGAGGACTGTCGCAATCCGACCGGTCGGGCCGCTGCCTTCGTCACCGGCCTTTGCGCGCGCCGCCTCGGCGAGTTCTGTCGCCGTCAGGACCGCGCCATCCAGGGTCTCGGCGCGCTCGATTCGCTCGAGTCCCTCGGCCGCGAACAGAGCCGCCAGACCGGGAGCCGACTCCCCGATCAGGACGGCCGCATTAGCGCGTTTCGCGACGACCGCGGCCAAGGCCGTGAGATCGACGCCCTTGTCGCGCCCGCCGGCGATGAGGACGATTGGTCCCGGGAATGCCTCGAGGGCGGCGATGACGGCGTCGGGCTGCGTTCCCTGCGAGTCGTTGACGTAGCGGATCCCGTTGACGACCGCGACGGTCTCGAGCCGGTGCTCAACACCTTGGAACTGGGCCGCCTCGCGGCGAATGGCATCCGGCGCGACGCCGAACAGGAGCGCGGTGGCAATGCCGGCCATGGCATTGCGGACGTTGTGGCGCCCGGGAATAGACAGTTCGTCCACGGGCATGATCCGGCCCCCGGGTCCGGTCGGCGCGGCGCCGCCTCCGGCGATAGGCAGGCGCTGGACGCCCGCGGCGACGATCCATCCATCGACCACGCCGACGCCTCCGGGCATCGGTCGTTCAAGCCGATACATGACCGCAGGGGCCGTCCCGAGCCCGGAGTAGGCGGCCACGACCGGGTCCTCGGCGTTCAGGACGAGTGCGCCATCGGGATCGACGAGCTCGGCCAGCCGCCGCTTGACCGATCGGTACGAGCTGACCGAACCGTGCCGGTCGAGATGGTCCGAGGTGACGTTGGTGTAGACGGCGACCGTGGTCCCGCGCGACAGCGTCGGAAGCTGCAGCTCGGACAGTTCGATGACGGCGCGATGATCGGCCGTCAGCTCCCCAAGTCGCTCCACCAGCGGAATCCCGATGTTCCCGCCGAGGATCACGGGATGGGCGTGATTGCCCGACAGCACGGCGGCCGTGAATGAAGCCGTCGTGGTCTTGCCCTTCGTGCCGGTCACTCCGATCGTCGGAGCCACGCACAGGCGAAGGAACAGATCCGCCTCCGAGAGGACCGCCGGAGCCGTCGCGTCGCCGGCGCTGCGTGCCGCGACGAGGTCCCCGAGGGCTGCCCGGAGCCGTGGCTCCGTGGTCGGATAGTCGGGCGAAATCGACGGGGACGTGATCACCAGGCCGGCGCCGGCCCACGTGGACGCGGGATCCACGGCAGGACCCAGCGCCAGGGTCACTGGTCTCCCCTCGAGGCCCGCCGACTCGGCTTCGAGCTCACGCGCGGGCCGGCCGTCGTAGATCGTCACCCGCGCTCCGGCGTCCAGCAGGAACCGCGCCGCCGCAATGCCGCTTCGGGCGAAGCCAAGGACCGTCACGGACCGGCCCCGGAGTGCCCCGGCGCCGATCGCGCGCATCGTCAGCGTCGCCGGATCGATTGGCCCGGGCGCGGCTGAAGCTTCGGTCCACAAGGCAATCACCGCAACTGATCGATGGAGGCAAGGAACAGGGTCACACCCAGGAGCCCGGCCAGGATGCCCACGATCCAGAAGCGCAGGGTGATCTTCTCCTCATCCCAGCCGGACAACTCGAAATGGTGATGGAGCGGCGCCATCTTGAAGACGCGCCGGCCCTTGGTCAGCTTGTAGAAGCCGATCTGGATGATGTCCGACGCGGTCTCGACCACGAACACGAGTCCGATCAGCGGGAGCACGAGGATCTGCCCGGTGATGAGGGCAATGACGGCCAGCGTCGCGCCCAGGGCCAGGGAACCCGAATCACCCATGAAGATCTGTGCCGGGTGGACGTTGAACCACAGGAAGCCGAGCAGCGCGCCGATGATCAGGGCGCACAGGAAGGCGAGGTTCGGCTGGTTCCCGAGCGTACCGTCGGGTTGCGGGACCACATTGAGGAGGGCGATCAGCATGAATGCCACGAACGCGAAGATGAGCGTGCCGCCGGCCAGTCCGTCGAGTCCGTCCGTCAGGTTCACGCCGTTGCTGGTCGCCACGATCGCGAATGCCGCGAACACGACGAAGATCCAGGGCTCGATGGCGACGGCGCCAACGAACGGCACGGCGAGTTCGTCGATCGAGTAGGTGGACTGGATCTGGTAGGCGGCCACGGCCCCTACAACGGTCAGCCAGATGATCTTGTGGCGTGCCCGAATCCCGGCCCCGGTCCGCGCATTCAGGAAATCGTCGGCCGCCCCGAGCACACCCACCAGCAGAAGAGCCGCCAGCGGGGCGATGATCGCGCGCTGCGGGAACCCGCGCAGAAGGAAGAAGAGCACGATCACGACCACGATGATCAACAGGCCACCCATCGTGGGTGTTCCGTCCTTCGCGAGATGGGAGTCCGGGCCTTCGACCCGGATCCGCTTGCCCATGCCGACAACGCGCAGGAGCCGCACGTAGGAGGGCATCAGGATGACCACGAGCGCGAATGCGAGGAGAAGGCCCTGGATCAGCTCAACCGTCACGCCAGGCTGGCCTGAAGGTCGGACACCAGGAGATCAAGCTCGGCACCGCGGGACGCCTTGATCAGGACCACATCGCCGACCGCGAGCCGCGAGCGCAACTCGGCAAGCGCTGCCTCCCGGTCGACAACCTCGACGATCGCCGACTTGTCCAGGCCTGCTTCCTCGGCACCGCGTGCGATCCCGGCGGCCCCAAGCCCGATCGTCACGAGCAGGGAACACGTCCGGGCAGCCGCGCGACCGACGGCATGGTGTCCCTCGGCGGCACCATCGCCGAGTTCCAGCATCTCGCCCAGGACCGCCACCCGGCGCCCGGGCAGACCGGCCAGCGTGTCGAGTGCGGCCAGCATCGATGCGGGCGACGCGTTGTAGCTGTCATCCACGATGGTCAGTCCGCCGACCCGCACCAGTTGGCCGCGGTGGGGTGCCGACCATCCGGAAGCGAGGGACTCCACGATCTCGGCCGGCGCCATGCCGACGGCGATCCCGACTGCCGCCGCGGCCAATGCATTGTGGACAGACAGGCGCCCCAATGTCGGGATGGAGGCAGCGGTCATGACCGGACCGTCCGGGGACGGCGTGCGCAACTGGAATCGCATGCCGTCCGCTCCGGACGAGCGAACCCGCCTGGCCGACACATCCGCAGAACGATCGAATCCGTAGGTGATGACCTGCGCCGCCGTTCGCTCCCGCATGCGGAGGACGCGCGGATCGTCGGCGTTGAGGATCGCGAACCCGTCTTGCGGGAGTGCTTCGACGAGCTCCGCCTTGGCTCGCTCGACCGCTTCGATGGTCCCGGCCCGACTCAGATGGACGCCGAGCACCGCGGCCACGACGCCGATCCGGGGCCGGGCCAGTTGGGCAAGTCGGGCAATCTCCCCGCCGGTGTACATGCCCATCTCAAGAACGGCATGTCGGTCATCGGAGGTGAGGCGAAGCAGCGCCAGGGGAACCCCGATCTCGTTGTTCTGATTACCCTCGGTCCGCAACGTCTGGCCAAGGGCGGACAGCACAGTGGCGACTGCCTCCTTCGTGGACGTCTTGGCGATGCTTCCGGTGACGCCGACCACGACGGGCTGGAACCGGTCGCGCCAGCCTCCGGCCAGCGCCTGCAGACCGGCGAGCGTGTCCGGAACCTGAACGATCGTGACATCCCCGAGCTGGGCCAGGGTCGATGTGCCCGGCTGCGCCGAGACGAGAAGGGCGGCGGCCCCGGACCGGACCGCCTCGCCGAGGTAGCGATGGCCGTCGGTCCGCTCGCCGGGCAGGGCCACGAACAGTTCGCCGGGCCGGATGCGACGCGAATCCACTGCCGCGCCGCGGACCGGGCGATACGAGTCGCGCACGAGACGACCGCCCGTCAGGTCGAGCATGTCCGCCGTCGTGAGGGCCTCGAATCGCGCCCCGTTCGTCGGGGCGACGTGGCCAGCTCGCGGTGACGTCGAGGCGTCGGGCACGAACCGAAGTGTCGCACAGCCGGTTCGGCGGAGCAGCGCGCCGGACGGGCCTGGAAGCACGGTCAATCCCCGACGCGCCCGACCGGCGCATCAAGGACGGGGAGTTCGGGCAAGAGGCCAGGAATGCTCATCGCGTCGGTTGCGATCCGGCGAAAGAGCTCGAATGACATGACCGGCATCGCGATCTGTCCGACTCGGCGAACGGTGGGACGACCCTCGTTGATCTTGACGGCGATGACGAGGTCGGGATACCCGACGCGCCGGCCCACATAGCCGACGAACGAGAAGTTGAAGACGCTCGACTTCCACTCGTTGTGCGTCGAGTCCCAGATCTGGGCCGTGCCCGTCTTGCCGCCGACGAAGTACCCGGGGATCAGGGTCCGATCGCGGTAGAACGGCACGGTCTTAACCACGTAATGCATCAGGCCGATCAGTTCCTCCGACATGCTCGGATCGAGGACCTGGCCGCGGGATGGCGTGTTCACCGGCACCCCGCCTATCGCCCCGACCACGTGCGGGGTGACCAACGTCCCACCGTTGACCATGGCCGCGTAACCCGTCGCGAGCTGCAGCGGGGTCACCGCGACGCCCTGACCGAAACTGCCATTGGCAAGATCGATCTCTCGCCAGCGCTGCTCGGCGGGATCGCGCACGAGGCCCGCAACCTCGCCGGCGACGTCAATGCCCGACTTGGCGCCGAACCCCAACTGCGTCCAGGTGTCGTGCAGGGCGACCGAGGAGCCCTGCAAGGTTGGAGCCAGACCAAGGGCGACTTTGGCCGCGACGACGTTGCGCGAGAGGGCAATTGCATCCTCGAGGGTCAGGATCCCCATGGCCTTGAGATCGGCATCGGCGACCCTGGCCTTGCCCTTGTCCAGGCTGAGCGTGCCCGTGTCATCGATCTCGGACTTGAGGGTGACGGTCCCCGACTGCAGGCCGGCGATGACAGTGAACATCTTGAACACGGAGCCCGGCTCATAGACGTCGGACAGAATTGGATCCACAAAGCGTCCAGGATCGGTCGAAGCCACGGTGGCGTAGTCGTTGGCGTCGTAGGACGGATAGGTCGCCTCGGCCAGGATTGCTCCCGTGTACGGATCCATGACGATGGCGGACACGCTCCGTGCACGGTCGGCCACCCAGGCCGCCATCACCTCCTGCTCCACCGAGAGCTGGAGACCGGCATCCACGGTCAGCGAGAGATCGGCGCCAGTGGTGCCGGCCTCGACAATGTGCCGCGTTTCCTGGACCGGCTGCCCGTTGGCATCACGATCGGACTCGACGATCGTGGGGGTGCCCGCCAGAAGCTCCTGATAGAACCGCTCGACGCCGTACTGACCCTGCCCCTCGCGATTGACAAAGCCGAGCAAGTGGGCAGCCAGCGACGTCAGCGGCCCGCCGCCGGACTGGGGATAGACACGGACCTGCGAGGTCTCGACATCCAGGCCGCTGATCCCGTGGGCCGCTGCGGCGGCGATGATGAAATCCGTGTCCTCGGCCGCGAGATCACGCGCCAGGATGACGTAGGCGCGGTCATGCTCGAGACGCTGGGCCAGCAGCGCCGCGGCAGCGTCATCCAGGCCCAGGCGCTCGGCAATGATCGCGGCGACGGCAGGGCGATCACTCGGTGCGATCCGCCGCGGGTTCGCGACCAGGAGATTCCGGGTGACCGTTGACGCGAGGGCGACCAGCCCGCTTCGATCGTAGATCGTGCCTCGGTCGGCCGGGACCTCGGTGCGCAGATAGATCTGCCGCTGCGCGCTCGCCGCCAGGTCGTCACGCCGCGCGATCTGCCACCAGCCAAGCCGGGCCACGAGGGCGCCCGCGAACAGCACGAAGATCAGGAGCAGGAAGACCAGGCGGCCGCGCGAATCGGTCCGTCCGAGGATCACCGGAAGACTCCGATCGGGCTAACGAGCCGGGATGATCAGGGGCGCGTCGAGTTGACCGAGACCGTGATCCAGCCCGAGTTTTCGAATGGCCGGCTCCGACCCGAGGCGGTTCAGATTCGAGCGGAGATCCTGACGAAGAGCGTCGAGCCGCTCGTACTCGGATCCGAGCCGCACGATGTCGTAGCTCGTCGCCTGAACCCGGACGCTCTGGCTGAGCGACAGGAAAGCGAGCATGAACGCTACGACGATCGCCGTCAGCATCAGGCCGACGCGTGCCGGCCGGTCCTCGCGAACCAGCCCGCTGCGCGTCAATCGACGCCGGCTCCGCCCGAACGGCGTGGCCTCCAGGTCGAGCGTCGGACGCGGCAGCTCGAAGCCGCGCCGCCTGGCGCCCTGGTACGCGGCCATCAGTCGGCGAAACCGAACCGCAGGCGAGGCGTCCGGGGATCCATGAATGCGAGCGGATCGGCCTGACTCGCGTCAGACGCCTCTGCCCAGTTGGACTCCGGTCGACCGCGATCGGTCCGTCGTTCGTGACGCTCGTGGACTTCGTGCTGGCGACGACCGTAGGCGCGCCGGCGACTGCTCTGATGACGCTTGCTCACGGGGGCTCCTCCTTCCCTCGATGGCCGTCCGGCGGCTCCTCCCCGCCGGTCCGTTGACGCGATGACTACGCGGCGAGACGCTCCGCAGCCCGGAGTCGCGCGCTCCGAGCCCGTGGGTTGAGGGCGAGCTCCTCCTCGCCCGGAACGACGCCCTTTGGCGTGACGAGACGGACCCGCGGCGATCGACCGCAGATGCAGACAGGGGCTTCGGGCAGACAGACGCAGCCACGTCGTTCCGTCTGAAGGAACCGCTTGACGATGCGGTCCTCGAGCGAGTGGTAGCTCAGGACGACGAGTCGGCCGCCCGGTCTCAGGAGGTCGAGCGCCGCCTCGAGTCCGGCGGTCAAGGCATCGAGTTCCTCGTTGACCGCAATGCGAAGGGCCTGGAAGACGCGGGTCGCTGGATGCAGTCGCCGGCGGCCTGGAACCCGTGCTGGAGCGACGCGCTCGACCAGCGAGGCAAGGTCCTCAGCGGTGCGGACTGGCGCCGCGCGTCTCGCCTCCACGATGGCCCGGGCAATTCGGCCGGCAAACGGCTCCTCGCCATAGCGGCGAAAGAGGGCCGTCAGCGCGTCGGCATCGAGTGACGCCAGCAGGTCGGCGGCCGGGATACCCCGTTCGGGATCGAAGCGCATGTCGAGCGGACCGCCGGTTCGGAAGCCGAAGCCGCGATTCTGGTCGGCGAGCTGATAGCCGGACAGGCCGAGGTCCAGGAAACAGCCGTCCACGGCTCCAAATCCGGCCGCCGGCGCCACGGACCCGAGATCGCGGAAGTTCGCCTGACGGAGCTGCAGGCGGTCGCCGAAGCGAGGCCCAAGGCGCGCTTGAACTCTGGCGATGGCCGCCCCATCGGCATCAATACCGAGGAGGCGGCCATCAGGGTCCGTTGCCTCCAGGATGCGCTCGGCGTGTCCGCCACCACCAACCGTCCCGTCGATCTGAAGGCTGCCCGGAGCAGGCGCGAGCATGGTCACGACCTCCTCCATGAGCACGGGAACGTGCTCCGCCTTCAGCGTGGGCCGACCGTTGGCGGCAACCTCCGCATCCGCTGCCCGGAAGCTCATCTGGTCCATCTAGATCCCGAGGCCCTGGATGGCCTGGGCAAACGTCTCGGGGTCATCCATAGCCCGGCGGTATTCCGCCCACGTGGCCGGCGCCCAGATCTCCGCGTGATCCCGGGCGCCCAGGACGATGACGTCGGTATCGAGTCCGAGACCCTCTCGGAGATATCCGGGCAGCAGAACCCGACCCTGACGATCGAGGTCGGCCTCCGTGGCACCCGCGAAGACGCTGCGCCCGAAGAGGCGCGCCGACGCGTCGGTCACGGGGAGGGCGGCCACCTTGTCCGCGAGCGCCGCCCAACCAGATCGGGTGTGGATCGCGAGACAGCCGTCGATCCAGCGCGACACAACGGCGCCGCCATCGAGTTGGGCGCGGAATTTCGACGGAACGGCAAGCCGCCCCTTGAGGTCCAGCGTGTGCCGGTACTCGCCGGTGAACACCGATCGGGCCACCCTTCTCCGATGGTTCGACGGGCCCGCGACACAGAGGCCGCGGACCCGTCCGTGCAGTCGCGGAGGTCCCGGTGTGCCCTACCGGTCGTCCGCTGATGGCGACGGGTCGGAGTGGTTCCCCACTTTTCCCCACTTCACGCCACTGGGTGGATCATAGCGCGCGCCGGGCGGCCGTCAACCACCAATTTCGGATGGAGAGCTGTCCGCGGGTGCCGGACGGGCGACGTGCCAGGCAGCGCGGCACATCGAAGGGCCGCACCAGAGCGGCGGCTCGTGCTTGGAGTGGGCGTCCGGGCCTTGAGGGGCCGCCCGGGCGCGCCGGCGCCGGCTAGCGGGTCGGCGGCGGCAGGACGATCACATCTCCGGGCAGGATCGTGTCCGGGGTCGTGATGGCCGGGTTGAGCGCCAGCACTGTCTCGTAGGCCACGCCGAAGTAGTTCGCGATGCTCCGGAGGTTGTTACCGGGCTGGACCGTGTAGAGGTAGCACAGGGGCTTCGATGGGCACGCCTCGAGGAACTGGTACCGATCGCTGGTCGCCGCCGGCGTCTGGCTCGGTTGGGCAATTGGCGTCGAGGTCAGGCTCGGTTCCGGCGTCGCGGCGGATGTCGGGCCCTCCGTGGGCTGGGTCGACGGAGAGGCACTCTCCGAAGAGGGCGAGGCGACGACCGCAGTGTCGGTCGGGAGCGGACCCGCGAGGTGGAGTCCCCCTGTGGCCACCACGAACGAAAGGGCCAGCGCCGCAGACGCAGCGAACAGGACCAGGGAGACAGCGATGGCCGGGGTCAGCGAGCGGGTCCGGCGCGGCGGGCGAACGTGACCAGTGTCGGAGTCATCCGATAGCGGCCTCCACTGATCAGCGTCCACGACCCCTCCCTCGTTCGGCAGCACATCCGGACTTTGACTCTAGTACCTTTTTCGCGTAGCCGTGCCGCGATTTGCGGTGCTAGTCTTCGGGCCTTCGTCGGCATCCTGTCGGCGCGGACCCGACCGCTCGAGGCCGTTTCGCCCGTGGCATTGCCCATCGCCGCCGCACCGCCGGAAACCGATCCGTACCGGCTCGCGCCGCATCGCATCCGCCGCTGCACGTTTCGGCGCCTGATCCAGGTCGACGTGCGCGGGGAACGGGTGTACGACATCGAGTGCCTGTATCCCGATCGGAGGATCCCGATCCCGATCGGCGACCTCGACACCGCAATCGACGTGTGCAACTCCTGCACCGCGGCCCATATCTTCCGGCCCGACGAGGCCTGAACCGTCGGCAGGCGCCAGCGAGGCGACCTGTAAGCCGAGTTCTGTCCCGCTGACGCCGAAGCGCCACCGGGGATGGCCATCCATCTGAGGCCGACGGTTGCCCGTCGGCTCGTGCGGCCGACCCGAGGGCTGGGCAGCGCGCCTCTCCCCCGGCAAGCCGGGTTGCGCCCTCCTATTTGGCCTTGCTCCAGGTAGAGCTTGCCGCGTTTCACTCCTTCCCTTCCGGCCCGGAGGCCCTGCGGGAAGGCATCGTCACTGTGGCGCTGGTCCTCGCCTCGCGGCGGGCGGGAGTTACCCGCTACCCTGCGCTGTGGAGCTCGGACTTTCCTCACGCCGTCGGGTTGCCCCGCCGGCGCGCGACCATCCGGTCGCCTCGCTGGCCCGAGGATGGTACCCCTTCAGGCCGGCCGGGCAACGACGACGGCCGGACCGCCAGCGGCGACTCGATCGATCGCTTCATTGGCCAGTGCATCGGCCAGGCCGTTCTGCTCCCTCGGGACGTGCGCGGCGGACCATCCGCCGGGGAATGATGCCAAGGTGCGGAGCGCATCCGCCCACAGCGGCTGCAGCTTCGCGTCCTTGACCCGCCAGCGGCCGTGCAGCTGCTCGACGATGAGCTTCGAGTCGAGGAGCATCTCGACGCGCTCGGCGCCGAGCTCGCGGGCAAGTGCGACGGCGCGGACGACGCCGATGTACTCAGCGACGTTGTTCGTGCGAACGCCCAGGAACTCCGAGATCGTGGCGTCCGGTCGGGCCCGCGGATCACGCGCGTCCGGGCGATCGAGTCGGATCAAGACTGCCCCGGCGGACGCCGGACCCGGGTTGCCGCGCGCGGCTCCATCGGTCCGAATCAGGAACGCCAGGCCCGGGCGCGGGGGGTCGTCGTTGCCAGGGCGCGACGACGCCTGCGACGTATCATCCGGCGTCGCGTCATCCAGACCGAGGGTCATGGACCCAGGATCCTTCGGACTGCCTATGGCCGTCGCTCAACGATCTTCAAGCTGACGTCCAGGATGGCCTGCGTGATATGAATGCCGCGCGGGCAGGCATCCGTGCAATTGAAGATCGTCCGACAGCGCCACACGCCGTCATCACCGGCCAGGATCTCGAGCCGCTCGTCGCCGCCGTCGTCACGCGAGTCAAAGATGAACCGATGGGCATTGACGATGGCCGCTGGACCGACGTAGGCGTCCTTCGACCAGAACGACGGGCATGAGCTGGTGCACGCCGCGCACAGGATGCATTTCGTCGTGTCGTCGTAGCGGGCCCGCTCCTCGGGCGACTGCAGGCGCTCTCGGTCCGGGATCGGGTCGCTGTTGACCAGAAACGGCATGACCGACCTGTAGCCCTCGAAGAACCCATCCATGTCCACGACCAGGTCCTTGACCACGGGCAGGCCAGGCAGCGGCGCGACGCTGACCTTGCGCCCGAGCTTCTCGATCCGCTCCTTGCAGGCGAGCCGGTTGCGCCCGTTGATGAGCATCGCGTCCGAGCCGCAGATCCCGTGCGCGCATGACCGCCGGAACGTGAGGCTTCCGTCGTGCTCGTACTTGACCCGGTGGAGCAGGTCCAGCACCCGATCGGTCTGGGCCTCGGCCTCGACCATGTAGCTCTGCCAATGCGGCTTCGCGTCACGTTCAGGGTCGTAGCGCAGGATCCGGAGTTCGATCTGCATGCTCAATGGCTTCCTAGTAGACCCGCGGCTTGGGCTCGAACTTCGTGATCGTGACCGGCTTGTATCGAAGGCTCGGGCCACCCTCGGAGCGATACGCGAGGGTATGCGCGAGGAAGTTCGTGTCGTCCCGGTCCGGGTAATCCTCCCGGGCGTGTGCCCCGCGACTCTCCGTCCGCGCCAGGGCGCTCGCGACGGAGGCCTCGGCGCAGTCGAGCAGGTAGCCGACCTCGCGGGCCTCGAGCAGATCCGTGTTGAAGGTCCTGCCCTTGTCATCGACCGACACGCCTCGGTACCGGTCTCGCAGATCGCGCACTTCGTTGCGGGCCGAGGCCAGCTGGGCGCCATCTCGGTAGACACCGACCTTGTCCATCATCACGTCCGCCAGGGCGGCGCGGATCGATGAAGCGCGCTCCCCGCGCTTCGCCGACCTGATGCCCTCGAGCTCGCCACGTGCGTGGTCCGCGGCGTCGGCCGGGACCTCGGGGATGGCCCATCCGCCAACGTCGGCGGCCATTCGGCGGCCGGCCCTTCGACCGAAGACCAGGAGGTCCACCAGCGAATTCGTGCCCAGCCGGTTCGCACCATGAACCGAGACGCAAGCTGCTTCGCCGGCCGCGTAGAGACCCGGCACCACGGTGCCTCGTTCGTCGCAAGTCACGCGCGCCTCGAGGTCCGTCGGGATGCCGCCCATCGCGTAGTGCGCCGTTGGCTGGATCGGAACGGGCTCGCTGATTGGCTCGATCCCCTGGTAGACGCGGGCGAATTCGGCGATGTCGGCCAGCTTGTCCTCGATGACCGCACGGCCGAGATGGCGAACGTCCAGGTACACAAAGTCCTTGCCGCCGATCCCGCGCCCAGCCCGCACCTCCTGGTAGATCGCCCGGCTGACCATGTCGCGCGGCGCGAGCTCCATGAGCGTGGGCGCATAACGCTCCATGAACCGCTCGCCGGCATCGTTGATCAGGGTCCCTCCCTCGCCCCGGGCGGCCTCGGAGAGCAGGATGCCGAGGCCGACGATCCCGGTCGGATGGAACTGGAAGAACTCCATGTCCTGCATCGGAATTCCGTGACGGTAGGCCAGGGCGATCCCGTCCCCGGTCAGTGACCACGCGTTCGAGGTGATCCGGAACATTCGTCCCAGCCCGCCGGTCGCGAGCATGACGGCCTTCGAGCGGATCGTGTGGAGCTCCCCGTCGGCGATCCGGTAGGCGATGACACCTGCGGCCCGGCCACCGGAACCGAGATCGCCGCCCTCGGACAGCAGGTCCACCACGTGGTACTCGTCATAGAACTTCACGCCGAGCTTGACGCACTGCTGGTACAGGGTCTGCAGGATCATGTGACCGGTTCGGTCGACCGCGTAGCACGAACGCTTGACAGGCCCCTCGCCATAGTTGCGGGTATGGCCGCCAAAACGACGCTGGTCGATCTTGCCGTCCGGCGTTCGGTTGAACGGCAGACCCATGTGCTCGAGCTCGATGACCGTCTCGATCGCCTCACGGGCCAGGATCTCGGCAGCGTCCTGATCGACCAGGTAGTCCCCGCCCTTGATCGTGTCGAACATGTGCCACTCCCAGTGGTCTTCCTCCTGGTTCCCCAGAGCGGCACACACGCCGCCCTGGGCGGCGCCGGTATGGGAGCGGGTCGGATACATCTTCGTCAGGACCGCAGCATCAACCCCGGCTTTGGCCAGCTCGAGGGCCGCCCACAGGCCCGCCCCGCCGGCTCCGACGATCAACGCTTCGTGCTGCACCGACACCGTCAGCCCTTCGGAACGACGGGCAGCGTTGTGACGACCGTCGTGCCGAGGACGAAGAGGACGAGGGCGAGGGCATACAGGCCGAGGACCAGGACGCGCCGAACGCGGCCGCTGGCGTAGTCGACGACGACCGTTCGTACGCCCATGAAGCCGTGAAACAGCACCATCATCAGCAGCAACCAGTCGAAGACGCGCCAGAACAGGCTGCTCCAGCGCACCTGGGCGATCCACGACGCGGTCTGCTCGGCGGGGTCGTACAGGACATGCAGGATGAGGAAGTGGGTGAGCGCCAGGACGAAGAGGGCGAGGCCGGTGAGGCGCATGAGGAGCCAGATGGCCAGCTCCACGCCTCGTCCTGACGGCCGTGGACGCCCGATGCGGGAGTAGCGGGCGCTCATTTGGGAGCGCCTTCCCAGATCGGCTTCAGGATGATCCAGGCGACCGGCAGGCCGACGGCCAGGAAGATAACCCACGACGCATACCAGAGTTGGCGATGCCAGCGAGTCAGCGCCGGCCAGAAGTCCATCAGGATGATCCGCAGGCCGTTCAGCGCGTGGTAGAGGAGCGCCGCCCCGAGGGCCGCTTCCATCACCCGGCCGATTGGGCTGGCGTAGAACTGAAGCAGCTCGTCATACAGCTCGGGCCGCCCGCCGACCAGGTAGATGTCAACGACGTGGAGGACCACGAACGCCCAGATCGCGACACCAGCAATGCGGTGGAACGCCCACGCGAGCATCCCTTCCCGACCCCGATAGCGCAGCAGCATCGAACCTCCGATCGTGGTGGGTATCAGGACGACGCGTTTGCCGCGCCGCCGAGCCGGTCAACGACCGCATCGGCGAATTCGCTGGTCCCGGAACTCCCACCCAGGTCGTGCGTGACGGCGACGCCCTCCGCGATGACGTCGCGAACGGCGGTCTCCACCCGCTCCGCCGCTTCCAGCTGCCCGAGGTGGCGCAGCATCAGGACGCCGGACAGGATCATGGCGGTCGGGTTTGCGCGGTTCTGGCCGGCGTACTTGGGCGCCGATCCGTGGACCGGCTCAAAGACGGCGCCGTCCTCGCCGATGTTCGCGCCGGGTGCCACGCCGAGACCGCCAACCAGCCCCGCACACAGGTCCGACACGATGTCCCCGTAGAGGTTGGGGAGCACGAGAACGTCATACAGGTCCGGCTTCTGGACGAGCTGCATGCACATATTGTCGACGATCCGGTCCTCGAACTCGATCTGGCCCTCGTAGTCCATCGATACGCGACGACAGGACTCCAGGAACAGCCCGTCGGACAACTTCATGATGTTGGCCTTGTGGACCGCGGTGACCTTGTGGCGATGGTTGGCCACGGCGTATTCGAAGGCGAACCGGGCAATCCGCTCCGACGCGTGCCGGGTGATGATCTTGATGCTCTCCGCGGCGTCCCGACCGACCATGTGCTCGATGCCGGCGTACAGGTCCTCGGTGTTCTCGCGCACGATCACCAGATCGACGTCCTCATAGCGTGTCACGAGACCCTTCATCGAGCGCGCCGGGCGCAGGTTCGCGTAGAGGTTGAGCGTCTGGCGAAGGGTCACGTTGACGCTCCGGAAGCCCTCTCCGACGGGCGTCGTGATCGGGCCCTTGAGGGCGATCTTGTTGCGTCGGATGGAGTCGAGCACGTGCTCCGGGAGGGGGGTTCCGTATTCCGCGATGCTCGCCTCGCCGGCGTCGACGACTTCCCATTCGAAGGCCACGCCGGAGGCATCCAGGACGCGGCGGGTCGCTTCCGCCAGCTCAGGACCGATGCCGTCGCCCGGGATGAGAGTCACTCGGTGGGCCATGCCGGCCATTCTAGCCGCGTGGTCACGGCGACGCCGATGGAGGCCGGCCCGTCCCGCAACCGAACCCGGATCCACGGCTAGACTCCGGCCCATGCGAATCGGCGTCACGCTTCCGCTCGCACAGGGTGACTCGGCCGACGGCCAGGTCCCGACCTTTCCTGAGACGCTCGCGTTTGCGCGGCGCGCCGAATCCGTTGGCATCGACTCGGTCTGGGTCTTCGATCACCTCCTGTTCCGGTTCCCCAATGTTCCACAGGAGGGTCTGCACGAGGCCTGGACGACCCTGGCCGCCCTGGCGCCCGGCGTTCCCCGGGTCGAGCTGGGATCACTGGTGATGTGCTCGTCCTTCCGTAATCCGGCGCTCATGGCGAAGATGGCAGTGACACTGGATGACCTGTCGGGCGGCCGCGTGATCCTCGGCCTTGGATCCGGCTGGCATGACCCGGAATATGCGGCCTTCGGGTTTCCTGCCGACCACAAGGTGGGCCGCTTCGCCGAGGACCTGGAAGTGACGGCCCGCCTCCTGCGAGGTGAGCGCGTGACCCTGTCCGGTACATGGCGCCAGGTCGTCGATGCTGAGCTGGTCCCGCCTGCTGCGCGACACGTTCCCGTCCTCGTGGCAGCAAAAGGACGGCGCATGCTTCGCCTGACGGCGACCTGGGCGGATGCGTGGAACACGGCCTGGTTCGGGCGGGTCGACGGGCGGCTGACGACGCGGCTGGCGGATCTTGGCGAAGCCTGTGCCGAGGTCGGGCGAGATCCTGCCACGCTCCGCCGGACCATCGGCATTCGGCTCCACGACCCTGGCTTCGGCGCCGATGATCCCCTCGGTCTCGACGCGGACGCAGCTGGCCTGGCCGATTTCTTCGACGAGCTCGCCGCGCTTGGCGTCGACGACGCGCTCGTTTGGTCGATCTCGAAGTCCCACGCAGCCGTCGATCGGATCGGCGAGGCGCGCGGGATCCACCTCGCGCGAATGGCAATCGCTGACGCCCGCCAAGGCGACGATCACGCCCGCCCAGCCACCTGAGCGTGAATCCGGCGGTTTGATCCGCGCCTGCCCGTGTCGGCCTAGGTCCAGCGCCTCGGCTACGATGCATTGGTGAAGATCCAGGAAGCAGACGCCAAGGGCCTCCTTCTCGCCCAGGGATTGCCGGTTCCGGAGTGGTCGGTCGCCCGAACCCCCGCCGAAGCTCGAACTGCTGCCGAAGCAATCTTTGCGACGGGCGCCGATCGGGTCGTCATCAAGGCCCAAGTGCTGGTGGGAGGCCGGGGCAAGGCCGGCGGCGTGAAATTGGCTGGGTCGCTGGCTGAGGCGGAAGTGATCGCCGACGCCATCCTCGGAATGGCGATCAAGGGGATCATCGTCCGCAAAGTGCTGGTCTCAGCGGCCGCCGACATCGTCAAGGAGTACTACCTCGCCGCCGTCCTGGATCGCGCCGCGCGGCGGATCCTGCTGATGGGATCGGCCGAGGGTGGCGTCGAGATCGAACAGGTCGCCGCCGAGCGGCCGGACGCGATCGTCACGATCCATGCCCACCCGCATCTCGGGCTCCAGGATTGGCAGGCCCGGGATCTCGCCTTCCGGATGGGCCTGGGCAACCACATGAAGGCGGCCGCAGCAATCGCCAGGGGCCTTGTCAGGACGATGCTCGCCTACGACGCGGATCTGGTCGAGATCAATCCGCTGGCCGTGGTCCGTGAGGTCGACGAGGACGGCGCGGCCGTCGAACGACTCGTCTGCCTCGACGCCAAGATCACGCTTGACGACTCGGCGCTCCCCCGCCACCGCGGACTGGAAGCCCTCCGGGACCCGGATGAGGAGGATCCCGGCGAGGCCGAAGCGCGCGGCGCCGGGATCAGCTTCATACGGCTCGACGGGACGATTGGCTGCATGGTCAACGGGGCGGGCCTGGCCATGACCACGATGGACCTGGTCAAGCGAGCGGGCGGCGATCCCGCCAACTTCCTCGACATCGGCGGCGGCGCCAAGGCCGACCGGGTCGCAACCGCGATGCGACTGATCCTGGCCGATCCGAAGGTCAACGCGATCCTGGTCAACATCTTTGGCGGGATCACCCGCGGAGACGAGGTCGCCAAGGGCCTCATCGAGGCACGCTCCCAGCAGACACGAGCCGTTCCAATGGTCGTCCGGATCGTCGGTACGAACGCCGCCGAGGCGGCAACGCTGCTCGAGGCTGCCAAGTTCGAGACCGCGGCGACGCTTGACGAGGCCGCGGAGAAGGCCGTTGCCGCTTCACGAGCGAGCGCCTCGTGAGCATTCTCATCGGAGCCGAGACGCGCCTTGTCGTTCAAGGCATCACGGGTCGCGAGGGTGAATTCCACAGCCGCGCGATGCAGGCGTACGGGACCGCCATCGTGGCCGGCATGACGCCGGGCAAGGGCGGCCAGCTCGTCCTGGACGGAACCGTGCCCGTGTTCAACACGGTCGCCGACGCGGTGCGCGAAACCGGCGCGAACACCTCGTGCATCTTCGTGCCGGCCGCAGGCGCGCCGGATGCCATTCTCGAGGCGCTCGGAGCCGGGATCGAGACGATCTTCTGCATTACCGAGGGCATTCCCGCGCTCGACATGGTCCCCGTGGTGGAGGCGGTGCGACTGGCAGGGGCGCGCCTGGTCGGCCCGAACTGCCCCGGTGCGACCTCACCCGGCCGGGCCAAGGTCGGGATCATCCCGGCGTCCGTGCACCGAGAGGGCGACGTCGGCGTCGTCTCTCGATCCGGCACCCTCACCTACGAGGCGGTTCAGGCCATGACCGATGCCGGGGTCGGCCAGTCCACGTGCGTCGGGATCGGCGGCGATCCGATCATCGGGACCACGTTCCTGGACGTCCTGCGCCTGTTTGCTGCCGATCCCGAGACGCGCGCCATCGTGCTCATCGGCGAGATCGGAGGCGCCGCCGAGGAGGAGGCGGCCGCGTGGGCGGCAGAGCATCTTGCCGACATCCCGAAAGCTGCCTTCATCGCCGGCCGAACCGCCCCCGAGGGCAAGCGAATGGGTCACGCCGGAGCCATCATCTCGGGAGGCTCAGGCACCGCGGCATCCAAGGTAGCTGCGCTGGAGGCTGCGGGGTTCAGGGTGGCCGGCTCCCCCACCGAGATTCCAGGGCTGCTCCGTGCCGCGGGCTACCGTGGGTAATCGGACTTCGCCGTCGGCCCCGGCTGCGGTCGCGGCCCGTGCCGGTGTGCCAGCGGTACTGCGCTGATGGCCTTCGTGATGGACCTCGTGGCCGGGTCGAGCCGCGAGATCCTGCGGGCGATCAGCCTTGACGACTGGGCGGGCTTCGACGAGCCCGGTCGTTTCGACGCCCACGTCGCACTCGGTGGGGCGATGGATCCGAACTGGCTGGACCTCTTCAGCGAGGCCGTCCGCGACGTGACCGGCCGCGACGAGCCGGTCAACTTCTTCGACGCCCGCCAGGAGATCGAGGGCCCCGGCGACGTCGGCGAGCGCACGGTCGAACGAATCGACCCGGTCTGGATCTCGGGGATTGCGCAAGTCGCCGATGGGGACGTCGATGCCATCGCCGGGCGCTGGATCGAGCTTCTCGAGGAGGAGCTGGGGCCGCAGCCGCGCGAGGAAAAGCCCTGGGTCCGCCAATTCGCGGGCGAACTCGTGACGTTCGCCCGGAAGGCCGAACGTTCGCCGGACGTGATCCTCGCCTGGTCGCTCTAGGGGAGCGTCAGCCCGTCGGCGACCTGGTCATGCGCAGGGCGACCCAGGCCGGCCCCCCAGGTGCTTCGATGAGCTCGATGAGGACGCCCCCGCAGGAGCGCGGATGGAGGAAGGCAACGGGCCCCTCCGCCCCCCGGCGAGGTGAGGAGTCAATCAGCTCGACGCCGTCGATGGCGAGACGGGTCAGTTCCTCAGCGAGGTTCGGGACCTCGAAACAGACATGGTGGAACCCTTCGCCCTTCGAGGCCAGGAAGCGCGCCACACCGGTGCTGTCATCGGTCGGCTCGACGAGCTCCACCCGGGACTCGCCAACGCCGAGGAACGCGATGCGCACCCGATCTGATGGGATGTCCATGATCGTTTCGAGCGGCATTCGGAGCGTGTCGCGGTAGAGCACCAGGCTGGCCTCGATGGACCGAACGACCACCGCCACGTGGTGGATTCGCCCCGGAACGCCTGCCCCTTGATCGGTCACTCTTGGAGACAAGTCCAGACCTCCTCGACAACGCCGGCGCGGCTGCGCGCCGCCCGACCGACGATACGCCCCCGCAGCGCCGACCGCACTTGTATCAGATCGTGATGAGCTCGCGATGAACGCCCCACACGGCCCGCAGATGGTCGGCGATCTCCCCGACCGTGGCATAGGCCTTGACGGCCTCGATGAGCGGCGGCATCAGGTTGTCCGTGCCCCGGGCCGCGTCGTCCAGGCGCCGCAGCGCTGCTTCCCAGGCTGCCGGATCCCGCTCGGCCCGAACCCGGCGGAGGCCCTCGACCTGGCGCTGCTCCCCGGCCGGATCGATCTTCTGGGTGGGCGGCGTCGTCGACGACTCGTCCCGGAAGCGGTTGACGCCCACGACCACCTGCTCGCCCGCGTCGACCGCGCGCTGCGTTCGATAGGCGGACTCCTGGATCTGCCGCTGCTGGAACCCGGCATCGAGCGCGGCGAGGGTCCCGCCCATGGTCTCGATCTCGTCGAGGTAGGCCCACGCAGCGGCCTCAAGATCGTTCGTCAGACTCTCCACGAAATAGGAACCGGCAAGCGGGTCCGGGGTCTCGGTAACGCCGGCCTCAAACGCCAGGATCTGCTGGGTTCGGAGGGCCAGACGCACTGAGTCCTCGGTCGGGAGCGCGAGGGCCTCGTCACGCGAGTTGGTGTGCAGGCTCTGCGCTCCACCGAGGACGGCCGCGAGCGCCTGGAGGGTCGTTCGGACCACGTTGTTGTCCACCGACTGGGCGGTGAGTGAGCTGCCGGCGGTCTGCACATGGAACCGACAGGCCATCGACCGGACGTTCTTCGCCTTGAAGCGCTCCTTGACGATCTTCGCCCACATCCGGCGGGCTGCCCGGAACTTGGCAACCTCCTCGAACAACTCCGACCAGGCTGCGAAAAAGAAGCTGAGGCGCGGCGCGAAGTCGTCGATCTCGAGGCCCCTGGCCAATGCGGCCTCGACATAGGCAATCGCGTCGGCGAGCGTGAAGGCGAGCTCCTGGGCCGCGGTGGCACCCGCCTCGCGCATGTGGTAGCCGCTGATCGAGATCGTGTTCCACTTCGGGAGTTCACGCGCCCCGAATTCGAAGATATCCGTGACCAGGCGCATGGATGGCCGGGTCGGATAGATCCACGTCCCGCGGGCGACGTACTCCTTGAGGATGTCGTTCTGGACCGTGCCGGACAGTTGGTCGCGCGCGACGCCCTGGCGCTCGGCGGCCGCCACGTACAGCGCGACGAGCGTGGCGGCCGTGGCATTGATGGTCATCGAGGTCGAGACCCCGCCGAGCGGGATCTGGTCGAACAGGACCTCCATGTCGGCCAGGCTGGCGATCGGCACGCCGACGCGCCCGACTTCGCCGATTGCCTCCGGGGCATCGGAATCGAACCCCATCTGGGTCGGCAGGTCGAAGGCGACGGAGAGGCCCGTCTGGCCCTGTTCGAGCAGGTAGCGAAAGCGCCGATTGGTCTCGGCTGCCGTCGCGAACCCTGCGTACTGGCGCATCGTCCAGAACCGGGAGCGGTACATCGTTGGCTGGACGCCGCGGGTGAACGGATACTCGCCGGGTCTCCCGAGATCGCGCTCCTCATCGAGCGACGCGGTGTCGGCCGGCGTGTACAGGTCCCGGATCTCGATGCCGGAGGAGGTTTCGAATGCGCCGCGGCGCTCCGGGGCGCCCTTCAGCGCGCGGTCGCGGCTCTCCGCCCGCCATTTGTCACGACCCGGATCCTTGCCCTCGACCACGCAGCCTCCCGTCCGATCAGCTGATCACGAGAAGGAGATCACCGACTTCGATCTTGTCCCCGTTCGCCACCGCGATTCGCTCGATCTGGCCGTCGCGGGGCGCGAGGAGCTCGTTCTGCATCTTCATCGCCTCAAGGACAACGACGCGCTGGCCGCGGGTCACCGCATCGCCGACGGACACGACGATCGATACGACCACCCCGGGGATCATGGCACGGACCTCGGTCGGTCCGCTGTGCCCAACCTCGGTGCGGCCGCGTCGAGCTCGGTCACGCAGCGCGGCACGGGCGGCCGGCTCGATGTCGACGTCGATCCTCCAGCCATCGACGACGACTTCGCGGCGCAGGACGCCGCTCCCCGTGCCCCCCGCGGGGCTGCCCGGCAGCAGGAGGATGTGGTTTGGGATGCCCGCGCGATCTGGTGGTTGCAGGACCGCCCGCTCTGCGTCGGACCAATGGAGCTCGGCCGTGGGCGCGGGCCCGTGGGGATCGGATGGTGCGACGACCAGCGGCGCGAGATCCGCGTGCGCCGACGCCGGCGCGAGCGACACGCGGACCGCATTCCGGCCGATCGCGCCATCGGAGGCGTTCGGGACTTCCCGGGGGGCAGCTCGAGCGGTCATTGCGGCCACCGGTCAAGCGCGTCCAGCAGGCCGGCTCGGCGCCAGGCGCCATCGCCCGGGGCGTCCTGATCGATGGCGTGTGGAGCCGCCGCCGGCGCCGCGCGGGCGCCGGGCCCATCCTGGAGGGCAGCGAGTCCCGCGGCCAGTTGTGCGGCGGCCGCCGCCCTGGCGAACTCTGCCGGCCCGTCCCAGTGCTCCCCCACCCACCCAGTGGACAGATCTGCCGCGCGGAACGATGCGTCCCGCGCCAGGAAGCGATGGAAGGGCAGGGTTGTCTGGATCCCGGCGACCTCCGCCTCATCCAGCGTGCGACGCAGCCGATCGATCGCGGTGTCGCGATCGGAGGCGTGGACCATGATCTTGGCGATCAGGTTGTCGTACTCGGCCGGGACACTTGCACCCGCCTCGATCGCCGTGTCGACCCGCACGCCCGGACCGGCGGGCATCGACCAGTGGCGGACCGTTCCGGGGCTCGGTGCGAAGTCGCGACCTGGGTCTTCGGCGGACAGGCGGACCTCGATCGCGTGTCCGGACGGCTCCGTCGCCCGAGATGCCGCGGTAAGGGCGGCGGGCGAGAGCGGCCGGCCCGCGGCCAGCAGGAATTGCTCCTGGACGATGTCCAGTCCCGAGACGAGCTCGGTCACCCCGTGCTCGACCTGGAGCCGGGTGTTCACCTCGAGGAAGTAGAACGCACCGTCGGGGGCCCGGAGGAATTCCGCGGTCGCGGCGTTCTGCAGTTTCGCGGCCGTGGCCATCCGAACCGCAAGCTCATGAAGGTACGCACGCTCGCCGCGCGACAGCCCTGGAGCCGGTGCTTCCTCCAGGAGCTTCTGGTGGCGCCGCTGCACCGAGCAGTCCCGTTCGCCGAGCGCGATGACCTGACCGGTGGCGTCCCCAAGCAACTGGACTTCGATGTGCCGAGCTGGATTCACTTCACGCTCGAGATAGACGGAGCCGTCTCCGAACGCCGAGGCCGCCTCGCGTGACCCCGACAGCAGCGCTTCCGGCAGACCCACCGACGACTCGACCCGGCGCATACCGCGGCCACCACCGCCCGCGGCAGCCTTGACCAGGAGCGGGTATCCGATCGCGTCGGCCTCGGCGACGACCATGGCGACCTGGTCGGGTCGATCGAATCGCGCGGGCTCAAGCGTTCCTGGGACCGCGTCCACACCTACGGCGCGCGCAATCCGCCGGGCGTGCAGCTTGTCACCGAGCTCCCCGATCGTCGTTGAGGACGGCCCGATGAAGGCCACCCCGATATCCTCTATGGCGCGGGCGAAGGCCGCGCGTTCGGCCAGAAAGCCGTAGCCGGGATGGACGGCGTCGGCCCCTGTCTCGAGCACCGCACGCATCACCGCCTCGATGTTGAGGTAGCTCTCGGCCGGCGACGACGGGCCGATCCGCACGGCGCGGTCGGCGAGCCGGACGTGGGCTGCATGTGCGTCGACGTCGCTGAAAACCGCCACGGCCTCCATACCCATCTCGTGACAGGCGCGGATCACGCGGACGGCTATCTCTCCCCTATTCGCAATCAGGACGCGATGGAACGGCGGAGCCGGCCGGCCGTCTTTGCGCAAAGACTGACCAGGGAAAGTGTCAGAGCGGGATGTTGCCATGCTTCTTCCGCGGATTGGTGTCGCGCTTGTTGGCAAGCATTTCCAGCGCGCCGATGAGACGCGGTCGCGTTTCCGATGGGCGAATTACGTCGTCCACATACCCGCGCGCGGCGGCGACGTACGGACCGGCAAATTCCTGCTGGTAGTCCGCAACCAGGCGGGCGCGCTCCGCAACCGGGTCTTTCGCGCGTCCAATCTCATCCTTGAAGATGATGTTGACGGCGCCTTCCGCACCCATGACGGCGATCTCGGCCGTGGGCCAGGCAA
>JAQBHC010000126.1:0-13815 GCA_032128175.1 Chloroflexota bacterium | reverse complement strand
GCGGCGGGCGGGATCGTCGGGGCCGGTCAGGCGGTGCTCATCGTCTGGCTCCTCGGGGGAATCTTCACCACCGGACTGGTACCCCGACTGGATCGAGACGCCCAGACCTCGGTCGCGTTGCGGGCGATCGATGCGGTCCTGCCGCCCCCTTCGAATCTTGTCCTGGCCCTTGGCAAGGCGCTCGATGGATCGGGTCTGCCGGATGTCTTTCTGGGCCTGGAGCGTTTGCCAGCCGACCCCGTCGACCTCCCCGATGATCCGACGGCAAGGCGAATCGGGCAGCGTGCCCTGGCCTCGGTACCCCGAATCGAGGCTGATGCCTGCGAATACCGATCCACGGGCACCGGCGTGGTCGTCAAGGCTGGCTACGTCGTGACGAATGCGCACGTTGTCGCCGGCGCGCGATCCCTGCATATCGTCACGACCGGCGGCTCGATCAAGGCCGCGGTCGTGTTCTTCGATAGCCGGCTCGACGTAGCCCTGCTGTATGTCTCGGGATACCAGGCACCACCCCTCTTCTTCGCTGCGAGCGAGCCGTCCCGAGGCGCAACCGGAGCCACGATCGGGTATCCGAATGGCGGCGGCGTCGTGGTGGAGCCGGCGGCCGTGACGGCGACCTACACCGCAGAAGGGCTCGATATCTACGGAACGTCGCCGGTCACGCGCCAGATCATCGAACTTCGATCCGTCGTCGAGCCCGGTGATAGCGGTGGGCCTGTTCTGCTGAGTGACGGCACCGTCGGCGGGCTGGTGTTCGCAGAATCGAGGACGGATCCGTCCGTCGGCTATGCGCTTTCCCCGACGGCAGTGGCCAGCGCCATCACGCCGGCGCTCGGCCGAACCGCCGCAGTTCCAACAGGCGCCTGTATTCACTGAGTCGGCGCCCTCGCGCCGTGGCCGTGCCCTCCAGCGCACACCGCCGCGCGATCAGCCGGGCTCTGAGGAACCCGGTTTGTGTGGCCGGCGCGCGATGGCCCCGGCGATTCGCGCCTGAATATCAGGAAACGTGGCCATCGCCCGGCCAAACTCAAAGCTCCCGAACGCAAGGAGCTCGCAATCGGTCTCACAGGTGGCCGTGGCGGTGCGTTCGCCCTGCTCGACCAGCGCGATCTCACCCAGGAAGCCGCCGTCCGACATGGAGCGGACGGGCGCGCCCGCTCGCGAGATCCGGACCGTGCCCGAGACGATCACGTAAAAGGAATCCGCCGGCTCGCCCTCCCGTATCAGGATGGTGCCGGCCGGCGCCATGACCTCCCGGGCCAGCGTCGCGACGGCTTCCGTGCTCCGTGGATCGAGCTTGGAAAAGAGCGGCAGCCGAGCGAGAATGTCGGTCTTGTGATCCATTCCCGGCGAGCATAGCCCGGCTCGTACACTGGCGTCAGCACCCCCGCGCACGACTCGAGGATCCGATGCCCGATCGACCACTCCCCTACAGCCGCCCCTCCGACCCGGGCAAACGTCACTCGGTGGCCTTGACCGATGGACCGGATCGTGCGCCTGCTCGCGCGATGCTCAAGGCGATCGGGTTCACGGACGACGACCTGGCCCGGCCGCTCGTGGGCGTGGCAACGACGTGGATCGAGACGATGCCCTGCAACTTCAACCAGCGGCGGCTCGCGGAATTCGTCAAGCAGGGCATCCGCGAAGCCGGTGGGACCCCGATGGAGTTCAACACGATCGCCGTCTCGGACGGCGTTTCGATGGGCACCGAGGGGATGAAGGCGAGCCTCATCAGCCGGGAGGTCATCGCCGACTCGATCGAGCTCGTCGTCCGCGGGCACCTGCTCGACGGGATCGTCTGCCTGGTCGGGTGCGACAAGACGATCCCCGGTGCGGCCATGGCCATGGCCCGACTCGACGTCCCGGGGCTGGTTCTCTACAACGGGACGATCTATCCAGGCACCTACAAGGGCAGGGACCTGACCATCGTGTCCGTGTTCGAGGCCGTGGGTGCCTATCGGGCGGGGAAGATCTCCATCGACGAGCTGTACGAGATCGAAACCGCCGCCTGTCCCGGTGCCGGAGCCTGCGGCGGCCAGTACACGGCCAACACGATGAGCACGGCCATGGAGTTCCTGGGGCTGTCGCCCGGCGGCTTGAATGCCATTCCCGCCGAGGATCCAAAGAAGGATGACGCGGCCCGGCAGGCCGGCGAGCTGGTGATGACCCTTGTCCACCACGACATTCGCCCGTCGCAGATCGTGACCCGGAAGTCGATCGAGAACGCCATTGCTTCGGTGGCGGCCATGGGCGGCTCGACCAATGCGGTACTGCATCTGCTGGCCATTGCCCACGAGTTCGGCATTCCGCTCGAAATCGACGAATTCGGAGTGATTGCGGATCGAACGCCGATTGTTGCGAGCCTGCTGCCCGGCGGGCGCTATACCGCGGCGGACATGTACGACGCGGGTGGCATCGGGCTGGTCATGCGCGAGCTGCTGAAGCGCGACCTGCTCCATCGCGACGAGAAGAACGTGGATGGGCGAACGATCGCAAAGATCGCCGCGGCCGCCGTGGAGACCGAGGGCCAGAAGGTCGTGGTCCCGATTGACACACCGATCAAGGAGGTCGGTGGGCTGACCATCCTTCATGGATCGCTCGCTCCGGACGGCTGCGTGGTCAAGCTGGCCGGTCATGAGCGCCTCCACCATCGCGGTCCGGCGCGGGTGTTCGATTCGGAGACGGAGTGCTTCAAGGCAGTCTCGGCGCGGCAGATCGTGGCCGGTGACGTCGTCGTGATCCGCTACGAGGGGCCTGTCGGCGGGCCGGGCATGCAGGAGATGCTGAGCGTCACCGCGGCCCTGGTCGGCGAAGGGCTGGGTGATGCCGTGGCGCTCCTGACCGACGGCCGATTCTCGGGCGGCACGCACGGGCTGATGATCGGCCACGTGGCACCCGAGGCGGCGCTTGGCGGGCCCATCGCGCTCGTCCGGGAGGGCGACGAGATCGAGATCGACGTCGTTGCGAAGCGCATGGACCTGCTCGTTGACGACGCCGAACTGGCGCGTCGGCGGGCGGAATGGACCGCCCCACTCCCGCGCTACGCATCCGGGGTCATGGCCAAGTACGCGGCCCTGGTGTCCTCGGCGACCGAGGGAGCCGTCACGACCGGCCGCCGGCTGGAGCAAGCCCTGGAGCGAAGCTGAGTTGGCCGAGGACGAGACGCTCCCCCCGGATCCAGAGGCGTATGACTCCGTGCGCAACGAGCACGCCCGGAAGCGGGGGCTCGCCGCGCCGTATATCGCCGGTGGGCGGGACCCGGACCCGGCATCCGGGCTCGCGGAGGAGCGTCGCTATCTCCGGCTGCTCGTCGTGATGGTCGTGGTCGTGGTGCTATCAGGGTTCGTCCTGGGCATCATCGACAACCTGCTGCAGGGGATGTAGGGCGGTGTTCCGCAGCGCGGCCCGCCCGAGTGACCAACGCTCCCCAGAACAGTGGGCTGGGTCCCACGAACGGCTCGTCGAGAGCCTCCGGGACCTGATCCGGATCCCGTCGGTCAACCCGCCCGACCCGCCCGGACCCGAGCTCGAGATAGCCCGCCTGATCCAGGGTTGGCTCGCGGCATCGAGTGTCCCGGCCACCGTCTATGAACCCGTGGCCGGGCGCGGGTCCGTCGTGGCCCGCCTTCGAGGCGATGGGACCGGCGGGGATCCGCTGCTCCTGCTCTCCCATCTCGATGTGGTGCCGGCCCAGGCGGCGCGCTGGACGCACGATCCGTTCAGTGGGGACATCGCCGATGGCTACGTCTACGGCCGCGGCGCCGTGGATATGAAGGATCTCGTCGCGATGCAAGTCGAGGTCGTTCGCTTGTTGGCCGAGGAGGCTCGTGCGCAGGGGTTGGACCCCGCGGCCGATGCCATTCCCGGCCTGCGCCGTGACGTGCTGCTGGCCGTCACTGCCGACGAGGAGGCAGGCGGAGTCGACGGCATCGGCTGGCTGGCAGACCACCACCCGGAACATCTTCAGGCCGCGGGTGCCCTGAACGAATCGGGAGCTGTCAGTCTCGAGGTCGGCGGGAAACGCCTGTATCCGATCCAGATCGCCGAGAAGGGGTACGCGGCCTACCGGATCACGGTCCGGGGAACATCGGGGCATGGCTCGATGCCGCGAGCGGACAACGCTGCCGTCCTCGCGGCAGCGGCGATCACCCGCCTGTCTGTTCCCGGCGCCCCGCGCGTGACCGAGGTCATGGATGGGTTCTTCGACGCGGCTGCCGATGCGCTCGGTGGCGAGGCGGCCGAGCTCCTTCGCGCCATCGCCGGTAGCGACGGTGGCCGGGCCGAGGCAGCGATCGATCGACTGTGCCTGCCGGTCTATGCCAGGGCCGCGCGGTCCCTGCTGCGCGACACGGTGTCCCCGAACATCGTCCATGCGGGCGTGAAATACAACGTGATCCCGGACGAAGCGATGATCGAGGTGGACTGCCGCTTGCTCCCTGGAACCGATGAGCCGGCCATGCGGGCCGAGATCATCGAGCGGCTGGGGGCCGACCTCGCGGCCGTCTGCCAGATCGACCTGCTGGCCGCAGCCCCGGCGGTCGTGGCGTCGGCGGATTCGCCGCTCTATCGAGTCCTCGAGCAGGCCGTCCTGGACCACGACCCCGAGGGCGTGCCCTTGCCGGTCATGGCGCCCTTCTCGACCGACAACAAGACGCTCGCGCGGATCGGGGTCCCGGCCTATGGGTTCTCTCCGCTGCGGCTGGAGCCGGACGAGCCCTACCTCGAGCGGTATCACGGCGTCGACGAGCGCGTCGGGCTCGAGGCGCTTCGCTGGGGTCTGCCGGTTCTGTACGACGCCGTTCGGCGCTTCTGCGGCTGAGGTCGCTGACTGAGGGTCGCTTACAGCGGCGGACCCGGGGCGACAGCGCGAGATTGGGATACAGAATCACGTGGGCGGGAATCACGTGGGCGGCAACCACAGGGTCGCCGCCCGCGGGGATCCTTGCGGCCGCTCAGTCCAGATCGGGCCGAGTGCCTCCAGCGGATTTCACGGCGACGGCTCGTCGGCGGGGCCACACGAGCACGGCGATTGCTGCTCCGAGCATGAACAGGACCGTTGGGATGATCGATCCCGCGGTCGTATCCGTCGGTGTCGTCACGGTTGACGTTGCGGGTGGGGTCGGGTTCGCCGAAGCGGGCGGCGCCACTGTGACTGCGAGCTGGGCACGGAGCTCACCACCGGGATTCGCCGCGGTGTGGACGTTGACGTAGGTCCCGCCGGCCGCGATCGCGGCGACGGCCCCGGCCATATCGGTCACCGAACCGGTCGGTGTCAGGTTCGAGGCCGTCAGGGTTCCGGTCATCGGGCTTGCGCCGGCGACGAGCGGGAGCATCACGCCCCCATTGGCGCCAGCAGCGCCGAGGTGAATATGCGAGGCAGCTGGTGCACCGGAAAGACCGCTATAGGCGACGTAGTAGGTCAGCGTGCTTCCGTCCGTGCTGACGACAACCCACGCGCTACCGGATCCAGCGGTCGTCACTGCCGGGACCTCCTGGGATCCCGAAAGGGTGCCGAAGTGCGCGCTGCCCTTGGCGACGACCTGGCCCCGGATCTCTCCACCGGGATTCGCCGCCGTATGCAGGTTCACGTAGGTGCCCCCGGCCTTGATCGCTGTGACGGCCTGGGCGAAGGTCGTGATCGCACCGCTGGGCGCGAAGTTTGTGGCCGTCAGGCTACCGACCATCGGGCTCGCCGAGGCGGCGAGCGGCAGGATCACGCCACCGTTGGCGCCCGCAGCGCCAACGTGAATGTGGGCGGCCGCCAGGGCTCCGGACAACCCGCTGTACTCGACGACATACCAGATCGTCGAGCTATCCGACGAAATCACGACCGTCGCCGTGCCCGTGGCCGCCGTGGCGACTGGGGGCACCTCCTGAGAGCCGCCAACCGGCCCGCCGAACGCGGCCGTCGGCGGATCGGCCGCCAGGACCGCCGGGGCGCTGAACGCCAGCAGCCCGATCACCCCGAGAATCATTAATCGCGATCGCATGCCATCCTCCTGCGGCGTCCGGGGGATCGAAATGCCCCACGGGTACGTACCTCAAGTACGGCGGCCGGTCCGAATCGGATCGCGGGCGATCCGGCCGGGCGATCCGGGCGTACAGGGAAACATGAGTGCTCTTGCGTCCGTGCTTCCCCGAGGCCGTGATTGGCGCCGCTGGGCAGCCGTCGTCACGGGGGCCGCGCTGGCGGTACTCGCGGTCGCCCAATCCAGCCTGGCTGCTTCATTCACGATCCAGGCAAGGAATTACGATTTCGTTGCGCCAGCTGGTGGCTCGGGCATCACGATCACGGTGGGCGATGAGGTCACATGGGTCGCATCGGGAGACCCACACACGGTGACGAGCGGCTCGCCCGCCGCCATCGACCACCGGTTCCCGGATCGTCCGGCTGGTGCTGGATTCCTGTTCTCCGGGCAAACGTTCACGACGACATTCGCGACAGCGGGGACCTATCCCTACTTCTGCGAGGTCCATCCCGAACAGATGTCGGGCGTGGTCCAGGTACTGCCTGTCTCAACGCAGACCCCGGCACCGACGAAGACGTCGACGCCGTCACCCGCACCGACGAAGACACAGGCGACCACCGCCGGACCGACAAGCGGAGCGTCAGCGGCTCCGACCGTCGCCACTCCAACCGCCGCCGCTCCAAGCGTCGCCACTCCAACCGCTGCCGCTCCAAGCGCCGTCGCTCCGACCGCCGCCTTTCCGAGCCCGACCGTTCTCGTTCCCTCCGCCCTCGTCACGACAACACCGGACGCCAGCGTCGACAGCGGCGTCGTCCCGACTCCGACCGCCTCCCCGATTTCGAGCGCCGATGGGTCGGGTACGGCCGATCCTGGTCAGACGCAGGCCACGTCGCCAAGCGGGACGTTGATCGCCGCGGTTGCCGGGCTGGCGATTACCGCCCTTGTCGGGCTGGGCCTATTGAGCGTTCGACGCAGGCGTCGGAGCGGCTGAGGCCGGAATCCGCCGCAACGCTCGGGCGCCAGACGACAGCCGGACACCGGGTCAGCGGGCCCCGGGATCGCCCCGGACCACTCGCCCCTTGCGTGAGAAGGCCCGGGTCGCGAGGGCTGCCACAGCCATGGCCACGAGGGCGCGCTCGGCCGTCGGGAGCGGGCGCACTGCCGTGAGGAACTGGTCGGCACGGGCGCGGTCGACGACGCGAAGCAGGGCACGTCCCCTGTGCGTCAGCTGGACGGAGCGCTGACGCCGGTCCTCGGGTTCCTCGCGACGCTCGACGAGTCGACGGCGCACGAGGCCGTCGACCAATCGGCTCATGGCCGACGGTGATCGACCCAGCGATTCAGCGAGCTCGCCGATCGTGATCGTGCTGCCGTCGGCGAGGACATACAAGGCTGCGAGTTGGGTGAACCCGAGGCGCAACTCGGACAGCTGCGAGGCGAACCCGATCACCAGCTCTCGCCATAGCGCACGACCCATGGCAACCCGCTCGGAAATCTGGCGGACGTTGGGAATCCGTTGAGCGGAGGCGAGCGCTGAGGAGCCGAGATCGGCTTCGAAGCGGCGTGCAATCGCCCGAACGCTGGCAGCCCTGGGGCGACGGCGAGGCTCGGAAGGCAGTGCCATTGGAGGGCAATGTATCGCAATTGCCTGCTTATGCATGCGCGACCGCACACAATCCACGCTCAGGCCGATGGATCCGGGGCAGTATTGCTGGCACCGCACTCGGTATCTGCGCGCCCAGTCGCGGCGCGCCGGCAGGAGGCCATGGACAAGGTCGCATTCATCTTCCCTGGACAGGGATCGCAATCCGTCGGCATGGGCCACGCCCTGGCGCTGCTTTCCCCTGCCGCCGCGGCCGTCTTTTCGGCAGCGGATTCCGCACTCGAGGAGCCGATCAGCCCGCTGGCCTGGGACGGACCCGACGACCTCCTGAACCTGACCGAGAACGCCCAGCCGGCGCTGCTCGCGACATCGATCGCATATCTCGAGGGCCTCCGCGAGCGCTGGGTCGCCTCGGGAGCGAGCGCACCGGTTCCGCTCTTCATGGCCGGCCATTCCATGGGCCAGTACTCGGCGATGGTCGCCGCCGGCGTCATCTCGCTGGCCGACGGACTCAGGCTGGTCAGGGAGCGCGGTCGCCGCATGCAGGCATCTGGGGCCGGTCGCGACGGCGCCATGGCCGCGATCATCGGTCTCGACGACGCCGCATTGCCGGAACTGGTTGCGAGAGCCAGCGCGGCCGGCACGTTCGGCGTTGCCAACCGCAACGCACCGGGCCAGGTCGTGGTGTCAGGTGATCGGGCGGCCATCGAGGCCGGCGCCGAGATCGCGAGGTCGCTCGGGGCCAAGCGAGCGATCGTGCTGCCGGTCAGCGTCGCTGCGCACTCCCCACTGATGATCGACGCGGCGGCCGGGATGCGCGAGGTCCTGGCCGACGTGACGTTCTCCGATCCCGCCGTACCGCTGCTCGCCAACGCCGACGCCAGCGTCCTCGATACCGGAGAGGCCTGTCGCGCGGAGCTGGTCGCGCATCTGACGGCCGGCGTGGACTGGGTCCGCGCCGTGAACGTCATGAAGTCTGCCGGCGTCGGGACGTTCATCGAGGTCGGGCCGGGACGGGTTCTGACCGGACTGACAAAGCGAATCGCCACCGAGGCGACCGTGATCGCCGTGGACGATGCCGGGGCCCCCGATGGCCTGGCGATGATCGAATTGGCCGCCTCGGCCTGACCTGACAACCAGACACCACTCACCTAGCCCAAGGAGCAGTCACCGTGCGTACACCGGATTACACCCGCCGCGTCGCCGTCACCGGTCTCGGCGTCATCAGCCCCGTCGGAAACGACGTCGCCACCGCCTGGTCCAATCTCCTCAATGGCGTGTCCGGCCTCGGCGAGATCACGCGCTTCGATGCGTCCGGGTATGACCAGCATTACGCCGGCGAGGTCCACGACTTCGATCCGACGGCGTGGATGGACGCCAAGGCGGTTCGCCGGAGCGAGAGCGACATCCACTTCGGGGTCGCAGCCGCGAAGCAGGCTCTGGCCGATTCAGGCTTCGAAATCAGCGACGAGAACCGGACCGAAGTCGGCGTCGTCTACGGGTCCGGCGCTGGTGGGCAGCGCCTCATGATCGACAGCTACAAGACGCTCCACGAGAAGGGTCCGAATCGCGTCCCGCCGACGTTCATCGCCAACGCGTTGGTGGACTCGGCGTCGGGGATGATCGCCATCGAGACGGGCGCGATCGGTCACAACGTGTGCATCGTGTCGGCCTGCGCGACGGGCACGCACAACGTCGCCGAGGCGGCCGAGGTGATTCGTCGTGGCGACTGCATCGCCGTCATCAGCGGATCCACGGAGGCGCCCCTCATCGAGGTCGCCCACGCCGGATTCGGCAACATGCGCGGCCTCGGATCGCCGCGGCCGGGTGAGTCGCTGCAAACCGTCTCGCGCCCATTCGACGCCACGCGGAACGGGTTCGTGCTCGGAGAGGGCGCCGGCGGGCTCTTCCTCGAGGACCTCGAGCTGGCCAAGGCCCGCGGGGCGCGGATCTACGCCGAGGTCGTGGGCTACGGCTCGGCGGCCGACGGCTGGGACATGATCCAGCCGATCGAGAAGGGTGTCGGGTCCGCCCGGGCGATGAAGATGGCCCTCGAGCGGCGGGGTGTCCCGGCCGACGAGGTCGACCTGATCAACCCGCATGGGACCTCGACGCCGGTCGGCGATGCCCGCGAAACGGAGGCGATTCAAACAGTCTTCGGTCAGCGGTCCACGGCAGCCCGGCGCAGCCTCGCGATCAGCGCGACCAAGTCGATGACGGGCCACATGATGGGTGCCGCGGGGGCCTTCGAGGCGTTCGCGACGGTCATGTCCGTGGCAACCCAGACCGTCCCCGGGACGCTCAACTACCGGGACCGTGATCCGGCCTGCGACCTGTGGGTCGTGGACGAGACGCTCGATCTGCCGGTGCGCTATGCCCTCTCGAACAACATCGGGCTCGGGGGCCACAACGGTGCCGTCATCTTCAAGCGGTACGACGGCGACTGACCGCCGAACCGGGCGCGTGAACGCAGCCCGGTACAATCGAAGCTCATCAGCGAGACCCGAGGTGGTACCCGTGCCCAGCCAGGATCCTGCCCGCCGAGCCGTCGTGACCGGTATGGGCGCGATCACGCCGATCGGGAACGACGTCGAGACGTTCTGGACGAACCTCCTCGCCGGAGTATCCGGCGGCGGGCCGATCACCTCGTTCGATCCCGTCGATCATGACGTCAAGATCGCGGCCGAGGTCAAGGATTTCGAGCCGACGCTGACGATGGATCGAAAGATGGCTCGTCGAATGAGCCGGTTCATCCACTTCGGCGTGGCCGCCGCGACCGAGGCCATCGAGCGGTCGGGCATCGACTTCACGACCTGGACCCCCGAAGAGCGAGATCGCGTCGCGGTGGTCCTCAACACCGGCGGCGGCGGCATGGAGCAGGTCGTCGAGGGTGCTCGCGTCCTGTGGGAGCGTGGGCCGGGCCAGGTCAGCCCGTTCGCCATTCCGGCCGTTTCGGGCAGCATGGCCGCAGCTCAGGTGTCGATGAAGTACGGGCTGACGGGACCCCTCATGACCCAGGTTGCGGCCTGCGCCTCAGGCGTGATCGCGTTCCAGGATGCCCTTCGCCTGATCGCCAATGGCGAGTGCGACGTGGTCATTGCCGGCGGTTCCGAAGCCCCCCTCCTGCCGATGGCCTTCGCGGCACTCGGGAACATGGGCGCCCTGTCGAAGCGCAATGACGACCCGGCCGGGGCGTCGCGACCGTTCGACCGAACCCGCGACGGGTTCGTCTTTGGCGAGGGCGCCGGCGTATTCGTGATCGAGTCGGCGGAACATGCACTCGAGCGCGGCGCGCCCATCCTGGCCGAGATCATCGGCGCCGCCCTGACCTCGGATGCTTACCACATCTCGGCGCCCGAACCGACCGGTCGCGGCGCGGCCATGGCGATGACCGGGGCGCTGCGCCATGCCGGCATCGGGCCAACGGACGTCGACTACCTGGTGGCCCACGGCACGTCCACGCCACTCAACGACGTGACCGAAACGAAGGCGATCAAGCGTGCCTTCGGCGAACGCGCCTCGACACTCCCGATTTCGTCGCCGAAGTCGATGGTCGGGCATCTCCTCGGCGCGGCCGGATCCATCGCCGGGATTGCCGCCGTCGGCGCGATCCAGGACGGCTGGATCGCTCCCACGATCAACTACCGCGAGCCAGATCCCGAGTGCGATCTGGACTACACGCCCAATGTGAAGCGCCAGCTCCGCGTGGATACGGCGATGATCAATGGCTTTGGGTTCGGCGGCCAGAACGCGGTCGCGATCTTCCGCCGCTTCGAGGCCTGACCGACCGCCGTCACGTCGGGGACGCTCCGCTCACACGTCGCGGGCGCTCGCGGGCCGAGCTCTTCTTCTCCCAGGGAATTACTCCCAGCGGAATGTCCGAATCGCCAGACCGGCAGCGATCAGTCCCCAGACTCCGAGGAGGAGCAGAGGGCCCGTCGGGTCGGTCCCGCCGCCAAGTGACGCGCGGAACACGTCCGTGAGCGCCGCGGCCGGCAGCACGGCGGCGATGGCCTGAATCGGCCCCGGGAGATGGTCCATTGGCAGCACGATGCCCCCGACGATGAGCAGGACCAGGAACAGCCCGTTGGCCACGGCCAGCGTGGCCTCCGCTCGCAGGGTTCCGGCGAGCAGCAACCCGAGGCCGGCAAAGGCGAGGGTCCCGAGGAGGACGGCCAGCGCGAAGAGCGCCGGCGACGAGCCCGGTGCAACGGTCCAGCCGAGGACAATCGTGGCCACAGCGAAGATGAGGGCCACCTGGAGCGCTTCGAGGACCAGTACGGCGGCCAGCTTCGCGGCAACCAGGCCCCACCGCGGCAGGGGCGATCCTCCAAGGCGCTTGAGAACCCCGTAGTTCCGCTCATAGGCGGTCGCGATGCCGAGGTTGACGAGGCCGCTGGCGATCAGTGCAAGGGCAAGGGTGCCCGGCACCAGGAAGTCCACGGCGCGGCCGGCGATCCCCGGCACGATCCCCAGCGTGGCGAAGAACACGAGCACCCCGGCCGGGATGACCATGGTCACGAGGATGTTCTCGCCGCGCCGCGCCGTCAGTCGGAGTTCCATCACCGTGAGAGCGGCCACGGCGCGCAGCGGTGATGCCGGCCGGCTCATGCGACCGCCTCGACAGCAGCGTCGCCGGTCAGCTCGAGATAGCGCTCCTCGAGGGTCGCGGCCGCGGAGCGGAGCTCCAGGAGCTGGACCCCCTCGGCCGCGCACCAGGTCGCGACGGCGGCCACCAGGACCGGATTCGGGGCCACGCCATCCACGAGCATGGCACCCGGCCCCTCCCCGGCTGCCTCAATCGGGCGAGCGCCGGGGGTGACGCCGGCGATCACGGTCTCGAGTGACGCGAACTCGGCTGGATCGAGTCGGCGCGCCAGGCGGAATCGGAGCCGCGGCGCCGCGCCCGCGGCGAGATCGGCCGGCGTGCCCTGGGCCACGATGCTGCCCCGATGCAGGATGACGACCCGGTCGGCGAGGCGTTCGACGTCGCCAAGATCGTGGGTGGTGAGGAGGACGGCTCGGCCTTCGGTGCGCAGGCCGGCGATCAACTCGCGGGTCGTGCGCCGAGCCTCGGGATCCATGCCCGCCGTGGGCTCATCGAGCAGGAGGACGTCGGGATCGCCCACGAGCGCAAGGGCGAGGGCGAGCCGCTGACGCTCGCCGCCGGACAGCCGCCGGACCGGCGTATCGGCGACCGGTCCCAGGCCCAGCGCGGCGACGAGTTCGTCCACGGATCGCGCGCCGGTGTGGAATGCCGCGTACAGACGCAGGACCTCTCGCGGCGTACTTCGCGGATCCAGCCCCCCGCCCTGCAGCATCAGGCCGATTCGCGCCCTGAGTGCCGGGCCGCCAACTCGGGGATCTACATCGAACACGCGCACTGCCCCACCGTCGGCCGGTCGATACCCCTCCAGGATTTCGACGGCAGTGGTCTTGCCCGCCCCGTTCGGGCCGAGCAGCGCGACGAGCTCACCCGGCCACACCGCCAACGAGACTCCGTCCAGCACGGTCCTCGTCCCGTAGCGCTTGACGACCCCCTCGAGGGCGAGGGCCGGCCCAGCCTGGGTCACGGCGCGCGACCGGTGGCTGGTCCCGAGATGAGCGCGTACAGGCGGTCGAAGTCGGCGCCGGTCAATTGGCCGACCTGGATGCCACGCAGTACCCCGTCCCGATCGATGAAGTAGGTCTGGGGCCGGGCGATGGCCCGGTACGCGGATCGAATCGTCCCATCTGGATCGTCAATCGTCGGCCACGAGGCGCCGGTGGCCACGACAAAGTCCTGGGCCGGAGCGGGCGGGTCGAACATCAGGATGCCGATCAGGGCGAGGCCATCGGCCGCATGGCGGTCGAGCTGCTCGATGAACAGCGCGAACTCGTCGCGACAGGGGATGCACGAGGGGCCCCAGAAATTGACGATCACCGGCCGGCCGCGGACGTCGGCCAGGGACAGCGTCTCCCCGGTCAGGGTCACGCCAGAGAACGCGGGCGCTGGCGCGCCGACGGCTATCCCAGGGGGGGCTGACGTGCCTGGGGTCGTACCCACCCGGCCGAGCACCGAGATCCCGAGAATGAGACCGGTCGTGAGGACCGCGAGCGAGACGGCCACCAGGACGGGCCGTCGTCGTGGATCGATCCTCAAGCCCGTGACCGTGCCCCCTACTTGACGGTGAGCGTCCCGGTCATCGTGGGCACGGGGTGGACGGAGCAGATGAACACGTAGGTACCGGCGGGCAGGCCGTC
>JAQBHC010000125.1:0-8870 GCA_032128175.1 Chloroflexota bacterium | reverse complement strand
CGGCCTCGAGCGCGACCTCTCGGCCTATCCCGCTCCCGGCTCCGGTGACGACGATGATCTTCCCGTCAAGCTTCATGGCGCACGCCTCCTGCGCCTCGAGTATGGGCTCAGCGGGGCGGAGTGAGCCCGGGTCGGATGGCCCGTTCGAGGGTGCCGCGACGACCGTTCGGGGAAGATCGCCGGCGGCTGGACCATCGACCTCCCATCGTCCCCCACCGCGGCGGACGTCCACGAACGCATGGACCTGAGGGTCCGGATCGGCCCAGCCTAACCGTCGGCGCCTACCGGCGCGGGTCACCCATCAGTGGCCGAACCTCGATTGGTGTGTCGATGGCGTCGGTCACCTTCTGGGCCCAGGCGAGGGCCGTATCGATGTCGGGCGCCTCGACGATGTAGAAGCCGCCCAGGTGCTCCTTGGTCTCAGCGTACGGCCCGTCGGTGGTCTTGCCCATGCGTCGGCGAGGTCGGACGACTTTCGCCTGGGCGGGATCGAGCAGTCGAGCGCTGAACAGCAGCGCGTCCTCGGCCCGCATCTCGGCCTCCAGGGCCCCGATGAGTGCGAAGCCCGCCTGCATCTGCTCGGGGGTCATGGGCTCGCGGGGCTCGTCCGATGAGTAGACGGCCAGCAGGAATTGTGACATCGAGAAATCTCCTCGCTCTGTGGATGATCAGGATGACCGTCCTATCGACACTACGAGCGGGCGCCGCGGGACTCGACTATTTGTTCCTGACACGCTGAACGTGGACGGCGCCACCTAGTCCTCCGACGTTCGGAAGGCCGACTCCCCCGGCCTCAGCCCCGGGGCCGGGGGCCACGGTAGACCTCCCGCCGGTGACCAATGGGGATGACCAGGACCACGAGCCTTGAGTCACGGATCTCATAGAGGATGCGGTAGTCCCCCACCCGGATCCGCCAGATCCGTTCGGCGGGCATCCCAGCGAGCTGCTTCGACCCGCTGGGTCGCGGGTCGGTGGCGAGCGCGTCGACGGCTCGACCGACCCTGCGCCGCACGGCCACCGAAAAACGTGCCAGCTCGCGCTTTGCGGTGGGCTGAACGCCAACGCTGTAGCGGCCATCGGTCATGGGTGGCGACCAGCCCTAGAGTCCGAGGTCTGCCTTGACCTGTTCCCAGGGAATCGGCACGGCATTCGCCGGATCTGCGAGGGCCTCGCGGGTCGCCTCGAGGTCCAGCTCGTCCTCGATGCGCTCGAGGAGTTCAAGGTCCTCGATCGGGATAATCGCGGCGACGGCCCGCCCGCGACGTACGACGCGAACGCGCTCGCCACGATAGGCCGCTCGATTAACAATCTCCGCGAAGTCTTGCCGCGCCTCGCTGACACTCACGTGGCCGGCCGCGTGGTCGTCGTTTACTTCGTACATGTCGTACAAACCGTACAGTCCGGCTGCAAGGATGTCAAGGGACGCAGGTGGCTCAGTTCCGGTAGATTCAGCCGACCTGGTGATGCCGCTGCCACACCAGGGGCCCGCATCTGGAGGCTCCCATGGCCGAGGTCCTGCTCTTCCATCACGCCCAAGGGCTGACCCCCGGCGTCGTCGCGTTCGCCGATGAGCTGCGGGCTGCCGGCCACACCGTGCACACGCCCGACCTGTTCGACGGGCGGGTGTTCGCGTCAATCGCTGATGGCGTGGCCTTCATCAACGAGACCGGGTTCGACGAGCTTCGGACGCAGGGTGTGCACATGGCCGACGGTTTGCCGAGCGAACTCGTGTACGGCGGGTTCTCCTTCGGCGTGATGATCGCCCAGGAGCTTGCCCAGACGCGACCTGGAGCCCGCGGCGCGCTGCTCGTCTACTCCTGTGCGCCGATCACCGGCGAGTGGGCGTTCGGTCCCTGGCCGGACGGGGTCCCGGTGCAGATCCACGGCATGGACGCGGACCCGTTCTTCGTCGGCGAGGGAGACGTCGATGCCGCCCGCGAGATCGTGCAAACAGTCAACGATGCTGAGCTGTTCCTGTACCCAGGAGATCAGCACTACTTCGCCGACAGCTCGCTCCCCACCTACGACGCAGACGCGACCGCGCTGCTCATGCGGCGCGTGCTCGAGTTCCTCGCTCGCGTCTGAGCGTCACCCGGGGCGCCGCCTCAGAAGCCGCTTCCCACGCTATCCGGAGATCTCGATGACGATTTTGCCCGTCGCACGGCCCTCGTGAACCCAGCCGAGCGCCTGGACAATCTCCTCCAGCGGGAAGCGGCGGTCGATCGTGGTCCGGAGCTTCCCGGCGGCGATGAGCCCAAGCAGGTATTCGACATCGGCGGTCTTGAATGGGGACCAGGCGAGCATGATGCCTGCATGCCGTCCGCTGAAGCGGTTGAGGATCGGCGCCACGAACAGGTACTCGAGCATCCTCCGCCCCGGGCCGCCGAGCGAGAGGTAGACGCCATGCGGGGCGAGCGCCCGCCGGGCGCGCAGGATCGAATGGTGGCCGTCGACATCGAGGATCCAGTCGTAGCGTTCGCCGGTCCGCGTGTAGTCCACCTGGGTGTAGTCGATGACGTGGTCGGCGCCGAGCGAGCGGACGAAATCGACCTTCGCAGAGCTGCAGACGCCAGTGACCTCGGCGCCCATCGCCTTGGCGATCTGGACCGCGAACGGCCCGACGTTGCCCGACGCGCCCGACACGAGGACGCGCTCCCCTGCCTGGACCGTCCGACCCTTGTGACGCAGGCCCTGGACGGCCAGCACGGCGCTGTGCGGCAGGGTTGCGGCCCCGTCCAGCTCGAGTTCGTCGGGCACCCGGGCAAACGCCTTCTCCCGTGCGCAGACGTACTCGGCAAACGCGCCGCTCCCGTAGGCGTACAGGTCCGCGAACACACGGTCCCCTACCCTGAATGTACTTCCGCCCGGCCCGATGGCCTCCACTACGCCGGCGACATCGATGCCGAGGCGCGGGTTCTTCGGCCGCAGCAGTCCGAGGAACAGGCGGGTGAAGCCCCAGCGGGCCGTGAGGGTGTCGAGATCGGCTCGATTGACCGACGCGGCGCCCACGCGCACGAGGATCCGGTCCTCGGTCGGAACCTGCTTCTCGATCTCGCGCAGCTCCACCACGTCGGGTGGACCGTAGCGGTCATGCATCGCGGCCTTCATGGTGACCCGCTCCCTAGTTGAGTTGCGATCCTACGTAGCGGGTGATGAGGAAGATCATCCTGTGCCAGGGAGCTGCTCAACGGCGGCAAAGAGCCGGTTCAGGACGCTCGGTGGGAATCGGGCAGCGCTCGTGGTCGGGGTCGTCACGGGCGCGCAGCCAAACCTGCGAGGCGGCGTGCTCGGAGCCGCCTGGGTGTGCGTCGCGACCCGTTCGCTGTGCCGCTCAGGAAGTTGGCCATCCCGTGGATTGTAGTGGCGCTCGCGCGTTCGAATGCCCGAGGCTCCGCTCCGCGCCGGGCCTCGGGTTTCGGTCTTGTTACTACGGCGCGATGTTGTGGTTCAGGTGAAAGACGTTGTCCGGATCCCAGGCTCGCTTGAGCGTCCTGAGTCGCTGGAACTTCGCGTCGCCGTATATGGTGCGGCTGACCTCTGGCCCTTCTTCGGCGATTTCGTTGACGTACCGGCCCGTGACTGCGTCCGGTTCCACGATCGCCATGGCCCGCTGGACCCAGTCTCGATGGGTGGTGTCGAGCGCAGGATCGGTCCACTCGGTGTCTGCACTCACGTCGAAGCGGACGTCACGGCCGGTGAAGGCCATCGCGTCGTCCGGT
This sequence comes from Chloroflexota bacterium, assembly GCA_032128175.1. Taxonomy (GTDB): domain Bacteria; phylum Chloroflexota; class Limnocylindria; order Limnocylindrales; family CSP1-4; genus UBA5189. The sequence goes on along the minus strand of JAQBHC010000125.1, from coordinate 5,151 downwards.
ACGCGCGCGATCGCCCCGCCAAACGCGGTCATCGACACTGAGCTCTCACCGGGCGCGCTGGCCGCATCCTCGACGAGCGCCTCGAGCGTAACCGCGCGGAGGTCGTTCACATATCGCCCGGAAATGAATGAGCGATGGCCCCAGCCCATAGCCAGATCGTGCGCCGTCTGGACCTCGAGGTACGGCTGGCTGCCGGACGTGCTCGAGACTGGTTCTGGCCCCGCATTGAGCGGCGCGAGGTCGCGTTCGACCGATGCCTCGTCTCCGCTGTGATTGTAGGCCAGGATGACGACCGGCTTGCCGGCCACAGATTCCGGATAGTCCCCTGCCGGCTCTGCACGGGCGATGACGAGGATCAGCGCTACTGCGTCAGGCGCGACGGCCGCAAAACCCTCGAACATCGCCCAGACCTCGTGAACCTTCAAGGCGGAGTAGACCTTCATGCCGCGGTGAAGCAGCGGACCAAATTCGTGGAGGTTGAATTCGAACGCCGTGACGACGCCGAAGTTCATCCCGGCGCCACGGACTCCCCAGAACAGGTCGGGCTCTTCGGACTCGCTAGCCCGCACGATCCGGCCGTCCGCAGTTACGAGCTCGACCGCCCGAAGGTTGTCGATCGTGAGTCCGAAATGCCGCTGGAGGCGCCCAATCCCCCCGCCGAGCGTCAACCCTGCCACCCCGGTGTGACCGATCACCCCGACTGGGCAGACCAGGCCGTGCTCCTGCGCAGCGATGTCGAGCTCACCAAGGAGCGCCCCACCATTCGCGCGGGCGGTTCGGCGCTTGGGATCGACGGTCACCCCACGGAGCCGCGAGAGATCGATGACGAGCCCGCCGTCGGTCGTCGAGTGGCCGGCAGAGCTGTGCGCTCCGCTGCGGATGGCGATCTCGAGATCCCGCTCTCGGCCGAACCGGATGGCCGTCGCGACGTCCTGGACGCTGGCTGGCCGCACAAGGACCGCCGGTCGCCGGTCGAAAACGGTGTTCCAGACGCGACGGGCGTCATCGTAGGCGTCGTGGCCCGGCGCGATGACATCACCCGTGAATGTCTCGAGCAGACGAGTCAGGTGCTCGGGCGTGGGCGCCCGTTCCGATCGCGCCATGTTCAGGTCCTCCCTCGCACCAGGTCGATCAGGCGACTCAGAACACGCTCGCCGTCGGCCCGCAGGCCGTTGTGCTCGAACTCGTCGGTCTGCCAGGTCCGCAGGCCGCGAATCGTGGCGGCGGTTTCCTCGGCAAAGTCGCGCTCGACGTAGAGATCGTTGACGTAGATCGTCGCGGCCACCGGCACGTCGTTGCGCCCCAGCTGGTCCGCGTCGTAGAGCTTCGGCCATTGATGCTCGGCGAGCAGTTCCGCTGCGCCCTGATGGGGTCGAAGCGCTCCGTATTCCTCCCACATCCACGGGAAGACGTGTTCGGCCGTGAAGTAGCCCTCCGCGGCTATCTCATCGGGCAACAGGCGCTGCGCCGACCAGCGCGTGGCAACACCATCCGCATACGACGACTCGTGCAGCGTGGCGTACATGGGGTTTCTGCTGAACCGTACGCCGGATCCGACGTCATGAAGGAATGCCGATGACCCGAATGGGAGCTCGATGACGTGGTGGAGCAGCTCAAACCCGGCGCTGTCGCCCAGCCACAAGCCTTGCTGGCGGAACCGCTGGGCCGTCAGCCGATCTCCCGAGGGCAGTCGAACGTCCTCGTCGTCGAGCCGGCGCAGGATTGAACGGACCCGAGCTCGATCATCCGGGTATCGCGCGAAGTAGCGTCGATTGGCCTTGATCAGACGTCGATAGGTTGCGCCGTAGACCTCGTCTACCGGTCGGCCGATCGGCGACAGACCCCCGGTGATGAACGCCTCGCGCAGGCCGTCCGGCGCGATCGACAGGTAGGCCATGGACGTGAAGCCGCCAAAGCTCTGACCGAGGACGCTCCAGCGCTCCACGCCCAGCTCCTTCCGGATCAGTTCGGCGTCGCGCACGATCGAATCGGCACGGAAATGGGTCAGATAGGTGGCCTGCGCCTCCACCGTGGCGCCGGGGATTACCGCACCGACCGGACTCGACCGTCCCGTGCCGCGTTGATCGAGCAACAGGACGCGGTAGTCCTGAAGCGCCCGCTTCATCCAACCCGACGGCGGGCTCGTCGGACGCGTCGCTTCGAACCCCGGGCCGCCCTGGAGGAACAGGAGGTACGGCCGATCGAGACCGTCGGGCGCGGCGACTTCACGGGTGAAGACGACGATCGATGGCCCGCCCGGACGCGCATGATCGAGCGGCACGGTGTGCTCGCGCTCGATGAACGTCGCGCCGGGTACGCGATACGTGATGGCCATCGGCGAAGGATAGCTGCCATCATGCCTTGCGCGTCGATGTCGAGAACGCGTTCTGCTGGACTTCCGCGCAGATCCGCGTTGTCGGCGAGCTGCCGCGGGTTTGTCGCCGGCTCGGAGCCGGCCGGTTAGAGTTGTGACCATGGTTCAACCGAAGGACACAGCTTCAGAGGCGTGGTCGAGACAACTCCAGGCGTTTCGGGCAATGCGCCCGCAGGATCGCCTGAGGCTCGCCCTGACGATGACCGACGAGATCAATGAGATCGCTCGCGCTGGGGTCCGCAGGCGCCACCCTGAATTCACCGACACCGAGGTGCAAGAGGCGCTCGAGGAGCTCCTGCTGGGCACGGAGCTCGCGCGCACCGCTCGCCGGGAACGACTCGCCGCAGCGCCGTGACGCTCGCTGATCTGCTGGTCGAGACGATCCGAGCGCTCGAGCGCTCCCAGATCCCGTACATGCTGACGGGATCGCTCGCGAGCACCTTCCACGGTGAACCGCGGGCGACGCGCGACATCGACGTTGTCATCGACCCGACGCCGGGCGCTCTTGAGGAACTGATCGATTCCCTGCAATCGGTCGCCCTCTATATCGATCGCGACGCGGCCAGAGCGGCACTGCAGGAGCGCGGGCAGTTCAACGCGATCGGAACGGACGCGAAGGTCGATTTCATCATTCGAAAGGATCGACCGTTCGCCGTCTCCGAATTCAAGCGCAGGCAGCGCGTCCAGTTGCCCGGAACCGATGGCGACGTCGTCACTGTCGAGGACCTGATCCTTGTGAAGCTGGTCTGGGCGACTGATACGGACTCGGAACGACAGCTGCGTGATGTCGCAGGGATGGTCGCCGTCGCTGGAACCACGCTCGATCGGACGTATGTCGCGGCGTGGGCGGACCGCCTCGGCGTCGCCGAGGCCTGGCGGCGCCTCGACCTCGGGCCCGGTGCCTGATGCGTGAAACGGGGCTCGCGGCCGGAGTCAGCGCCGAGCGCCCAGTCCCTCGCCGGCCTTCCACGGGGACCGCGCCATCCATTCCGCGAGCCGGGCTACGTTCAGTAGTCGGGCGCTCTGACAGGTCGGACGGGCGGCGGCTTCACGCGTGATGGCGCGAAGGAACCAGCGATTGAATGCTCCTCGGGGGAAGTCACGGACGACCGCCGGCCGAACGACATCGACCAGCGAATAGCCATCTCCGCGAACGTCCAGCCCGGTTGCACGGTCGAGCAGGACGGACTCAACGCCGTCTTCGAGGGTTACCGAGGGCTGCATGTGGAGGATGATCGCCGTTGCCACACGGTCGGCGCACGCCGGTGGCAGCCCTTGTCGCACCAGGAGACGCCGGGCGACCTCGGCTCCGTGGACTTCGAAGCACGTGGAGTTCTCCGGGATCCGACGCAAACCGTTGTCGTGCAGCAGGGAGGCGGTCCACAGGATTTGTGGATCGAACGCCCAATTCTCGCCGGCGGCGATGGTCGCACCCCAGCAGTACGTCCGCACCGAATGCGTCAGGACGTAGGCCGGCAGGTTTCGGTGGGCCCAGTTCCAGGTCGCGATCGAGACGTTGTCCTGCGGCACGCTGATCCCGGCGATCTTGTGAGGAATCGCTCGATGGGCGGCCTCGTCGCCCATCAGAACTCCGGCGCCAGTTGCTCGAACAGCGTGAGTTGAAGTCCGCCAGGTCCGTTCAATCGTGCGTTTAGAGATCGCCATGGTGTCTCGGTTGGGGGCGCGATCAGCTCGGCGCCGGCGGCTAAAGCCAGCGCGGTCGTTGCGGCGGCATCGCGAACCTGCAGAGCGACTCTGAGATGCCCTGCCACCCTGTGGCCCACCTCGATGTCGTCCACGTACGCCGCGTGGGGCGGGTCCGCGATCTCCAGCGTGGCCCGACCGGCGTCAAGGATCACGACCCGAGTTTCGGCCGTGCTGAATGCCGCGAGTTCCGGCATGCGCAGCGTGTCCCGGTAGAACGCAATTGCTGCCTCGTAGTCGGTCGCCGTGACGACCAGTCGCATCTCGAGCACGCCAGCTTCCATTGGTTCCTCCATGCACTCCCCTGCCCCGTCGACGCTATCAGGCCCCGCTGCGGTTCGCCAAATGGACATGGCCATCGGGTGCCATGAGCGCCAAGTGGGGTACTCTCGGTCGGTGGAGGATCGAATGAACGAAAAGGCATCCAGTCCGAAGCCTGAACGGATCAGGATCGAGAACGTCAACCACCCGGGCAAGAGCACATCCGTGGTTGCCGGCATGTACAACGCGATGCGCGACGCCATGCTCGCGGTGCTCCCAGTGGCGATGCCCGGCCTGACCCAATCGCAACTGCGCAGTGCTGTCGTCGCGCACCTGCCTGAGGACCTGTATCCGGGCGGCGCGAGATCCGCCTGGTGGGCCAAGGCCGTCCAGCTTGACCTCGAGGCCAAGGGCGAGATCGTGCGGGAACTCTCACTTCCGCTGCGCTGGCATCGACTCGAGGAAGCGCACAGGCCCTCGGAAGTCCGAACGTCCCGAGATGGCGGCAGTCGTCCGCTTCGTCATGGCGGGGATCAGACGCCCTAGTCGCCCGGTCCAACTCACGCCCTGCTCGTGACGCCCTACTGGTCAACGAGCCTGAGCCCGACCGCCTAGCCCAGATTCCAGAAGCTATCCGTAAGGCCGAGCCGATCGAGGATCGCCTGATTCTGTTCCCGTGAGCGCGGACGCCAATCCGCGGCGAGGCGATCGCTCCACCAGGCGTTGGCCAGATCGCATAACGCGGCAGCATCGATCGTCGCGCCCCGGGTCCGGCCCCCAAGCCACCGCTCGACGTGCTCTTCCGACCGGAA
>JAQBHC010000124.1:0-4477 GCA_032128175.1 Chloroflexota bacterium | reverse complement strand
CGCAACGTGCTGGGTTCCCGAATCGAGGTAGTAGTCCAGGAATTCCTGGATCTGGCTCTTCTTCTTGCCTGCCGCCGGCTCGTTGATCGGGAACTTGACCCGCCCGTTGCCGTTGGTCATGACCTTCGACATGAGCGCGCTGTAGTCGGTGTGGATGACCTTGTCGTCGTAATGAATGAGCTGGGCGAAACCGAAGACATCGCGGTAGTAGTCGACGAACCGGTTCATGTCGCCGAGCTCGACGTTTCCGACGCAATGATCGATTTCGAGGAGTGAGAGCCCCGAAGCTGCCCGTGCGGGCTTCTTGACCTTCCGATAGCCCGGCGCAAAAACGCCGTGGTACTCGCGTCGATCGATGAAGGAGTGTCGGACATCGCCGTAGGTGTGCACGGCGCTTCGGCGGAGCACACCGTCGGCACCACCGTCGAGCTCGACCGGTTCGCTGGCCGATCGGGCGCCTCGCGCGGTCGTCTCGCGCCACGCTGAAGTCGCATCGTCGACCGCGAACGCGATGTCGCGTACGCCGTCCCCGTGCCGATGGACGTGCTCGGCAATCTCCCCGTCGGGCGAGAGTGGGGCGGTCAGCACGATCGTGATGTCGTTCTGGCGCATGACGTAGCTGGCCCGGTCGCGGACGCCGGTCTCGAGGCCAGCAAACGCGATCGGCGTGAAGCCCCACAGCGCGCGGAAGTAGGCCGAGGCCTGGCGGGCATTACCGACCCAGAACTCGACGTGATCGATGCCGTTGAGCGGCAGGAAGTCCTTCGCCTCGGCGTAGGCATCCTTGTTGATGTGGGCTCCGGCCTGGTTGGCGGCGCCACGGTTGAGCGTCTCAGTCATGACGCGCTCCTCCGATGCGGATGTGGAGGGCCTCGGGCCGTTGAGGGCTACTCACCGTTCATGGTAGTCCCGACGGGATCGAGTGGGCCGCCGCGTCGTGCGGTGTCGCTCGTCCGATCGTGCGAAACTGCCGGGCATGAACGAGATGCACCGGCAGGCTGACCGACTCGATACCGCAGTCGCCGCGATCCTCGCGCTCCGACCCAGGATCGAGGCCGCCGCGCCGTGGCCCCTGGCTGAGCTCTACGGGACCGAGGCCGAGGCCAGCTGGGGTCCGCCCGAGCTGTTGGCCCACGTGGACGAGATGCTGCCCTTCTGGCTCGGCGAGGTGGAGCGGATCCTCGAAGGTGTCGACGGCGCACCGGTCCGATTCGGGCGCGTGGCATCGGACTCGATCCGGATTGGCGTGATCGGACGCGATCGGACCGTACCCATTCGAGAGCTCCTGGCCAGGCTTGAGGCGGATGGGGCGCGGGTTGGCCGTCGCATGCACGAACTCACCGCCGCGGACGCCGCCCGCGAGGGCCTGCATGAGACGCGCGGGGTCTTCACCGTGGCAGCACTCTTCGACCGATTCGTGACGTCGCACCTGACCGAGCACGTCGTCCAGCTCGAGGAGATCCTGGCGGCCAGGAGCGCCTGAGCGGATGTTCATCCTGTGGGCGATTCCGATAGGGGTGATCGTCGGTTTCCTCGGCCGCGGACGGCTCGAGGGCCTCATTGCCCTCGGGTTCCACTGGGCGCCCCTGGCGGTGGGCGGGCTCCTCGTCCAGGTGGTCCTGTTCTCGGAATTCGGTGACGGCCTGGCCGGCGATCTCGGCCCGGCGATCTACATCCTCTCCACCTTGGCCGTGTTCGTGGCCGTCGTTCGTAACTGGCGCCTGCCCGGAATGAACCTGGTCGCTGCCGGCGCACTGAGCAATCTGGTGGCGATCACGGCCAATGGCGGATTCATGCCGGCCGACGCCGACGCGCTCGCGATTGCCGGGTTCAGCGGGCCCGGTGATCACACCAACAGCGTCGTGCTCGCCGACCCGGCGGTCCGTGTGCTGACCGATATCTTCGCTGTGCCCGCCTCGATCCCGATGGCCAACGTGTTCAGCATCGGGGACGTCCTGATCGGCGTCGGCATTGCCGTCGTCATCGCCGTCGCGATGCGCAGGGGCCCAGTCGAAGGTTCGGGCTGATTCCCGCGGCCAGCTCGCGGGCCGCTCGTCAGCTCGCGGGCCGCTCGTCAGTTGCCGCGCCGCTCCCGCCACAGGCTCCTGAGCAGAAACATGACGTTGGCCGGTCGCTCGGCCAGACGCCGCATGAAATACGGGTACCACTGTTCGCCGAACGGGACGTAGATCCGGACGGTCCAGCCGTCGCGGAGCAGTCGCTCCTGCAGGTCCCGCCGAACCCCGAAGAGCATCTGGAACTCGAACCGCTCCGGACCGATTCCTCGCTCCCGCGCATAGGCAACCGCCTCATCCGCGATCCGGTCATCGTGCGTCGCCAGGGCCGGGTACTTGCCGTCATCGAGCAGCCGGCGCATGACCGCCACGTACGCCGCGTCAATATCGGCTCGCGCCTTGTGGGCGACTGCCGTCGGTTCGCGATACGCGCCCTTGCACAGCCGAATCCTGGCCCCCGCAGCGATCAGTCGCTCCGCGTCGTCGGGGGTCCGACGGAGCGCCGACTGCAGGACCACCCCAACGTCACCTGAGCCGGCCATCAGCGGACGCAGTTCCTGCCACAGGTTGAGGGCTGCATCCGTCGTGGTGTGATCCTCCATGTCGATCCGGACGAAGCCTCCGACCGCCGACGCGGCGGACAGGACCCGTGCCGCGTTCGTCCGAGCCACATCGCCACCGAGGGCGAGGCCCATCTGGCTCAACTTGATGCTCACGTTCTGATCGAGGCCCTGCTCTGCGAGGGCAGGGATCGTCGCAACGTAGGCATCGGCGGCGGCGCGCGCCTCGGCCTCGGAATGTGTCGCCTCTCCGAGGATGTCCACGGTTGTGCGGAACCCTGCGGCTCGCATCCGTTCGATTGCGGGAAGCGCTTCCTCGAGCGACTCACCGGCCACGAAGCGCGCGACCATCGTGCGAGTCAGCGGGAGACGAGTCGCCAGCCGGCCGACGAAGCGCCGACGCGACAGGCCGAGGAGTACCGCGCGCATGGCCCGCTCGAAGAGACGCACGGCGGCGTCGCGGCCGCTCACCGTCGGCTCAAGAGGGGGAGTCATCTCCGGCAACGATGGTGGCTTCGAGCTGGTCCCCAAGTTCCACCGTCCGGCGGTAGGCGGCCCAGACCGCCTCGGACAGGACTGTCCGGAGGCGTCCTGATTCGAGGGCGTGGAGCGCGGCGGCGCTGGTGCCGCCGGGCGAGGTGACCATGTTGCGGAGTTCGGCTGGGTGCATTCCCGACTGTTTGGCGAAGAGGGTGCTGCCCTCGAGCGTTTCGATCACGAGGTCATGGGCGATGTGGCGCGGGAACCCGAGATGGACCGCGGCATCGATGAGGGCCTCCATGACCAGGAAGACATACGTCGGGCCGGTCCCGGACACCGCGGTGGCCATGGCCACGAGCTTCTCGTCATCGACCTCGAGCTGAACGCCCAGCGCACCGAGCAGCGCGGCTGCCTGCGCGCGCTGATCCGGCGTGACCTGCGGCGTGGCGAACCAGACGGTCATCCCCTTGCCGAGCCGGGCGGGCGTATTCGGCATGCTTCGAACGAGCTGCTCGTGCCCGAGCGCCGTGGCCAGCGCCTTGGTCGTGGCGCCGGCGAGAATGCTGATGACCAGCTGACCCGGACCGAGACTCGGGCCGATCTCCCGGCCGACCCTGGCGAGCATCTGGGGTTTGATGGCCAGGATGACCACGTCCGCGCCCGTGACCGCGTCGATGTTCGATGCGACCGCCCGTACGCCATGGGTTGCGACAAGCTGGTCGCGTCGCTCGGCGCGTGGGTGACTCGACACGACCTGGCCGGGTTCCACCAGGCGACCGCGGAGCAGCCCACTGACGATGGCCTCGGCCATGACGCCGGAACCAATCGTGGCAATCGTGCGCTGAGCGAGCGGTGACATCGGCCGAGTATGCCACGCGTCGGACGCCTTGCTCAGGTGCCCCGAGCCAGCGCCGGCAGTCGCTCCGTGCCGACGCCCGCGTCCTCGACTATCGCCCGCCGCGCTCCTGGCGTGTCGCCGGAGCCGCCGAGCGCTCCTCGAGAGCGCGTTTGAGGCGAAACCTCAGAAACTCATTGTCACCCGCGCGACCCACGCACGTAGGGCACAACTGCGCCCAGCCCTCGAGGTCCGAAGGCGATCGGGCGGCGTGATGCGCGCCGCACCACAGGCAATCGAAGGAGGGTCGGAAGGGCACGGTTCTGGCGGTAGTCAGTCGGGGCTCTGGCGCCGCGTCATTCCACGCGCAGCGGCAAACAGCGGGTCGTCAGCGAGGCTTGATGGCGTCGACGGCCTCTCGGGCGGCGGCGCGATCGGTGAACCAGGTGGCGTCGATCTGGACGAAGTTCGCCCACTCGCTCGGGACCTGATCCTCGGGGAAGATGGCGTTCACCGGGCACTCCGGCTCGCACGCCCCGCAGTCGATGCATTCGTTGGGATCGATGAACAGCTTGCGGTCGACGCCT
>JAQBHC010000123.1:0-5850 GCA_032128175.1 Chloroflexota bacterium | reverse complement strand
TCGCGAAGAGCGACGTTGCCGCCGACTACTTCCATCCGTCCATCGCCGGCCAGGCCAAGCTGGCCAGCTCCACCTGGAGCGCGGGCTACACGTGGTCATCCGTGCCGCCGCCACCTCCGCCATCGAACGCACCCCCGACGGCGTCATTCACGAGCAGCTGCACCGGGCTGACGTGCAATTTCACGGATGCGTCGTCTGACTCCGACGGCACGATCGCCTCACGGGCCTGGGCGTTCGGGGACGGGGCAGTCTCGACGGCCACGAACCCCTCGCACCCCTATGCCGCGGCCGGCACCTACACGGTGAGTCTCATCGTCACCGACAACGTGGGAGCGACGGGGTCGTTCAGCTCGCCGGTGACGGTGACTGCCCCTCCAGCGGCAGAATCGATGTGGGTCAATGACCTGTCCTACGTACGAACCACGACGAGTCGCAACTGGCAGGCGATCGTCACGGTGGCGGTGGTCGATCAGTACGGACCGGTCGATGGTGTGCTGGTCACGGGTACATGGTCGAAGGGGACCGGCGGTACCTCCTGCACCACGAACGCCTCGGGAACCTGTGCCGTGACGAGTTCAGCGCTCAGCAAGAAGTCGGTGCCGAACGTCATGTACACCGTCACTGGGTTGAGCAAGGCCGGCTGGACGTACGCGTCGGGAAGCGACGTGGAGACCTTCATCAACGTCCCGAAGCCCTGAGCATCCGGATGGCGCCGGAGATGACGGTAAGGCGGCCGTGACGGCTTCACCCGTCCGACTCGATATCCAGGACGAGGAGCTGGGCGAGCTAATCCGGTTTGCGCGCGGGCGCCGGCTTCTCGTCGACCACTGGGAAGGCAACTTTGGCTGCGGCGGGATCGCGTCGGGTGACGTCTTCCTCCGCTGGGAGGCGGTAGATGCGCCGCGCGACGGGCGCCTGATCCCGGCGACCGGGCTCGAGCCGGTGAACGCCTGGGTTCGACCGGAGATCGCCGAGCTCATGGGCCAGGGCGTGTTCATGGTCGCGATCCGTGGCCGTGGCCCGTTCCGCAAGCCGATCCTGCTGCTCGTCAAGCCGCGAGCGTGGCTCGAATACCTCGGCAACGTGCCGCTGGGCGCCTGACGAGGCCCAGCCGCTACCTGTTTCGACGTTCGAAGTCGCGCATGAAATCGACCAGTTGGTCGATGCCGGACTCGGGGAAGGCGTTGTAGATCGAGGCGCGCATGCCGCCGACCGAGCGGTGGCCCTTCAGCCCGTCGAACCCGGCTGCCGTTGATTCCTTGATGAACGCCTTCTCGAGGTCCTCGGATGCGAGCCGGAACGTGACGTTCATGCGGCTTCGGCTCGCCTTCTCCGCGGTCGGCCGCCAGAAGCCGGTCCGGTCAAGCTCCCCGTACAGCTTCGCGGCCTTGCGCTCGTTGATCGCGGCGATCGCGGGCAGCCCGCCCAGCCCAATCAGCCACTCGACGACGAGGCCGAGCACGTAGACGCCGAAGGCCGGCGGCGTGTTGTAGAGCGAGCCGTTCTCCGCCTGGACCGCGTAGTTGAGCATCGAGTGGAGCGACGAACTCGAACGCGCGAGCAGATCCTCGCGGATGATCACCAGGGTCACGCCTGACGGCCCGAGGTTCTTCTGCGCGCCCCCATACAGGACGCCGTAGTTCGAGACCTCGATCGGACGGCTGAAGATGTCGGATGAGGCGTCACTGACCAGCGGCGCGTCGCCATGCGCCGGGAGCCGATGCCACTGGGTGCCCTCGATCGTGTTGTTCGAAGTCATGTGGACGTACGCGGCACCGGGCGTGAACTCGCATTCGGCATCGGTCGGGATCCGGCTGAAGTTGTAGGCCGCGGTCGAGCCCGTCTCGTGGACCGTCCCGACGCGCCGTGCCTCCTTGACCGCCTTGTCTGCCCATGTCCCGGTCATGACGTAGTCCGCCGTGGTCCCGGCGGTCAGGAGATTCATCGGCAGCATCGAAAACTGGAGGCTCGCCCCGCCCTGGAGGAAGAGGAGCTTGTAGTTGTCCGGAATGCTCGCCAGCGCCCGGATGTCCGCCTCGGCCTTGCCGATGATCGCCTCAAACGTAGAGGATCGGTGGCTGATCTCCATGACCGACATACCGACGCCGGGGAGCGCCACGAGGTCGCGCTGCACCTGCTCCAGGACGGGCAGCGGGAGGACCGCTGGGCCGGACGAGAAGTTGAAGATCCGATCAGTCATGGCGGGCTCCTGTGATGGCGGGCTCCTGTCAGGACGCGGCGAGCTTCACAGCGCGACGAGCTGGATGCTGAGGATGTTGTCATTGCCGTCGGCCATGGCGGCCAGGCGCGATGCAGGCGGAGCGGCATGCATGTTGATCCGGGCGACGGCAGCGCCGGCATCCTCGAAGATGACATTCTCGGTCTCGAGGACGTTGATCCCCTCGGCGCGCAGATGCTCGAACACATGCGCCAGCACGCCCGGCCGATTGTGGTGACGAACCACCAGCAGGTGTGTTGCGGGGGTTCGACGGGCGAGATTGACGCAGTTCGGGACCTGCCCGGTCTCCTTGAACGAGCGGATGATCCGGACGGTCTCCGCGGCGATGGCCTCCTGCGCCTGTTCGGTTGAGGCGCCGATGTGATGCGTCCCGTACACGCCGGGCAGGGCGAGCAGCGGCAGCGAGTACTCCCCGCTGCCTGTCGTGGGCTCGTCTGGGTAGACGTCCAGCCCGACCCGAATCCCGCGATCGCGAACCGCGTCGGCCAACGCGTCGTGATCGACCACCTCGGCGCGCGAGGTGTTGATGAAGTAGCCGCCCGGTTTGAGCGCGGCCAGGAGCTCAGCATCCACGAGACCGCGCGTCTCGGGGCCAAGCGCGACGTGGACGCTCAGGATGTCGGCCATCGAAGCGACGTCGCGCGGCGTCGAGCCGATGCTCACTCGGGCCTCGCGGCTGCTGGGGTCGAGGCCGTACCTGCGGAGGTCGATCTCGCCACCATCGGCGGCCCCGAACCGGCGGGACCAGATGACGAGGTCCATCCCGAACGCCTGCGCCCGCCGCGCCAGCTCCTGGGCAATGTTGCCGAAACCGAGCAACCCGAGGGTCCGGCCGCGAAGGCCCCTGGCCTTCGAGAACTCCTTCTTGTCCCAGCGGCCGGCGCGCAGTTCCGCGACGTTGTCCGGGATTCGACGGTCGAGCGCGAGGATGAGGCCGAACGCCAGCTCCGCGACCGCGGTCGCGTTCTTGCCCGGGCAGTTCGAGACGTAGATCCCGCGGGCCGACGCGGCCGCGACATCGATCGTGTTGTAGCCGGCCCCGGCCCGGACGATCAGGGCGAGGTCGCCGGCTTCCATCATCGCCGCGGTCACCTTGGTGGATCGCACGATGAGCACTTCGGCCCGGCTCGCTCGCAGGGCCTCGGCGAGCTCATCGTCCTTGAGGGCCGGATCGAAGACGACATCGCAACCGGCGGCCGCGAGGCCCTCGAGGCCGGACGTCTCGAATAGATCGGCGATCAGGACCTTCATGCGCTGGCTCCTGCTGTGGGGTGGTGCTTTCGCACCCTGCGCGGTCGGCTGCCTTGCTAGATGAGGTGGCTGAGGAGTCCGTCCCGGAGCTTGGGTTCAAACCAGGTGGACTTGGGCGGCATGATCCCACCGGCATCGGCGATCCTCATCAGGTCCTCGACGCTGACCGGGTGCATGGCGAAGCCCACGGCGACTGCGCCGCTGTCCACGAGAGCGGCGAGGGCTTGGGGGCCGCGAATGCCGCCGACGAATTCAATCCGCTTGTCCGTCCGCGGGTCCCCGATCCCCAACAGCGGTTCCATGACCTGAGTGTGGAGCAGGGAAACGTCGAGCCGGTTCGCTTCCGGAGTGTCGGCCGAGGCCGGCGCGAGGCGCAGGGTGTGCCAGCGGCCATCAAGGTACATGGAGACCTCGCCCTTCCCGGCCGGGGTCTCTGGTCCGTCACTCACGACCACGCGCGCCGAGAGCGCCGCGAGGAAGGCCGCCGGGGATTGCCCGGCCAGGTCCTTCACGGCACGGTGGTAGGGCAGGACCTGCATCTGGTCATGCGGGAACGCGACGGCCAGGAAAGAGTCGGCCTCCGCGGCGTCGGCGCGCGGTGCCGTCCCCGCGGTCGCCGCAGTCCCCGCGGTCGCAGCGGTCGCTGCCGTCCCCGCGAGCATCTGGCGCGCGCGCATCGCGCTCGCTGCGCGGTGGTGGCCATCGGCAATGTAGAGGAGCGGGACACGTGCGAATGCCTCCACCAGCGCATCGCGATCGGCATCGTCGGCCAGCCAGATCGTGTGCGTGATTCCGTCCGGCGCCATGAAGTCGAAGAGCGGCGGCGCTGCCACCGCCCGGGCCACGATTGCGCCGATCTCGCCAGAGGCCGGATACGTCAGAAGGACCGGCCCGGTCTGGGCCCGCAACGTGAGCATGTGCCGGGTGCGGTCATCTTCCTTGTCCTTGCGCGTTCGTTCGTGCTTGCGGATCACGTCCTGCTCGTACTCGTCAACCGAGCAGCAGGCGGCGACACCGGTCTGCTCGTGATCCCCCATTCGAAGCCGATAGACATAGATGCTCGGCGTCGCCTCCGCCACGAGGGGCGCCGCTTCCCGCAGCCGGTTGAAGTTGGCCGCCGCGGCCGCATAGACGGCGTCTGCGTACGGATTGGTGTCGGCCGGCAGCTCAAGCTCGGGGCGAGAGACGCGCAGGAAGCTCAGCGGGTTATCCGCGGCGAGGGCGCGCGCCTCGGCCGTGCTCACGACGTCGTACGGCACGGCCGCGACGGCAGCGGCCTGACCGGGCTGGGGGCGGAGGGCGCGGAACGGCCGGAGGGTCGCCATGGGACCTCGAATTCTACGCGTCTTCAGTGACCCGTCAGGCTGCGAAGCCACCCGGGTATCTGGACCGGAAGCTGGCTTCGCTCTCTTCCGTCCACAGGGAGCCAAGCGGCAACGGCAGTTCGCTCCAATCCGCTGCGCAAGGCAGGCCATTGGCGACATGCAGGGTCAGTACGCCGGCCTTGTGCTGCAGGATGTAGGAGTAGACCGTGGTCAGCGGCACGCCATGGTTGCAGATGCCGGTATCGCCATCGTCATGAGAGGCCAGCATCGCCTTCAGGTCATCAACCGAGCGCACCTTGCCCAGGCGCGACTGAGCCGACACGAACCGCGTTGCTGAGCAGGGCAGGTTGTCGGGCGAGCCGGTTTCACCGAACAGGGGCTGGTGATTGGTCCGAAAGATCCACGACCCCGCATGCTCGACTCGGATCTCCTGCCCCCGGACTTCCGCGGCGGCGAGGTGCTGACCATCCGCGAGGATCAGGTTTCCCCACCAGTAGCGCTGCGCAGCCATCTCCTTCGAGATCGCAGCAAGGGCCTCCTCGACGTTCTTCGCCTCGCGGAGGGCCGTTTCCACGAGGCGGTCGTAGTTCTGGTGGCTTTCATCGGTGATCTTCACGTTATTGACGCAGGCAAAGAGTCCATGCCGGTTCGCACCCACGGAAAGGCCGGAAAAGACGCTCTCGACGGTGCCGTCTTCGGCAAAGGTCTCAAGTCCCTGTGGGCCGAACAGATCCGCATCCAGCACCACGCGATCCGAGAAGCGCGGCTGGGCGAAGTCCTTGTTCTTGAACAGCAGGAATTCGTCATCCTTGATGCGCAGAGCCCCGATCGTGCACATGAGCGTCTCCTGAGGTCGATAGGTCGCAGATGGGCCAGCAAGGAGACCTATAGCATGAACCATGCTATCGGCGCCGATGCCCAACTACGGGAGCCTTGAGCATGATCATCAAACGGCTGGAGAGCATCCTGGACACTGACCGTCATGCCACGGGCGACGGATGGGAAAGCCGCCGACTCTTGCTTGGTGATGATGGC
>JAQBHC010000122.1:0-5290 GCA_032128175.1 Chloroflexota bacterium | reverse complement strand
GGTGAGCTGGTGGCGCCGGACCTCCGTGATCTCGTAGATGAAGAGCTGGTCGTCGCTGGTGTACACCGCCACGCTCATCCCGAGCATCTTGGCACCGTTGCTGATCTTGGACGCCGTCAGAATCGGCAGGAACATCCCCGTCCGGGCATGGGCGTACAGATACGTCGCTCGCCCGAATCCGGGCTGTCCAAGCTCCTGGAGATACATCGCGACGTCGCACAGCGGGTAGGACACGGTGCTCGGCTGCAGGATGACGGGAAGGTCGATGTCCAGCGCCTCCACGACCACCCGGGTGGCAACTCGATCGGCGGGCGGCGTCGATTCTGGCGATGGCGTCGGGTGGCCGGACGGGGTTGGCGTGCCGGTCGGAGCGACAGTCGGCTTGGGGGTCCGGGGCGCCGTGACGATGATCGGAGCCCCCGACGACTCCGGACCGGCCTCGACCGGTGAGGTATAGGTCAGCAGGCCGGCAACAAGGAGCGCCACCCCGAGCGCCGAGATGACGGCCGGTGCGAGTCGTGTGCGCAGGCGCAGAACCAGTTCCTCCACGGCAAGAGGCTAGCAGCGCCGTTCGAGAACCGCCGCTGGCCGCTTGTACTGGTACCCTCCCGCCGATGGGACCTCGAACGACGGTGATCGCCGGCCTGCTCGCTGGGGGCGGAGTCGCGATGGCGATCCTGGTGGCAGCAGTCGTCCTCCTGCCTGAACCGGCGGCACCGAATGGGCCGGCAGCGACGCCGTCGCCGCCACCGAGCAGCCAGGCCTCGTTGCTACCGACACGCTCGCCCGAGTCAGAACCGCCCGTGCAGGCCACGATCGGCACCACGGCCTTCCATATCGGCGAACCGGCCCCGGCGCTCTCAGTGGCGCAACTTGGGGGTGGGCGGATTGAGCTCGCCAATCTGGCCGGCCGTCCCGTGTGGATCAATTTCATGCAGACCATCTGTCCGCCGTGCGTGGACGAGTTCCCGCTGATGAACGGTTTCGCGGTTCGCTACGCCGACGCCGGCCTGGTGATCGTGGCCATCGACATCCGGGAGGATGAGGGCACGGTTGCGTCGTTTGCCAAGTCCCTCAACGCGCAGTTCCCGATCGGTCTTGATGCCGACGGCACGGTGGCCCAGGCGTGGGGCGCCCTGGCGCTGCCGATTCACTTCTGGGTGGACCGCGACGGAATCATCCGAGCGGGGGCACTCGGCGGAATCGGGCCCGATGTGATGGCAGAGAACCTGCAGACAATCCTCCCGGGCGTTCAGGTGACCCCCTGAACGACTGAGCGCCGATCCACGCGGTCCGCGCCGGGCGGTCCGCGCCGCGCTGGCCGCGACGATCCACCCGATCGCGCCATCCCGCCGAGTTATCCGATTGCGCGCGCGGCGATCCCGACGATGTCCAGGAGCGGCCCCGGGATGAGACCCAGGACGACCGTGAGAATGGCCGTCACGACAAGGCCGGCCCACAACAGGCGGCCACGGATGAGCGCCGGCGGCTCCGATGCTGGTTCCCGCATGAACATGTAGACCACGACCCGGAGGTAGTAGAACGCGGCCACGGCGGCATTCAGGACCGCCACGACGGCGAGGACACCGAGGACCGTGGCCCCGGCCTGGCTTGCCTGGACCGCCGCGAGGATGACGTACGCCTTCGCGAAGAACCCGGCGGTCGGCGGAATCCCGGTCAGCGAGAGCAGGAACAGGGTCATCAGGATGCCGAGGAGCGGCTCGCGCCTTCCGAGCCCGGCGAACGTGTCCAGGTTGGAGGTCACGCCAGCACGCCGCTGAAGCGCCGTGATGACCGCAAAGGCACCGAGGTTCATGACCGAATACGCCGCGCCGTAGTAGAGCAGGCCTTCGAGGCCCTCCATGCGACCGGTGGCGTAGGCAGCCAGTCCGACGAGCATGTAGCCGGTGTGGGCGATCGAGCTGTAGGCAAGCATCCGCTTCACGTTGGTCTGGGTCAGCGCGACGAGATTGCCGAGGGTCATCGTCAGCACGGCCAGCCCCACGACCACCGGCAGCCAATCTGCCTTGACCGGCTCGAGCGCCTCCACGAACAGGCGCAGGATCAGCGCAAACGCGCCGATCTTCGGGCCGACGCTGAGATAGCCGGTAACCGGCGTCGGCGAGCCCTGGTACGCGTCTGGTGTCCAGTAGTGGAACGGGACGGCCGCGATCTTGAACGCAACACCGGCGGTCAGGAAGGCCAGGCCCAGGGCCAGCCCCGCAGACAGTCCGCCCGTGGCCATCTGAACGGTCAGCTGATCCGCGACCTCCGACACGCGGGTCGTCCCGGTCAACCCCCACACGAAGGCGAGACCGAACAGGAAGATCGCCGAGCTGAACGATCCGAGGAGGAAGTACTTGATGGCCCCCTCGGTCGAGAAGCCGTCGCTCTTGTGATAGCCCGCCAGGAGATAGCCGGGCAGGACCATGAGTTCGAGGCCGATGAACAGGACGAGGAGATCGGCGGACGCCGCGATGAGCATCGCCCCGGTCATCGCAAAGAGCAGCACGGCGCTGAATTCGGCCAGTGGAAGGCCCCGCGATTCGAGGTAGTCGGGCGCGAACATCACGGTCAGCGCGACGATCCCGATGAACAGGATGTCCAGGAAGGTCGTCAGGGCGTCCACGCGATAGGCGCCTCCGAATGCGGTCGCGTCCGTCGTCCCCGTGACGACCGTGAGCAGTGCCACGAGCGCGAGGCCACCGAGCGCCACGACGAGCACCGGCTCGCGGCGTCCCGGCGCGACGATGTCGGCCACGATCACGCCAATGGCGAGGAGGATCGCGGCCGCGAACGGCAGGATCGTGACGAGGTCCTGGAAGGTCATCGGATCCTGCTCACGCTGCGGGCTCGGCCGGGGAGCCGGGGCGGAACATTGGCAGGGTGACGACGCGGATCCCGACCACGGCAGCGAGGGCGCCGAGGGCCGCGGCAACCGCGAGAGGTTCGAGCGCAATCGGGGCGCCAGTACTCACATCGGCCAGGGCCCTCGTCACCGAGCCATCGACGATGTCGAGCAGGATGCCCGGGAAGAGCCCGAAGACGACGACGAGGGCGCCGAGCGGCGCGACCGTCAGAATCTCGACGGCATCGATGTCGGTCAGGCGGCCGCCCAGCCCCTTGAGGAATTCGGACACCTCCCCGAAGGCCACGCGCTGGAACATCCAGAGCAGATACCCGGCAGCCAGGATCATCACGAACGTCGCGACGGCAGCCGCGGGGGGACTGACCGCAAACGTCCCGACCAGGGTCAGGAACTCGCCGACGAAGCCGGACAGGCCCGGCAAGCCGGCCGAGGCGAAGACGAAGAACCCCAGGATCGCGACGTACACGGGTGTCCGCCCCGAAAGCCCGCCCATCTTGGCGATCGTCCGATCGTGGGTCCGCTCGTAGATGACACCCACGAGCAGGAACAGCGCGCCGGTGATCAGGCCGTGGTTGATCATCTGGAGGATCGCGCCTTCCATGCCCTGGGGCTGGAAGATGAAGATCCCGAGGGTCACGAAGCCCATGTGGCTGACCGACGAGTAGGCCACCAGCTTCTTGAGATCGGGCTGCACCAGGGCCACGATTGCCCCATAGATGATCGCGATCAGACTGAGCACGATGATCACGGGCGCATAGGTCTGCGCAGCGTCCGGGTAGAACGACAGGCCGTAGCGGATGAACCCGTAGGCCCCGAGCTTCAGCAGGACGCTGGCCAGGATCACCGAGCCGGCCGTCGGCGCCTCGACATGGGCGTCGGGCAGCCAGGTGTGGAACGGGAACATCGGGACCTTGATCGCGAAGGCGAGGAAGAACGCCCCGAAGGCGAGCAGCTGGAGCGACGGGTCGAAACCTCCGCCCGCGGCGGCATACGCTCGCAGGACCTCGTAGTCGAACGCGCCGGTCCAGTCGCCGCCGTGCGCCGCCTGGAAGGCAAACGCCGTGGCCAGGATCGCCACCAGCATCAGCAGTGAGCCGACCAGCGTGTAGAGCACGAACTTGATCGTCGCGTAGATGCGATTGGCGCCGCCCCAGATCCCGATGATCAGGTACATCGGGACGAGGACGATCTCCCAGAAGATGTAGAAGAGGAACGTATCCAGGGCAAGGAACACGCCGATCATGCCAACCTCGAGGATCAGGAACGAGATCATGTATTCCTTGATCCGCGTCTGAATCGGCTTGAAGCTGGCGAGGATGCTGATCCATGACAGCGTCGTGGTCAGGACCACGAGCAGGAGGGAAAGCCCGTCCACACCGAGCTTGTATTCGATCCCGAAGATCGGGATCCAGGGCACCTCGATCGTGAACTGGAAGAGCCCGCCGCGGCCCGCCGCAAAGCCGATCACGAGCATGAGCGAGACGATCCAGGTCAGGAGCGCCGTGCCCAGGGCCACCGGCCGAGTCGCCGACGCCGGGAGGAACGCGATCAGGAGGGCGCCGACGAGCGGCAGGAAGGTGACGATCGTGAGGATCGGGAAGCCGTCCACGACTAGCGCCCCACCATGAGCGCGTACGCCACGACCATGACGATCAGGCCGAGCGCGATACCCAGCGCGTAGTTCTGGACGCGCCCGGTCTGGACGAGCGCCAGGCCTCCGCCGCTCCGGCGGGTGACTGCGCCGATTCCGTTGACGATCCCGTCAACGATGTTGGTGTCGAACCACCACAGGAACGCCGCGACGCGGCCGCCGATGACGATGAACACGAGGTGGTTCAGCTCGTCGAACCACCACTTGTTGAGCGAGGCGCGGTACAGGAATGGGACGCGGGCCGAGAGCGTACGGACCCGCTCCGGGTCCCCACGCCGCCGCAGGCCGCCGATTTCCACGCCGAACAGACGCCAGGCCGCAACCATGCCGAGGACCGCAACGGCGACGCTGATCAGGATCAGGACTCCGTCGATTCCGAAGATCGCGAACTCGGCTTCGTGGTGGCCGAGGATTTCCAGGCCTTGGGCATAGACGGGTTCGAGCCAGCCTGCCAGGAGCCCGGGGCCGTGCTGCCCGAAGAGCGGCCCGAGCGGCGGGCCCGGCCAGGCCAGGACCAGGCCGAGGAGCACCGACGGGATCGCCAGCAGCCAGAGCGGTATCGTCATCACCCGCGGCGACTCGTGGATCTTCGGCTCGACTGCCTTGTCCACGCGACTCTCGCCCCAGAAGGTCATGCCGATGAGACGGAACATGTAGAACGCGGTCATCACGGCGACGACGACCCCGATCGCCCAGACCCAGGCAAACCCGAGCTTGAACGCCTCGCCCAGGATCTCGTCCTTGGAGAAGAAGCCGGCCAGCGGCGGGAT
>JAQBHC010000121.1:0-10540 GCA_032128175.1 Chloroflexota bacterium | reverse complement strand
ATGAGCATCATCACGCTCTACCCGCTGGCCTTTCAGGTCTGGATGTCGTTCACGGACATGCAGCTCATCCACCTGAACCTCCGGCTCGGCGTCGCCCCCGAATTCGTCGGACTCCAGAACTACATCGATGTCATCGCCAGCCAGCTCGCGATCCCGAACTTCAACTTCCTGCGGCTCGTGATCTACAACCTCTGGTGGGCGCTCACCAACGTCGCGATCCACCTCGTTCTGGGGGTCGGGATCGCCCTCCTGCTGAACACCAAGGGTTTGCGGTTCCGGAAGGTCTACCGCTCCCTGTTCATCCTCCCGGTGGTCATCCCGCCGATCATCGTGGCGACCGTCTGGGCGAACATGTTCGACGCTGACAGCGGCGCAATCAACCTGCTGCTGGCCGGACTCGGCCGCTTCCTCGGCATGCCGGCCGAAGTGTTCCAGATCGACTGGTTGCGCCAGGTCGCGTCGCCGATCGACTGGCTGCTGCCGTCCTGGGACGGCGGCCCGAACATGTCGTTGCCGCTCGCGTTCTACGCCATGCTGGCCACCAACACCTGGCTCGGCTGGCCGCTCAACTCGGTCGTCGCAACGGGGGCGCTGCAGAGCATTCCGCACGAACTGTACGAGGCGGCCGACATCGACGGAGCGTCGGGAGGGCAGAAGTTCCGGCACATCACGCTGGCCTATCTGCGCCCGGCCATGATCCCGTACGCGATCTATGGCTTCGTGATCACGTTCAACCTGTTCTTCCTGTCCTTCTTCATGTCGAGTGGCGGGCCTGCGGGGCGTACCGAACTGCTGGTGACGCAGGCCTACCGGCTGGCCAACGAACAGCGGCTCTACGGGGTCGCGGCCGCGTTCGCGGTGTGCATGTTCTTCATCCTCCTGGCGATCACCCTCATTGCCAACCGGATGACCAAGGCTACGCAGAGCTACAGCCTGTGAGGCCCGGACGATGAGCACTGCTGCCAAGGAGCCCATGTACGACGCCATGCTCGTCCGCAGACGGTCGCGGTTCTCGTTGTGGAGCCGACGGGACCAGCCCGGACTTGTTCGCCAGCTCGGCTTGCAGGTCATCTGCCTGGCCATCCTGTTCACCGTGCTGTTCCCGATCGTGTGGGTCGTCAGCCTGTCTTTGGACCCCCTGAATCGATCGCGGCCGCAGGGACTGAGCATCATTCCTGATGGCGCCACGCTGGAGGCCTACGCCCAGGTCGTCCGCCAGCCCACGAACAACGCGATCTCGTTCCTCGAGCTGACCTTCAACAGTCTGAAGATCGCACTCGGTTCCTCGCTGATCTCCGTGGGGATCGGGGTGTCGGCCGCCTACGCCTTCTCGCGACTAGCATTCCGAGGCCGACAGATCCTGATGCTGGCCATCCTGGGCGTGCTGATGCTCCCGGCGGTTGCCACCCTCGTGCCGCTGTTCGTCCTGCTCAATTCCGTCCGCCTGGACCTGCCGCTCCTTGGAGAGTTCAACCTCCGGCAGTCGCTGCTGGGCGTCGGACTGGCCATCGTGTCTGGTCTGCTGCCGTTCGCGATCTGGAACCTGAAGGGCTACCTGGACACGATCCCGCGGGATCTCGAGGAGGCCGCCGCCGTCGACGGCGCCAGCGTCAACCAGACGTTCCTGAAGGTGATCCTGCCGCTGGCGCTGCCGGCCCTCGCCGTAACCGCGTTCCTCGGATTCATTGCCGGCTGGACTGAGTTCTACTTCACCTCGACGTTCCTGTCCGGCAACATCCAGGACCACACGCTGGCCCTTGCCCTCAATGCGATGGTCGGCCAGTTCTCGAGTACTCCGTGGTCACTCTTCTCGGCCTTCGCGATCCTGTTCGCGATCCCGCCGGCGATTGTCTACTTCATCGTCCAGCGATGGATTCTGTCGGGCCTCGCCATCGGTGGCGTCAAGGGGTAAACGCGACGACCACGGTGGACCGCGCCGGGATGCGGGGCAGCGGCACATAGCCGTCCAGTCCGCCCTCGGCGGTGACGGACGGATCAGCGGCCATTGGCCCGGCATCGGCCGCCGATGCGTACACGATCGTCGCCTTCGGGCTTCCGCAGAGCGGCCCGCTGGCGAGCGTGAGTTCTGGTGCCTCGGCCGGCAGATCTCCGAGGTTCTGGATGACGATGGCCCCCCGGTCGTTGAGCCAGCGGAGCGTGACCGCGAGATCGCCGCGGGCCGCCTCGAGGCGCCAGACACCTCCACTGGCCAGGACCGGGTACGCATTGCGCGTCTGGATCAGTGTCCGATAGCGGGACAGGAGCGACCGTGGGTCGGCCGCTTCGACCTCAACGTTCAGGATCTTCGGGTCGGGCGCCAGCCTGCGCCACGGCGTTCCTGTGGTGAATCCGTACCCGGGTTCTGCGGCCGTCCAGGGGAAGGGCGTTCGGATGTTCTCGTCGGGCTTGGTGCCCTTCAGACCGAGCTCCTCGCCGTAATAGATGAACGGCACGCCTGGGCCCGTCAGGAGGGCGTCCGCGGCGAGGCCCGCAGCGACGGCATTCCCCTGAAGATTGGTCATCACCCGCGGTTGATCGTGGTTGGTAAGGAATGTCGCCGCGCCTCCCGCCGGATAGCGAGACGCGACTTCCTCGAGATTGACCGTCAGGGTCGATGCATCGCCAAGACGCGCCGCCCCAACGGCGGCTGGGCCGAGACCGAAGTCAAATGCCATGTCCAGGGATCCATCGGTCACGTACCCGAGGGTGACCACGCGGGACTCCCAGACCTCGCCGATGACGAGGGCCTCAGGGTGCTCGGCGTGGAGCGCAGAGCGGAATCCCGACAGCCACTCGCGCGTTTCCGGCGTGTTGACCTGCGTGGCGGGCCCGGTCTCGATCAGGTGCTTGGCGGCGTCGAGGCGGAACCCGTCGACGCCCATGTCGAGCCACTTGTTGGCGACGCGGACGAGCTCGGCGGTGACGTTGGGGTTGGTCAGATTCAGGTCCGGCATGCCGGACCAGAAGGCACCGTAATACCAGCCCGCCGTGGACGAATGCCACGGCGAGCCGCCGGCCACACCGGGCCAGTTGGGATTGGCGTCTCGCCAGACGTACCAGTCCCGATGCTCGCCGCCGGCCAGAGCATCGATGAACCAGGGGTGATCGACCGAGGTGTGATTGATGACCAGGTCGAGGATCACCTTGATGCCGCGCTGATGGGCAGCTTCGAGGAACGTCCGGAACGCGTCGAGGTCCCCGTATCTCGGATCGATGCTCTCGTAGTCGAGAACGTCGTAGCCGTGGTAACTGCCCGAGGTGAAGATCGGCATCAACCAGACGCCGGTCACTCCGAGGTCATCGGAGGTGGCTACGTTGCCGTCGTTGAGGTAATCGAGACGGGCCGTCATTCCATTGAGGTCCCCGATCCCATCGCCGTCGGAGTCGGCGAAGGACCTGACGAACGCTTCGTAGAACACTCGATCCTGCCACCAGGGCGCATCGGACGAGGCGGGATCCGCGATCCCCGAGCAGGCGGGCGGGGTTTGCGTGACTGGTGTGGCTGGCGCCGTTGATGCGAGGGCGTCCGACGAGCTTGGCGGGATTACGGACGGAGTTTGGCCCGCGCAGGCCGCGAGCAGCACCACGGCTGCGATCGATACCATCACAGCACGGCCGGCGCGACGGCGCCGGAGGCGTCCAGACCCAACCATCAGCTGGGAGAGCGAGTCGGTGAACCGTCGTGCATGCCGCCCGAAGTATTGCATCGCCGCTACCTCGGGCAGGCGCGCACGCGCTCAGACCGCTCGGTGAGCATCGCCCCTCCCGAATGGGTTCGCGACGCGGTCTTCTATCAGGTGTTTCCCGACCGCTTTGCGTCGAGTCCGCGCGTGCCAAAGCCCGGAGCGATGCAGCCATGGGATGACGCCCCGACGATCCACGGCTTCAAGGGCGGAGATCTGCTCGGCCTCGCAGAGCGGATCGACGAGCTGGTCGACCTCGGGATCACGGCGATCTACCTCAACCCGATCTTCACGGCGGCCTCCAACCACCGCTACAACGCCCACGACTACATGGCCGTGGACCCGCTCCTGGGCGGCGATTCGGCGCTCCGAGAACTGCTCCAGGTCGCGCACGGGCGCGGAATCCGGATCATCCTCGACGGCGTTTTCAACCACGTTGGACGCGGGTTCTGGCAATTCCAGCACGTGGTCGAATCGGGCGGGGCGTCGCCGTACCGCGACTGGTTCTATCTCGACGACGCGGTGCTGGAGCAGGAGCGAGGCGTCCTCAGCCACGATCGCCTCTGTCCGGAAGACGGGGCGCGAGGCTATCGGTCGTGGTGGGACGTGCCGTCGCTGCCAAAGCTGCGAATCGAGCACCCGCCCGTGCGGGAGTACCTGCTGGGCGTGGCTGAGCACTGGACCCGGCTGGGGATCGATGGCTGGCGCCTGGACGTCCCGGAGGACGTCGAGGATCCGACGTTCTGGCCGGAGTTCCGGCGGCGCGTCCGGGCGATCAACCCGGAGGCGTATCTCCTCGGCGAGATCTGGGTTGACGCCCCGGAATGGCTGTCAGGGGACCGCTTCGATGGGCTCATGAACTACCCGCTGACTCTGGCAATCCTCGGCTTTGTGGGCGGACCGCACATCGATCGGAACGTCGTGGCCGACCAGTCCAACTATCGGGACGGCCTCGCCGATCTGGATGCCCGAGCATTCGCCGAGCAGCTCGTCAGGAACCAGAGCCTCAACCGTCCGGAGACGATCGCGGCCCAGTTCAATCTGCTCGGCAGTCATGACACGCCGCGTGCGCGAAGTGTCATGGGCGAAGACGACGTGCGCCTACGACTGGCGACATTGCTCCAATTGGTCCTCCCCGGGGCCCCGTCGATTTACTACGGGGACGAGATCGCCATGAGCGGCGGTTCCGATCCGGATTGCCGGCGCGCCTACCCGAGGCAGCTCGGGAACGTCGGCGCGGAGGGTCTCGCCCATCGAGCGTTCGTCAAGGCAGCCATCCGAGCTCGGCACGACCACGTGGCCCTGCGCCGGGGCGACACCAGCGTGCTCGCGGCCGCTGGCCGGACGGTGGTCCTGGAGCGCATCGCCGAGGGACAGCGGGCCCTCGTCATCGTCAATTCAGGCGACGAACGTGAGCGTCTGGAGTTCCGCGACGGGGCCGCGCAGGGCCTCGATCTCCTGGATGCCCTGACGGTCGGCGCCGTGACAGTCGAATCGTCGAACCGGGTGCTCGTCGAGGCGCGCAGCGCCATGGTGCTGGTCGGGGACTGAGCGCTCGGGGCGTCGATTGGGGCCCCTAGAGAGTTGCCGGCGGGAGCCTCAGTCGCGGGCCGCGACGACGGACGCAGCGACCGCGGCCGGCAGGTAGAGCTGCTCCGCATACTCGTGGAGCATCCGCGTGGTCGAGAAGCGCCAGATGGCCTTGTGCATCGATCGACGCATCCAGCCGAGCCATTCGCTGGGGTTACCGTCGGCGTCCCGCTGGTAGTAGGCCGGAACGATCTCCTGCTCAAGAATTCGATAGAGATCCTGTGCATCGGACCAGTCCTGGGCGGTCTCATCAGGGTTCGATTCGCGCCCGCCGATCGCCCACCCGTTGTCCTCGTCGAATCCCTCGTCCCACCATCCGTCGAGCACGCTCGCGTTGACGATTCCGTTCGCCGCGGCCTTCATCCCGGATGTCCCGGACGCCTCGAGTGGGCGGCGCGGGTTGTTCAACCAGACATCCACGCCCTGGACCAGGAACCGCCCGATCCGGAGGTCGTAGTCCTCGAGAATGAACACGCGACGCCGCAATTCGGCGCTCCGGCTTCGGGTGAAGATCTCCTCGATCACGGACTGCCCTGGGCGATCGGCCGGATGCGCCTTGCCGGCGAACACGATCTGGACCGGTCGATCGGCGTCGTGGACCAGGCGGGTCAGCCGATCCAGATCTGTAAAGATCATGCCGCTCCGCTTGTAGGTCGCGAAGCGTCGCGCGAAGCCGATGGTGAGGATCGATGGATCCAGGATTTCCTCGAGCTCGTCGAGGGTGTCCGGTGCCTCGCCGTGGCGGGCCAATTGAATTCGGAGTCGGCCTCGGGCGAAATGGGCGAGCTCGCTCTTCTGGCGCAGGTGTGCCGCCCACAGTTCTGCGTCCGGGATTCGCTCGAGCTGCTCCCACCAGCGGCTGGCCGCAGTGGCCGGATCGAGGTGGTCGAGGTCCGCGCGGAGGTACCGCTCGAGCAGGTCCGCGATCGGGCGGCCGACCCAGGTCGGCGTGTGGATGCCGTTGGTGATGCCAAGAATCTCGTGCTGAACGACATCGGACCATGTCGCGTTGGCGGTCTCCGCGTGGAGCTTGCTCACCGCATTGGCGCCGCTGGTCAGCCGCAGGCTGAACGCCGTCATGTCGAACTGATGCGGGTCGCCGTCGGTGCCGAGCCCGATCTCGAGGAGACGATCGATCGGCACGCCACCGGTGCCCGGCCGTCCATCGCCATCCAGGAGTGGGCCGGCAATTCGGCGGACGAGGTCGGTGCTGAACCGTTCGTTGCCGGCCGAGACCGGCGTGTGGATGGTGAAGACGCTGTCTCGACGATTCCGGGCCAGCGCCTCATCGAGGGTCGCGCCGGCGGCCACGGCCTCGCGGGCGCGTTCTGCGAGCAGGAAGGCGGAGTGGCCTTCATTCAAGTGCCAGACCGAAGGCGTGATGCCGAGGGCCCGGATCGCGCGGACGCCACCGACACCGAGGACGAGCTCCTGGTGCAGCCGCATTTCGCGACCGCGGACGTACAGGATGTGGGTGATCGGCCGGTCCGCCAGGTGATTCTCGGGCGTGTCCGTGTCCAGCAGGAGCACCGGGACGCGCCCGACCTGGGCGGTCCAGACATCGACCCGTACATCGCGCCCCGGCATCTCGACCGAGACGGTCAGCGGATTGCCTTCCCGGTCGAGCGCGCGCAGGAGCGGGAGGCGCGTAAGGTCGTAGTTCGGGTAAGCATGTTCCTGATGGCCGTCGGCATCGATGGTCTGCCGGAAGTAGCCACGTCGATAGAGGAGCCCGACCCCGACCAGGGGGAGCGCCATGTCGCTCGCGGTCTTGAGGTGATCACCGGCCAGGACGCCCAGTCCGCCCGAATAGATGCCCAACGACTCGTGGATCCCGAATTCGGCGCAGAAGTAGGCGATCGGGCCCGGGAGCTCGGTGGCGTGGCTCTGGTGAAACCAGTGGTCCTTGCCGTTGGCCAGGTACTGATCGAAGCGCGCGATGACCTGGTGATACGCGGCCATGAAGTCCGTGTTATCCAGGAAGTCCGCCCAGCGGATCTGGCCCGCCAGCACCGGAATCGGATTGTGGGTGCGGGTCCAGGCGAATGAATCGAGGCGGCTGAAGAGCGCCTTCGCCTCGGGATGCCACGCCCAGTACAGGTTGTAGGCGAGTCTCTCCAACCCCTCGAGGGCCGGCGGGACACGGAGCACGGTCGGCCGGACCGAAGGCACGTGGAGAAGTGGATCCATGTAGCGGCATTGTACCGGCTCAGTTGGGCCCGTCCGCGGGTGTTGGGGCGATCGCGCCCCACTCCGGGCGATACCATCGGCGCCATGCCGATGCGCGTGGTGTTCCTTGCCGCCGAATGTGAGCCGTGGGCCAAGACAGGCGGTCTGGCCGATGTGGTGGATGCGCTGGCCCGCGCTCTTGGCGCCGTCGGTGGGGACGACCTGGAGACGCCGGTCGAGGTCTTCCTGCCGATGTATCGATCGGTCTCGGTCGCGCCCGAGCAGATCGTCGCGGAGCGCACGGTGCGGGTGGCGGACCCGCTCGCGAGGGCCGGCCACCCGACGGCCGTCCGAATCGTGGACGTGCAGGCGGACGGCTATCGCCTGCGATTGGTGGACCATCCGCCGGCCTTCGATCGCAATGGCGGGTACTACGGGGACGACTCGGGCGACTATCCCGACAACGCCTGGCGATTCGGGCTGTTCTGCCGCGCCGCCCTCGCTCTGCTGGCCGACGAGGGCCGCCCGCCGGATGTCATCCACCTGCACGACTGGCACGCGGCCCCGGCTGTCGGCTATGCCGAAGCAGGTCCGTCCGGGCCGGCGACCCTGCTCAC
Organism: Chloroflexota bacterium; assembly: GCA_032128175.1. Classification (GTDB taxonomy): domain Bacteria; phylum Chloroflexota; class Limnocylindria; order Limnocylindrales; family CSP1-4; genus UBA5189. Next base: position 2,481 of record JAQBHC010000121.1, on the reverse strand, counting down.
CGTGCACAACCTCGCCTACCATGGCTGGACCCCGGCCGAGCACGTGGCGGAGCTCGGCGCCGAGTGGGTCGCTGCCATGCCGGACGGGGCTCCCGGCGTCGATCTGCTGCGTGAGGTGGTCGACCGGGCTGATCTCGTCAACACCGTCAGCCCGGGGTTCGCGCGCGATGCGCTGCTGCCTGAGTTCGGGATGGGCCTCGATGGAGTCCTCGATAGCCGAGGCGACCGCTTCTTCGGAATCCTCAATGGACTGGATACCGATCTCTGGGACCCGGCCCACGACGCTGACATCGCGGCGACGTTCTCGCGGGCGGATCGGTCGGGCAAGGCCACCTGTCGAGCCGATCTCCTCGCGCGGGTCGGAATGGATCCGACCGATGCAGGTCCAGTCCTGGGGATGATCGGGCGACTGGATCCCCAGAAGGGCTTCGACCTCGTCACGGATGCTGCCCCGACGTTGCTCGACGAGGGATTCCGCCTGGTGATCGAGGGCTCGGGCCGGCCCGAACTCGTCGCCTCGCTCCGCGCCATCGCGGCAGCGCGGCCCGATCGCGTCGCGCTGATCGAACGTTTTGACCGCGAGATGGCCCGCCGGATCTACGCGGGCGTCGATGGCTTCCTGATGCCGTCCCGATTCGAGCCGTGTGGGACCGGCCAGATGATCGCGCTTCGCTATGGCGTGCCACCGATCGTCCACGCGACGGGTGGCCTGGCCGACACGGTCATCGACGTGACCGACAACCCGAGTACGGGCACCGGGTTCGCCTTTCGTCGCGCTGACGCGGACGACCTCGTTACGGCGTGCCGGCAGTTCGCCCGATGGTTCCGCGCTCGCGGCCCGAAATGGGAGGCGCTGCTTGACCGCGGCATGGGCGTGGATTTCGACTGGCGATCCGGGTCCGCGCCGGCCTATATCGACGCCTATCGTCGTGCGATCGCTCTCCGTGCCGAGCGCCCCGTGCTCCCGTCCCGGGATCGCTAGCTCGCGCGCGGTGCGTCCGTTGTCGCGCCGCCCACGGCGTCGGCGCCCGCGGCGTCGGCGCCCACTGCGCCCGTAGCCTCGGCACCCACTGCGCCCGTAGCCTCGGCGCCCGCGGCGCGGAGGATCGCCAGCACGGTCGCTTCCGGGAACAGGCGTTGTGGCGAGTGTGGCGCGTCGGCGATCGTGATGATGCGATCTGACCCGAGCCGGGCGGCGAACGCGGGCACGACCGATTCCGGGATCAGGCCACCACGTTCGAACTCGCCCCGGATCAGCCAGATCGACAGATCCCTCGCGGCGGGGTCGGCCAGGGCGGCGAGGCCGCCGTCCCAGTCTCCATTCTCGAGCAGGACGGCGAGGGCGGCAGCGGGCTCGACCTGCGTCAGGCCGAGCGCCTTGGCATGAATGTCACCTTCGGGCCAGGAGGGGAAGCCGCCGCGGATCGCCTCGAGGGCTAGAGCGAGTGTTTCGTAGGCTCGCTCGAGTGGATCCTCGGTCATGAGGGCCATGGCGGAAACGGGCAGGGCCGGCGGATCGAGCAGGATCAGCCGGCCCGGTCGGAGGCCGGCGGCCGGGAGCGCGGCCACGACCATGCCGCCCCAGGAGTGGCCGAGGACCACCAGGTCAGGCCGATCGAGGTCGGCAGCCCGGATGAACGCGGCGAGATCCGCGGCCGTGTCGACGAAGCGATGGCGGCCCTGCCAGTGCCCGGTCCGCCCGTGCCCGGGCAGATCCACGGTGACCACGTGCCGACCAGCCGCGGCGACGGCCGGACCGACCCGCCAGAACGTCTCCGCGTTCGACGTCACGCCGTGGATCAGCAGAACGGGCGGCGCTGCGGGGTCGCCCCACGACGCGATCGCCCACGGAATCCCGTTGGCCTCGACGACCGAGCGGCGGGCCCCCGCCATATCCGGCATCGCCTGCTCGAGCGCAGCCGCAACGGCCGCGGGCAGATCCGCGGGGGTGGCGCGGAGCGGGGCGGGGGATGCCACTTCTGTCTGACTCATGCCCCGGATCGTAGCGGCGGCGACGCGCGACCGCCGCCGGGCCGGTACGATGAGGACCCAGGTGCCGGCCATGGTGCCCAGCTCCGGAGGACCGGATGGCCAACCAGTTCGTCGTCCAACTGAAGAACGAGCCAGGCTCAATGGCAATCCTCGCCGAGTCCCTCGCCGCGCGAGGCGTGGACCTGCGCGCGATTGGTGGTGGTGGGATCGGGGGCGCCGGCCACGTGATCATGACCACGGCCGACGACGACGGCACGAGAGCTGTTCTCGAGGAGGGCGGCTACGTCTACGTCGAGGGGGAATCCATCCTCGCCGAAGTGGACGATCGGCCGGGTGGGATGGCGCGGCTTTCACGCTCCCTGGCAGACGCTGGCGTGAACATCTATGGCCACCTGTTCCTGGGCCGCTGGGGCGATCGCGCGATGTTCGCGTTCGTCGTGGATCAGCCCGAGGTGGCGCGCCCGATCCTCGAACGCAAGGGCTAATCCG
>JAQBHC010000120.1:0-3437 GCA_032128175.1 Chloroflexota bacterium | reverse complement strand
TGGGCAATCTCCGGCCACGATGCGGTGAGTCCGACCTCGTCCGTCTTCTGGGCGATCCGGACGCTGTGCCCCTCATCGCGCGCGGCCCTCGCAACCGCCTCGAGGGCATTGGCGATGACTCGATGCGACTGCGCCGTGACGCCGACGCGCCGGCCCGCCCCGACCAGATCGAGAATCATGCGTGCCGCGGTATGCGTCTTGCCCGTGCCGGGCGGACCCTGGATCGGCAGCACGCCGGCCTGCAGCTCGAGCCCGAGGCGCCGCGCGGTCGGCAGCGCTTCTTCAGCCGCTGACATGAGCGGCGCCCCCGGCGACGTCCGCGCCAGCCTCGGCTGGCGCCGGAGCAGGATGTCGCGAGCTGCCCGGTATGGTCCGGCTCCATCGATTCCGTGCTCGGCGACATGGTCGGCGAGGCGGCCGAGCGCTTTCCATTGAGGATCGGTGTTCATGGGACCGGTCGTGATCAGTCCACGCGGATGCGGCGCCGCGGGCGCGAGTTTGAGATCGACCGTGCCGCCGATCGGGTCAAAGCCGAGCACCTCGACAGCCCACGGCTTCTCGCCCGCCATTGGGTGCAACGCATTGAACTTCTTGCCCTTGTCGATCTTCGTGTCCTGATCGGGATCGAATCGATAGCGGCGGATCATCGACCGAGCGATCGGTCCGCGGTCCTCGAGATACGTCAGGTCGCCGAGGGCGGACGCGTCGGCAACCAGTTCCTCTTTGGGTGCCTCGCGAAGACGGTATTGATCCCACCACTGCGGCCTGGCCTCGCGTCGATGCCAGTCGAGCAGCGCGGCGAGGAGCCATCTCGCCTGCTCCTCGTCCGTCCGATCCTCGCGAGCGACGGGTAGGCCGGCGCGCAGGCGGTCTTCCCTCGCCCGGGTCAGGGCAACCTTCTCGGCCAGGTCGCGCTCTGGCGCGCCCTCCTTTGGGCTCGGGCGCGGTATGACGCCTTCGGGATACCACTCCGGGTGCTCGGCCAGCGCCTGGACGCGCCGTACCTCAAGCCAGTCGCGGAGCTTCAGGTTGGAGATGCAATCGTCGCGGTTGTACGCGGCGATCGCATCGAGGATGGTCTGATCCCCCTCGTCGATCCAGCGCTCGTATTCCACGATCGAGAACCCTGCATTGGTGATGCCGCCCTCGCGATGGGGGAGGTAGAAGACCTCGAGCTGCTTGATCGAATAGCTCTCGACGCTGGCCAGGATGGCCTGACGGACAACGTGGTCGTACAGGTTCACCAGGACGCCGGCGCGGAGCAAAACATCGATTTCGTCCTCGCGTGTCGCGTGGCGCTGCATGAGGCGCTTGAGGGCGCCGGATTCGTAGCCCCCGTAGTGGTAGACGTGCATGCCCGGGTCTCGCTCGCGTCGCTCCATGACGAGGTCCACGAATGCTTCGAGGGCGCGTTTCTCGGCCGTTCGATCGTGCGCCCAGGTGACATGGAAATCGGGCTCACCGTCGGGCCCGACCTCAGCCCAGCCGAACAGGTACTCGAGACCACCGTCCATCGCGAGCGGGTCGGCCTCAAGATCGAAGAACACGTCCAGCGGTGACGGTGGCGGCAGGGCGGCGAGGCCCTTGCCCGGATCATCCGGCTCCGGCTCCAGGAGCTCGAAACGATGGATGCCCGTCCGGCGATGCTCGAGCTGCAGGGCGGCCTGTCGCCGGAGCCGGTCCTGGATCCGCGGCGTCATCTTCGGAATGCTGGCGGCAGGGTCGAGCTGGGCGAGCGCGGTCTGCGTGGGGACCCCACCGTCCACGAGTTTGCGGCGCTGGACGCGGGTGGCCCCCGCGACGATCGAGAGATGGTCGTCGGCTCGGCGGCGATCCATGCACGCCGTCCACCAGGGACAGATGTCGCAGTGGCCGACCGGTTCCGGGTAGGTCGGACCAGCGGCCGGGGCCCGGGCTTCGTCGTCACCGAAGATCCGCCCCTCGAAGCGCGCCTTCACCGAGCGGAAGTACGCCGCGTAGTCCTGATAGCGATGGGCATGCGTGCTCGCGTCGCCGGTCACGACCGACAGGGTTTCGGGCGGGACGCCCTGCAACTGCTCCAGGCGATCCGCGTAGACACACATCTGGAGGATCGCGGCTGCTTTGACGTGACTCGCCAGCTTCGTGTCGGCGACGTCGTAGCTCCACGGCCCGAGCTTGGAAGGTCGGTCGTCGCGTCGAACGAGGAAATCCGGATGCCCACGCCAGCGGCCGTCGAAGAACGTGCCCTGGAAGATCACATCCGTGCCCGCCTGCATCGCAGCCAGCGTCTCAGCATCGGCCAAGAGCAGCTCGGCCGGAGTCTTTGGGTCCCGCTGCGTCATCTCGACGACGGTTCGCCCGGCCGCCGTCAGACGCGCAATCTCGGCTTGCTCGTGCTGGTACCCACGCTTGCGCAGCAGGTCCAGTTTCGGATCGAAGTGAAAGGGCTTTGCCAGTTCGCCGCGGGCGCGTGCCAGTTCGAGGGTGACCAGGTGGTCGCACTCGAGAAAGCCGACGAGATCGGTGGCCGAGACAACGAGCGTCCCGTCTTCATGGCGCTGCACTGCAGCCCACTCTAGCCCGGCGGCGTGTCAGCTCGCGCGACACACCGCGGCCGGCGTCAGTCAGGCGGCGTCAGTCGAGGCGGCGGCGGCGTCAGTCGAGGCGGCGGTTGAACCCGCAAACGGGGCACACGGCCGCGTGGCGCTCGACGTCCAGCTCCAGAAAGCTGGCACACCCATTGGTGCTGCAGAAGAGCCGGGTGGTGGTCGCCTGTCGTCGGCGGAGGCGCCGCATGGACGCTGAGCGCCCAACGGTTGAGGAATGGAGAGATCGCGAAAGCATGTGCTCGATGTTCCTTCTGGCCGCGGCGCCTGGACGTGATAGGTCCGGCGATTGCGGTCACGATGTGTGCAGGGAACCGCGTTGTATTGCGATTCGATGCGATGCGAGGGTCCTGACGGAGTTCGCGGGAGTTCGCCTGTTCCACTCAGGAACTCGATCGATACTCTGACCTGCGGCCGTCTTGGTGGATCCGGTTGTCCCGGGCAGTATGGGGCCAGGGGCCTGGTCCGTCAATCGGGCCACGGTCGCGCGTTGGCGGCGACCAGCGTTGGCGGCATCCAGCGTTGGCGGCATCCAGCGTTGACTGCGGGGCAAGCTTTCCAGCCCTCGAGGCCGCCGAATTGTCCAGCTGTCAAGCTCGCGACCATCCGAGTGCTGTTGAGACCCCGACATGGAACATGTCCTTGACTGGCACGCACGAGTACGACGAGAAGGCAAGGAAACATTGACTGCCGGACAAGACTCGCCCGCTGTCACGAACATAACCGGACGACAGCGGCCACGGCCGGACGACAGCGGCGACGGTCGCACGGGAGCGGCCAACCTCGCATCCGAGGCTAGGCCCAAGGGATCAGACGATTGTGTTGTGGCATCGCAATCGAGTCTTCATT
>JAQBHC010000119.1:0-12767 GCA_032128175.1 Chloroflexota bacterium | reverse complement strand
CTGCTCACGCTGTCCGTTCGGATGGATCGCCACGCGGCCAACGCGCTGGCTCTGGCCACCTGGCTGGAGGGTCAGCCGAGCGTGAAGCGCGTCCTCTATCCGGGACTTTCGTCCCACCCGCAGCACGAGATCGCGCGCAGCCAGTTCCGGTCCGGTGTGTCCGGCGGCATGCTGGCCTTCGAGGTAGCCGGCGGGCGAGCGGCCGGGAGGGCCATCATCGACGCGCTGGCCCTGACCGAGCGCACGGCGTCGCTCGGCAGCGTCCACACCATGGTCGTGCATCCGCCATCGACCTCCCACCGGCAGCTGACTGAGGCGGAGCTAGTGGACAGCGGGATTCGCCCCGGGCTGTTGCGCGTCAGCGTCGGGCTCGAGGACGTCGCCGACATCGTGGCCGATCTCCGCCAGGCGCTCGCGATTGGGGTGTCCGTGGCCGCGGACGCGAGCCAGGGCGACACCGTAGCGGGCGCCAGCGTAGCGGGCGCGGCTGCCCTTACTGCCTGACAGGGCCGAGGCGCACCATTTCGCCGGCGTACCTCTTCGCAGCGCTCGCCGGTGTCGGGATCGTCCTGTACCTCGTCGCAGGCGACGATAGGAGGGCGCGGATCAACGCCGGCCCGCTCGGCAAGATCGGGTTGGTGCTCTGGCGGCTCCTGACCGCCGTGAACTTCGCCGTCCTCCAGATCATCGTGCTGCTGATGCTCTCGGTCGTCGGCATGACCGTCCGGCAGCTGCCCGGCTTCGCCTTTCGCTCGGCGGGCGACTACGCAACGGCAATGGCCGGCATCCACGCCCGCTACGACGCGGCCCTCGGGTCCGGGATCGTCGACGTCATGGAGCGCCTGCAGCTCTTCCAGGTGTTCACGTCGACATGGTTCTCGATCGGTCTCATCGTCCTGATCGTGTCGATCGTCGTGTGCACGATCGATCGGACCCCGCGGCTGTGGCGTCAGTCGGCGGAAATCCGCGTCGTCCAGCCGGACGCCTACTTTGATCCGAGTCTGCCCGACCGCGTCCAGATCGCGGCGGGTCTTGACGCCCCGGCCCTGGAGCGGACACTCCGCCGGCATCGCTTCCATGTACGGGTGGCCGAGGTCGAGGGCGTTCGCTACTGGTACGGGGATCGACATCGCTGGGTCAAGATGGCCACCCTGCTGACCCATCTCGGCCTGATCCTGTTCCTCATTGCGGGGGCCATCACGTCGAGATTCGGGGACGAGCAGGGCCTCGTCGTCGCCGAGGGAGACACCCTCACCGTCCAGCCGATCGGCACGCCCGGGCTGCTCCTCGTCCAGAACAACGGCTTCTCGGCACCTGGCCTCGAGGCCGGGGAGGCGACCGACTTCATCACCGACCTGTCCGTCTTTCAGGACGGAGCGCTGCTGGCTCGCAAATCGATCCGGGTCAACGACCCGCTCTACGCGGGCGGCTACTCCTTTCACCAGAACGGGTTCGGGCCGGCCCTCGATCTCGACGTCCACGCCCTTGACGGCTCCGTCCTGTGGTCCGGCCCGGTGCCGCTCACGGACACGGCCGGCGGGTTCCCATTCGGGACGTTCGCCGTTCCCGGCCGGAGCATCGGGCTCCAATTGCTGCTTGACCGGAACCCGCAGGGTGTCGGCGAGTTGCTCGTGCTGCCATATGTCGTCACGGGGGTCAACCCGGACGGTACGAACCAGGTGCAGACCGGGTTCCCGCTGACGGTTGTCCAGGGCGCCACAGCGTCGTTTGATGCCCTCGACTTCGCCGTTACCCTCCAGGGCTTCAGCGACTACACCCTGCTGATCGCCAAGCGAGACCCCGGGCAGGGGATCGTGTGGAGTGCGTTCGGGAGCTTGATCCTCGGCCTGACGATCTCGTTCTACCTTCCGCGGCGACGCATCTGGGCCCGCCTTGGCCCCGGCGGAGAGCTGTCGATGGTCGGGCGCTCCGATCGCTATGTCGACTTCGATCGTGAATTCGGCCGGCTCGTGGACGACCTGGTGACGGCTCGCGCCGGTGCGGTCGGGTCCGCCGCCGGTACCAGCGTTAGCCCACCGTCGGGCGTGGCATGACGACCCTCGCGAGCCTCGCGGCTGCGATGCTGCCGGGCGCACGCCCGGTCGGAGCGCCCGACACCCGTGCCGCGTCCATCACCTGGGTCCGGGTCATGCGCGCCCGGGTCCCAGCCTTCGACGCACTCGATCCAGGGGATCTCGCCATCGTGCCGGCGGTGGCGCTGACCGTGGTGGCGCCCGGGCCCGAGGAGATGCGCTCGCTGGCCGAGGCGTGTGCGGCGGCGCAGGTGTCCGGGCTGCTCCTCATCGAGGGCGACGCCAGCGGAGAGCGCTCCGCGGGCGAGGACGTCGATGTCCCGAACCTCATCGATGGGCTGGCTGCCGCGCTTGCCGCCGCGGACGTGCCGGCGCTGCGGATACCGCGCGCCGATCCCGCGGACCTGGAGCGGAGCCTGATCGGTTTTCTGGTGACGCAGGGCGCGGAGCTTGATCGTCAGGCGTCCCTCCTGGAGGGGCGACTGGAGCTTCTTGCGCTGGAGGGTGGCGGGCCGCTGGCGATGGTCGGGGCCGTGGCGACCTTTCTGGGTCGCGCCGTCGCGCTCGAGAGCCGGCGCGGCGATCCACTCGCCGTCCACGCGCCCCCGGAGGTTGCCGATGGACCAGCCTCGGTCGCCCGCTATCACGCTCGACCCCGTCATGCGGTGGCGCTCCGTATGCCACTGCCGACCGTCGGCGGGGCCGCCGGGAGTCTGGCCCTCCTGGGGGATCGCCCCGTGGGCGAGCTTGAGCGCGTCAGCGTCGCCCGCGTGGCCGGGCTCCTCGCGCTGGAGCTGTCCCGCGATGAGGCCGTCCGTCGAGCGCGTGACCAGACGCGGCGCTCGGAGGCACTCCCCACGGCCGGCCCGCCCTGGGTCGTCCTGCTCGCGCAACAGCGGATGCCCGGAGGGGAGGACGATGCACCCGAGGTTCGGGAACGGCGCGACGCGGTTCGGCGGGAGCTCCGCCTGCTGGCTCCGGCCCGTCGATTGGCGCTCCGCGGCGACGCGGACTCACTCGAAATCCGAGTCGTGCTGGCGGTGGACGTTGGCGCCGGTGCCGGTGTCGGTGCCCGCGTCGCCGGCACCGCCAGCGCCGCCGGCGACCCCGAGGGCCTCGAGATCGCGGGCCGAATGGCCGCGTTCCTCGGCCGCCCGGTGGCTGTTTCCCGGCCCTTCAATACGCCCGCCGAGCGCCCCGCAGCCGAAGGTGAAGCCCGCACGACACTCCAGGCAGCGGAGGCCCTCCCCGAACCGCCGCAGATTGCCAGGGCCGTGCGGTTGCCGGCCTATCGTCTGTTGGGCGCCATGCACAACCTGCCCGACGGCGAGCGCCTCGCCCGGGCGCTGCTTGAACCGTTGCTGGCGGGCCGGCCCGATGTTCGGCGCGAGCACCTCGCCACGCTGCGCGCCCTCCTCGAGCATGGCGGGGTCAACGAAGCCGCCGCCGCGCTCAGCGTGCATCGGAACACGGTCGCCTACCGGCTGCGACGGATCGAGGCGCTGACCGGCTGGCGGCTGGCCGATCCCGAGGTTCGCCTGCCGCTGGCGGTTGCCGTTCGTCTTGTGCAAAGCGACTAAGTACGGGCGAGGTTATCGCCGCTCACCCACGCCGTCGAGGCACCGATGGCTGGTAGGATGGCCACCAGAACACGTTGACGTATCAGTTTCATGCGTGACGCACAAGAAATCTGTCCGCGTACGCACAGGAGGCAGCACCGGTGGTCGCTCCATACGAGGCCGTTGACGGGATCGAGCTCATCCAGGGAGCAAAGTCGAAGGGCATTCGCTTCGTCCAGCTCCAGTTCACCGACATCATCGGCCACGTCAAGGCCGTCACGATTCCGATCCATCAGCTCGAAGGCTCCGTCAAGCACGGCACCTGGTTCGACGGATCGTCCATCGAGGGTTTCACAAGGATCGCCGAGAGCGATCAGTACCTGATGCCGGACATGCGCACGTTCGCCGAGATCCCGTGGCAGCGGGGGACCGGGCCGCGCGGCACCGCACGGGTCATCTGTGACGTCTTCACCCCGCGCGGCGAGCCCTTCGTCGGGGATCCCCGCTGGGTGCTCCGCCGGCAGGTCGATCGGGCCAAGAAGCTCGGTTATCTCGTGAACATGGGCCCGGAGCTCGAGTTCTTCCTGTTCCGACGCGGCGAGGACGGTGGGATCGAGCCGCTCCCGCACGATCAGGCTGGCTATTTCGACTTCTCGACCGATCTCGCCCAGGAAGTCCGCCAGGACATGGTGGATTCCCTCGAAGCGTTCGGGATCCGGGTCGAGGCCGCTCATCACGAGGTCGCCGCCGGCCAGCACGAGATCGACTTCGAATACGCCGATGCGCTGCAGACGGCCGACAACGCCATCACCTTCAAGTTCACCCTCAAGGCGATCGCCCAGCAGCACGGGCTCTACGCGACCTTCATGCCGAAGCCGATCTTTGGCATCAACGGCTCGGGCATGCATACGCACCAGAGCCTGTACTCGATCGCCGATTCGGTGAACGCCTTCGCCGATCCGGACGCGCCATACGGCCTGTCCGAGCTCGCGAAGTCGTACATGGCCGGCATCCTCGCCCATGCCCGCGGCATGAGTGCCGTGCTCGCGCCACTCGTGAATTCGTACAAGCGGCTGGTTCCAGGCTACGAGGCGCCGACCTACATCACCTGGGGTCGGACCAACCGGTCGGCCCTCATCCGCGTCCCGATGATCTCGCCCGGCAAGTCCATCGAGGGCACGCGAGCCGAGGTCCGCTGCCCAGATCCGTCCTCCAACACCTACCTGGCGTTCGCGGCGATGATCGCGGCCGGCCTGGACGGGGTGGAGAAGGGTATGACCCTGGCCGCTCCGGTCGAGGAGTCCCTGTTCGAGATGGACGCGGCCACGATCGCTTCGAAGGCGATCCGGGAGCTGCCCGGCACGCTCGGCGAGGCGCTCGAGGAGCTCGAGAAGGACGAGGTCATCCGCGAGGCGCTGGGTGAGCACGTCTACGGCCACTTCATCGAGGCCAAGCGCGCCGAGTGGGACGAGTACCGAACGCAGGTCTCCGACTGGGAAGTGGAGCGCTACCTGGACGAGTTCTAGGAGTCCCGCTCCGTCCGTTCCCGTCGGCCGTATTCCAAGAAGGCTTACTGCTCGGTTCGTTCCTCTCGGCCGGCGGCCGTATTCCCGGTGCCGTGCTCGGTTCGTTCCCGTCGGCCGGCGGCCGTATTCCAAGAAGGATTAGCGGCCAGCTCATTGTGGCGTCGGCTCCAGACTCGCCCGACGTTCATGCTCGGAAGGCATAGGTGGGCCGCAACGAAGGGTCCTGATCCACTTGACTGGTGCCCTGCAACCGACCGTCGGTGAAAGCCGCAGCTAATGGCGTTCGGTAATCCTTCTTGGCATGACGCCTCGATCTGCCATGACGCCTCGATTTGGCATGACGCCTCGATTTGGCCCGACGCCTCGCAGGCTTGGCCCGACGCCTCGGTGGTGCGGCACCAGCTCTTCGGCGAGGGCGTGATGCCGTCCCGGCAGCGCCGTGCATCGCAGACGCGAGTGGCCTCGAGGCGTAGGACGTTGTATCTCGCCGGGCGGATCGGCGTCGGCCTCCGCGAGAGTCGGCTGGCATTGTCGATGACCCAGGCGCAGGCGGCCGATCGTGCGGGTGTGTCACAGCCGTTCTGGAGTCGTCTCGAACGCGGCATGGGCACGGTTGCGTCCCTCGAAACCCTCACCGCTGCGGCGGCCTCCGTGCACGCAGAACTCGCCGCGTTCATTCAGGCACAGCCCGGCGCTCAACTCCCGCGGGATATCGAGCACCTTCGACGCCAGGAACTCGTGATCCGCCTCGCCATACCCGGCGGCTGGCAGGCGCGGGCCGAACGACCCATCGACCCCAACGCTTCGCGCTCGAGAAGCATCGACGTTTTCCTGTCTCGTTCGGGGGAGCAAGAGGTCGCCGTGATCGAGATCATCGATCTCATGGCCGATGTTGGCGAAGCCTTCCGCGGTCTCGGGGACAAGGTCGCATCCGTACGTCGGGAGTTGGCGGGGCGGTCCATTGACGGCGTATCGCCACGCGTAGCCGGGCTGCTCGTGATCCGGGGGACCCGGAGAAATCGCGCGCTCGTTGCTTCTCTGTCGCGGATGTTCGAGAGCCGGTTCCCGGCTGCGGGCAGCCAATGGCTCCGAGCGCTTTCGACCCCGCAGGTGCCGATGCCCGCGACCGATGGCTTTGTCTGGAGCACGGTCCACGGCGATCGCCTGTTCGCAGCGCGCCTGGGTTAGAGCTAGACCCCGCGCCCCGACGCGCCCAGCGCCCCGACGCGCGCCGCGCACCTCTCCGCGCACCGCGCCTCGCCGTCGCGCGCCACGCCTCTCCGTCGCGCCCGCGCCACGCCGGACGGCTATCCTCCGCGCGTGCCTGACGAGTCGATGCCCGCGCAGATCGCCGTGATCCGGCCCCATCGAACCCTTTGGCTTCTGTCCATCGCCCACGCGGTCAACCACGCGCAGGCGGTGATCCTGCCGCTGATCTTCCTCCAGGTCATCGACGAGTTCCACGTTGGCGTGGAGGCGATCACCTTTGTCGCAGCCGGCGGCGCGATCGCGTCAGGGCTCGTCCAGGCCAGCTTCGCCTTCCTGACCCGACACGTGCCCAGGCGCTGGCTCATGGGCATCGGCGGCATGCTGTTCGGCCTTGGGTTCGCCGCGCAGGCTGCGGCACCGACATTCGGTGCGTTCGCGGCCACGAGTGTCGTATCGCGAATTGGCGGCGCGCCCCAGCATCCGGTTGGCAACGGTCTCCTGGCCGAGCAGTTCCCACCGTCGAGACGCGGCTTTGCGATCAGCGCGCACATCTCCGGCGGGAATGTCGGCACGGTGGTGGTCGCTCTGACCGGACCAATCCTGCTGGCGGCCGTCGGATGGCGCGGCGTCTCCATCATTTTCGGATTGCCGGCCGCGCTCATCGCCGTGGCGATCGTTCGATGGGTCGTCGAACACGGCACGGACCGTGCCGCAGCACGCGCCGAGGGTTCTGTCCGGCAGGCCCTCGGCCAGATCCGGCGGCTCCCGACGATCCGGAGGGTCTACCTGGCCTCGGTCCTCGGTGGCGGGGGTCGCGGGCTCGGCGTCGCCAACCTGTTCGCTCTCCTATACCTCACCAAGGTGCTCGGCCTCCCGTCATCGACGACCGACCTGATGTACGGCGGCCTCATCGTGCTGTCCGTCCCGATGCCGCTCCTGGCGGGCTGGCTGTCCGACCGCATCGGGCGCCGCCCGGTCATCGTGGGCGCCTACCTGGGCGGGGCCATCGGCTTCGCGCTGTTCATCACGGCTGGGTCTTCGATGATCGGGCTGTGGGCCGGCCTCGCGATCATGGGTCTGTTCTCGTTCGCAGAGAGCCCGCAGCTCCAGGCGCTCCTGGCCGACGCGGCCCCGGCCGGGATCCGCGATACCACCTTTGCGATCTACTTCACGCTCGCGTTTGGCGTCGGCTCCCTCTGGACCCTCCTCTATGGGGCGATCATCTCGGTGGCCGGCGACGTCAACGGCCTGCCGATCGTCTTCGGGCTGATGACGATGTCGTTCATTGCTGCAGCGATCGTCATGTTCCCCGTCCGCGACGCGCCGAGGCACGTGTCCGCCGCCATTGCGGTCGCTGCCGAGTAGCAGGAGCCCCCGGCTCGTCGGATCTCCTCAGCGCACGGCGCCCCGAGCCCCCGGCCCCGCTGCGTTCCCGCCACGAACGTTCCCGCACGCGATGTGACCGCCCACGGATCTCGCTACGCTGCCGACATGCGCACGACCGGCCCTGTTAAACCGCCCCGGAGCGACCTGTGACCGAGACCGCGGACGTCATCGTTGTCGGCGGCGGGGCGCAGGGCGCGAGTCTGGCGTTCCATCTCGCCCGGCGCGGCGCCCAGGTCATCGTGCTCGAGCGCTCGGCGATCGCGTCGGGCGCGACCGGTCGATCCTCGGGCCTCGTCAGGATGCATTACGACCTCCTGCTCGAGGCACGACTCGCCTGGACGTCGTTCCCGTATTTCACGAACTGGCCCGAGATGGTGGGCGAGGGCGATCCGAGTTTCGTCCGGACGGGCTTCCTCCAATTCGTGCCGCCGCACTATGAGGCCGCGATGCGGGCCAACGTGGCCCTGCAGCAAGCGGCCGGCATCGCCGCGGAGATCGTGGATCGCGAAACGACCGCCAATATCCTGATCGGCGCCGTCCTCGACGACATCGAGGTGGCCGCATACGAGCCACTCTCGGGCTACGCGGATCCGACCGGAACCACAGCCGGGTTCCTGGCGGCGGCGCGGAAGCTCGGCACCCGGGTGCTCGTCGGAACACGCGTCAAAGCCGTGGATGTCGAGGGCAGCCGGATCGCAGGGGTCACGACCGACCGCGGGCGGTTCGCGGCCCCCATCGTCGTCAACGCGGCCGGCGCGTGGGCCCGCGAGATCGCGGCCACTGTCGGCCTCGACGTGCCGATCCAGCCCTGGCGCCACGACACGGCGTACTTCGGGCTGCCGCCAGGGCGGGGGACGAACCTGCCGACCGTCATCGACAACAGCCGTGAGATGTACTTCCGGCGAGAGGGCCATGAGCTGCTGCTCGTCGGTCTGGAGATTGGCACTGCGATCGGGGGCGAGCCTGGGGATCCGATGCCGGGCTTCGGCCCGACCACGGTCGGGGAGATGGTGGATCGCGTCTGTGCCCGGCTCCCGTGGATGTCCGAGGGGACGTTTCGGACCGGCCACGACGGTCAGGACGGGATCAGCCCGGATCAGCGCCCGATCGTGGGTCCCGCTGGCCCAGACGGCTTCTTCCTCGACTGCGGCCACTCGGGGACCGGGTTCAAGACGGCTCCCGCGATAGGGGCGTCCTTGGCCGAGTGGATTCTCGACGGCTGGCCCTCGACGGTCGACATCACACCGTTCGATCTCGACCGTTTTGCCTCAGGCAACCCCATCGTCGGCGAGAATCCGTACGACGCGATCTGGCGCTGAGAGCGGCCGCCCCCCGCGGCGGCCCGCCCCAAGTTATGTCGGCGCTCCAAGTTCCCCGCCTCTTGCTATCATCCGCGGGCCCTGTTGAACGGGCATTGCGGTCGGGGCGTGGCGCAGCTTGGTAGCGCGCATCGTTCGGGACGATGAGGTCGGAGGTTCAAATCCTCTCGCCCCGACCAGATCGACCTTCTTTCACGCGGACGACGTCGCCTTGGCGTTGATGGTCTGGTGCAGGCAAGCCAGGATCGTCGGCCTCTTTATGTGGACACATCGCTGTGGTAACGTGTCCACATGGCTGACGTCGGGATCCGGGAGCTGAAGCAGCGCCTGTCCGAGTACCTGGACCGGGCGGAGCGAGGAGAGGTCCTGCGGGTCACCGACCGCGGGCGGCCGAAGGCGGTGCTCGGCCCGGTGCCGGGCCGCGCTCGCATAGAGGACGGGATCCGCGCCGGCTGGATCACGCCGGGCACGGGCTCGCCGCTCGGTCCGGCGCACCGGTCGAAGGCGTCGAGGCGGGTGCTCGAGGTGCTGGCCGAGGACCGCGGCGAGTGAGCACCTACGTCGACTCGAGCGCCCTGCTCAAACGCTACGTTGAGGAGGCCGACTCGGCCGCCGCGGACGCGCTGCTGCGGGCCGATCACGCGCTCCTGACGGCCCGACACACGATCGTCGAGGTCCGCCGCAACCTCGCCCGCCTGCTCTCGGGACGCGACCTCGTCGCCGCGCGAGCCGCCTTCACGGACGATCTGCGATCCATCTCCATCGTCGAGCTCGACGAGGCGACCTGCGAGTCAGCGGCCTCGATCGCGGAGGCGACCGGCGTGCGAACGCTCGATGCCCTCCACCTCGCGGCCGCGCAGCGGGTCTCCGAGCCCGGGGTGAGCTTCCTGACGTTCGACCTGCGCCAGGCGCAGGCGGCGCGCGCCCTCGGCCTCGCGGTCGTGACCGCCTGACCTCGAGACGAGCCGCCGCGAGCGAGAAGCGGACCCAGTTCGCCTCGCCGGTCAGGAAGTCCGAGCGGAACGTCTGCTTCTTCGTGCCCCGAGCGCCACCACGACCGGCGACTGAAGCACGATCTGCCGCGTAGTCGACCGTCCTGCGCCGCGATTTTCAACCCGATTCCCTGGGAACGGCACTCATAGTGGATGAAGCGTCCCACCAGGGGCCGCGAAGCTGGGAGCTGGATGGATGAACCTCGCCCTCGTCGAGGCGGCACGGTCCGGTGACGAGGAGGCCTTCGCCTCCATCGTTCGCGGCTCCGCTGACCGGCTGTTCGTCGTCGCGCATCGGATCCTGCGTGACGTCGGACGCGCCGAGGACGCTGTCCAGCAAACGCTCGTCACAGCGTGGCGGGACCTGCCGGCACTCCGCGAAACCGAACGCTTCGAGGCATGGCTCCATCGGATCCTCGTCCATGCCTGCTATGCCGAGGCCAAACGCACCTCGAAGTGGACCGCCAACGTCGTGGCTCTGCCCGTCGACGGGCCGGCGACGCCGGACACCACCCAGGACATCGTCACGCGCGATGCGCTCGATCGTGGGTTCCGCCGGTTGCCGTCGGAGCAACGCGCGGCGTTCGTGCTCCGTCACTACCTCGGCTGGTCGGTCGCCGAGATCGCCGAGAACCTCGGCGTCCCCACGGAAACGATCAGGTCGAGGCTCCGCTACGCCACGTCCACCCTCCGGGCGGCACTCGAGGCCGATGCCCGGACGACCAGCACCACCTCACTGGAGCGGATGGCATGAACGAGAACGAATTCAACCTGGCCGCCCGAGTCTGGCTCGAGGACGGCCCGACCCAGATGTCCGACCACGCCGTGCTGTCCGCCCTCGAGGAGATCCACACGACTCGACAGCGCCGTGCCATGTGGCCGGCGTGGAGGGCAACACCTGTGAGCATCTTCGCCCGCGTGGCCAGCGCCGCGGTCCTCGTGGTCGCCGTCGGCCTGCTGGCCATCAACGTCGTTTCGCTCCTGCCGGACGGATCGAGCGTCGGTGGTTCGGTCGACTTCCCGAGCCTGACGAAGACCTTCGTCTCGCCGAGGAACGGCTTCGCCGTCAAGTATTTCGACAGGGGGGACGGCACGGTCACACCGGCCAACCAACTCTGGGGTTTCAGCAACCAAGTCGACGACGGATTCGATGGCGTGGAGACTGGCTCGGCCGCCGTTTTCAAGGGCGCGTCGACGGAGTTCCCGGACGGGGCGATCGATGAACGGATCGACGAGTACTTCTCGGACGAATATGTCTTGCGTCGCGGCTGCGGTGTTCCTCGCAGCCAGCAAGCGGAGATCACCATCGATGGGCAGTCGGGCAGGATCTCGGAGTGTGCGAACCGGATCGAGGCAACCGTCGTCGCCGGCGGGCGGCTCTATCTCTTCACCCTGACACACGACCGCACTGACGCCAGAGCGGTCTTTGACGCCTTCGTCGCCACGATCGACCTGACCCCGGAGACCGCGGTCGACTTCCCGGGCCTGACGTCGACCTTCGTCTCGCCGACCAACGGCTTTTCCTTCGGGTATTTCGACAGGGGAGGGCTCGAACCGGCCACGGAGCTCTGGGACCCCGTCACCCAGCCACGCCCGGACAACTCCGGCGCGCACGACGACCCATTCGATGTTGTGGAGACCGGCCTTGCCGCCTTCTTCAAAGGCGCGTCGACCGTGATCCCGGATGGGGTCTCGATCGATGCATGGGTCGACTACAACTCGCCTGGCTGCGCGCCTCGCAGCCAGCAAGCGGAGATCGCTATCGATGGGCAGTCGGGCCGGATCTCGGAGTGTCCGAACCGGATCGACGCAACCGTCGTCGCCGGCGGGCGGCTCTATCTGTTCCAGCTGCTGCACGGCCGCAGTGACGCCAGGGCATTCTTCGACGCCTGGGTCGCCACGATCGACCTCCGGCCGGAGACAGCAGCGGAGCCTTCGAGCACGCCGTCGTCGTGATCGACAGTCAGCCCGCGCTAGTCCCCGATCAGGTCCTCGATCGGGTCGGTCATCGGGTCACCTCCGTCATAGTCGAACGGGCGGCATCGTACCGATGTTGACTTCAGGTCGACCCGCGGACCTGCCGCTGCATCTCCCAGCGTGCGGGAGAGTCACCCGAAGACCGAGCGCTACCGAGGCGTCCGTGCGGGGATAATGCTTGGAAGCACACGGAGGTTCTCCATGCAGACCCGCTCGTTCCCTTCCATCCCGAATGGTCGCTCGCCCGCCGGGGCCGAGATCCGGTACCTGATCGAAGGCGAGACCGGCAACATGATCCACTCCACCGTCCCGCCAGGTCAGGTGAATCGGGCGACCGTCCACGCCACGGTGAGCGAGTTCTGGCACGTTCTGTCGGGCGAGGGACAGATCTGGCGGCGCGACGGCGCCGGTGAGGCGACGACCGTTCTGGAACCAGGCGTTTCCATCGACATCCCGGTCGGGACGGCATTCCAGTACCGCTGCACCGGTGTCGACCCGCTCCAGTTCCTCTGCATCAGCATGCCGCGCTGGCCCGGCGACAAGGAGGCAACGGCAATCGAAGGGCCCTGGAAACCGACTGCTCCCGGAGGTTGACGACGGCGTCACCACGTGTGGATCGTCCCCCTCGGCCAGTAGGACCTCACGCGGTGCCCGGAGCGCCACCACGACCGGCGACTGAATCACGATCTGCTGCGTGGGACCGGCGGGTTCAGTCCCCTCTACCAGCCACTACTCTCGGGACATCGTGGATGAGTGTAGTTTCATC